>QHOX01000133.1 GCA_003219465.1 Verrucomicrobiota bacterium | reverse complement strand
CACGGCGCTGATGTCATGGTGGACATGAACAAGTCGGCTTATCGAGAAGCGACTTTGCAGATGCTCGACGCGGTGAAGCTGGTTCTCGTTAGGTCGGAGTCGCTGCGGCGTGCGATCGTCGATCTTGCCTGCGACCCAGAGAAGGTTGAGATCCAGCGCACCGGAATTCCGCTGGAGGAATTTGCATTTCGCGACCGTGCTGTCCCGAAAAACGGCGAATGGCGATTCGTGCAGGCTGGGCGATTGATCGAGAAAAAAGGTCTGCCGGTAACCCTTCGCGCTTTCGAAGTCTTCGTTCGTCAATACCCAAACGCAACGCTGACGATTGCGGGCGAAGGGCCGTTGCTCGGTGAACTCGAGACGTTGGCGCGCGAATTGAAGATCGCGGAGCGCGTGTCGTTCACCGGCTTCGTTTCGCAGGAGCGATTGCGCGAGATCTATTACCGCTCGCACATTTTCCTGCACCCGAGCCAGACCGGCCGCGACGGAAATCAGGAGGGTATTCCGAATTCAATGCTCGAAGCGATGGCTACTGGCCTGCCCGTCTTCGCAACCGAGCACGGCGGGATTCCCGAGGCAATCGAGAGTGGCGTGAGCGGCGTGCTCGTACGTGAGCGTGATGAATTCGCCTTGGTGGAAACGTTGCTGGATGTGGTGCGGGACCCCGGCTTCCTTTCGCGCATCGCGCAGAGCGGCACCGAAGCAGTGCGAAAAAATTTCGATCTCGCCACGCAAGCGCAGCGGCTAGAAGAAATTTATCTTCGAACGATTGGTAGCGGTGATTGACCTCAATCGGCCGCGGGCGGTTCAGGTGAACCGCTCCTTCCTCTGATCTTTACTGTCTGTCTGCTATTTTTTCGTCCACGGCTGTGTCACGTTTTGGATCCGTGGCTTACAGACGTCCTTAACCAATACGAACGCTAAAGTATTCGCATTCGGTCGGCTAAATTTGTAAACGCCAGGGCCTCTGCACTGTTTGGGGATCGGCCCTACACGGCGGGTCTCTTGAACTGTGATGGTGTTGCCTGCGAGCGTGTATGTGCCCCAGATCTCTGCCTTTGGCTTGGTAGCCGTGACGTGAAATGTACCGTCAGCATTGATGGTCCACACAGTGCCAAGGGAGTTGGTCCACGTACCAGCGAGCGCGGCTGGGCCGGATGGCGCCGTTGCGCAGGCATTCAACAGCGCGATCGATGCGCATGCGAAAATGGTTCGGAGAAAACATTGAATTTTCATGGCGGACATACTGCCTTGCCGTGATCCAATCCGTCAAGCATGGAGTGCACCGTCAGACATGCCACCGCGACTCAAGGAACGACGGCTTGGGCAACCGTCACTCCTTGTCATCGTGTCAAGAGATCCATTGCAAATAGGCTTATGATTGAAGTAGAAAAACTTCGTGGAGCAGACCCAGCCTGCAATTCCAACGCACAGACCCAACTGGTGGAAGCGAAATTGGAAATGGTTCGTGCCGGCAGGTTGTCTCACTGTGGTGCTGCTGTTCGTCGTTTTTGTTGGCTCGATACTTGTGATCGTCTTTAGCGCGATGAAATCGACTGAGGTTTACAAAGATGCATTGGCGCGAGCGAAAGCGAATCCCGTTGTGATCGAAGCGCTCGGTTCACCACTCAAAGATGGATTCCTTGTTTCGGGAAACACGAATGTCAACGGCGCGTCTGGTGAATCTAACCTGGCGATTCCCATCTCAGGTCCCAAGGGAAAAGGGACAATTTACGTGTCAGCGAACAAGTCACTCGGGCGATGGAATTATTCAGGGCTGGTCGTGGAAGTCGGACAAACGCATCAACGCATCGATCGTCTTCAAAGGTCGGCGCCGTCCAATTCACCTTGATTTTCTTCGATGCAAGCCGCGCCGAAAAAACTTTCCGTCAGCGCAATTCTTCTCGGGATTGTCGGGGGAATCATCGGTCTCGCTGCCGGACTATTTCTTGGCTTCGCTCTTGGCGCGATTCTGGCCAAAGTCATGCATATTTCGTCGTTTGAAGGCGGCGCCGGCTATTTTGCCGTTGCAATCGCGATACTCGTTACGGTTCTCGTCGCGCCGGTCGCAGTTCTTCTGACCCTTTACTGGCGAGGGATACGCGGGATTTGGCTATTCATTGGGCTAGTGACCGTTTGTGTGTCGATGTTTGCCATTGGCGCATCTGGGTTGGGGATCTGGTACGCAGCTCAGCCGCACGTTCTGAATCTGAACGGGCCAACCCCGTTGCTTGAGTTTGAGGTGAAACCACCGGAAGGCCAGTCCCTCGAAAATCTTGCCAACGTTGAGGCGCAGCTCGACACGGACCGCAATTCGATGCCCGGAACCTGGCGCACGGAAGCGCCTGCCAACTCCGGCGTGCGTGCCGGCTATGTAGAAATATATTTTCGCACTTCGCGACGGCTTTTCGTTCTTAAGTTTCCGGGGCACGAAGACCGGATTTTCAATGTTCATCTCCCTGCGAATCCAATGAACTCGAAGTACCGCAGCTGGTCTGAGTGGCAAAAACCCGACTTTGTGGCAAAGGCCGACCAGCAACCGACTCGCTTTTCCGGCGGAAACGATTACCAGATTCGTTACAGAGTGGATTATCAGGATCGGTAGTCCCGCGAATCGAGGACGAGGAGGAGAACGGGGACGAGCAGGAAAATCTTCGCAGATCGCGAATTAGTGCCGTTTACGTCCAGTCTCGCGCACGTACATTCACGTATGTCGATTTCGGAGGAACAAATAAAGAACGCGTTGAAGTCCGTGAAGTATCCCGGCTTCACTCGCGACATCGTTTCATTCGGCCTCGTGAAGTCGATCCAGATCGATAACGGCGACGTTAAAGTTCAGCTGGGGCTTGCGACGAATGATCCAAACATCCCGGCGACGATCAAACATGATGCAGAACGCGTACTGCGCGATATCGACGGCATCCGCAGTGCGAAAGTTTTGATCGACATCCACGCGCCTCCCGGCGGCGCGGGCGTCGGCATGGCCGCCACGCGGATTCCGGGAGTCCGCCACGTCATCGCGATCGCAAGCGGCAAAGGCGGCGTCGGCAAATCAACAGTTGCGGCAAATCTGGCCGTTGCACTCGAGCAAACCGGCACACGCGTCGGTTTGTGTGATTGCGACATTTATGGGCCGAGCATTTCGCTCATGTTCGGCACGCGCGAGCGGCCAACGGCCACGGATGAAAACATGATCGTGCCGATCGAGCAGTACGGGCTGCGATTGATGTCGATGGGATTCCTGCTCGATGACACTTCGCCAGCGATTTTGCGCGGACCGATGGTCACGCGCTACACGCAACAATTTTTGCGGCAGGTTGAATGGGGCGAACTGGATTATCTGGTGCTCGATCTCCCGCCCGGCACGGGCGACATTCAGCTGACGATCGTGCAGACCGTCGCGTTATCGGGAGCGATCATCGTTACGACGCCGCAGGAAGTCGCTTTGATCGACGCGCGTAAGGCCGCAACCATGTTCGAAAAGGTGAATGTGCCGGTAATCGGCCTGGTCGAGAACATGAGTTATTTCGTCTCGCCATCGGACAACAAGCGTTATGATATTTTCGGCGCAGGCGGCGGCGAACGGGAAGCCAAGCGGTTGCGTGTTCCATTGCTCGGGCAGATTCCGATCGACATCGCCACGCGTGAGGGTGGCGATCGTGGGATTCCAATCGTGACCGAGGATCCGCAATCACCTGTCACTGCGGAATTTAGGCGGATTGCCGACGCGATTCATAAAGTGCTGCTGTAGCGCCGCATCCACCGCACTCAGCGGGAACGGAATAAATTCCGCGCTTCCCTCGTCCAATTCGGGTGTTTGATTTATGCGGCGACCGAAACAGTTGGGAGTTGACTAGGTGGAAATCTCATGAAAGAACAACAACCGGACATGCCTTCTTCGGAAGCAGAGCAAGCGCAATTCGTTAAAGAATCGGCGCTTTACAAGGAGTTTCTTGCGGAGCGCGCAGAAATTTTGAAGCACAAGTGGATCGAGAGCGAAAAAGCCGGGAAAGACATCGGCTTTGAAAGAGCTTTGCTGGATTGGATCGTGAAACATCGCTCCAATTGGCGAGAGCGACGACGAAAGGAGGCGCGCACCGAACAGGCCGCCTCGTAATTTTTTGTACCTTTAAGGCGATCCTGCGAGGTCGCCAAGGGAACCGTGAAACCAAAACAGAATTCAGCCGCTGGCGTCCCGCTCATGGACGCGGAAGCAATTCGTCGCGCGCTACGCCGAATTGCGCACGAGGTCATCGAGCGAAACCCGCACGTCGAAGGCGTATTGCTCGTGGGGATTCCGTCGCGCGGCGTGGAAATCGCAGGTCGAATCGCGACTTTCATTCGCGACATCGAGAAAGCTGATGTCGACACCGGCGTCATCGATGTAGCGATGCATCGTGACGACGTGGGCACACGCAAGGAATTGCCCGTCGTGCACGCGTCGAAACTTCCGGTGCCGCTGGAGGACCGGACGGTCATCATTGTGGATGATGTCCTTTATACCGGTCGCACCGTGCGTGCGGCGATGGACGCAATCAATTCATTCGGCCGGCCCGCGCGCATTCAGCTCGCTGTATTGGTCGATCGCGGCCACCGCGAGCTGCCGATTCGTCCCGATTACGTCGGGAAAAACTTGCCGACCGCGATGCGCGAACAGATTCAGGTGCGCCTACAAGAAACCGACAGCGAACCGGACGCCGTTTGGCTGGAAAGAGAATGAATGTGATCGCCAAAGTTCTGCGCAAAAGCGCATGACCACGCGTTGGACACGCAAGGATTTACTTGGCCTGCGCGAGTTGACGGCCGACGAAATCAATTTTGTTCTCGAGACAACGGACGCGTTTAAGCAGGTCGGCACCCGCGAGATCAAAAAAGTGCCCGCATTGCGCGGCAAAACGCTAGTCAACTTTTTTGTCGAGCCGAGCACACGGACGCGCACCTCTTTCGAGCTGGCTGCATTTCGCTTGAGCGCTGACGTGATCAATATCTCGGCAACGACTTCGAGCCTGACTAAAGGCGAAACGCTCAAGGATACCGCGCGCAATCTCGAGGCGTTGCACGCCGATATTATCGTGCTGCGCCACAGCTCTGCAGGCGCACCGCAGTTTCTGGCAAACAGACTGAAAGCCAGCGTAATCAACGCCGGCGACGGGGCGCACGAACATCCGACGCAGGCGCTTCTCGATCTGTACACGATCCGCGAGCGCAGAGGTAAAATCGCCGGGCTGCACGTAGCGATCATCGGCGACATTTTGTTTAGTCGCGTGGCGCGCTCGAACATGTTCGGTCTACTCAAGCTCGGCGCACGCGTCACGCTGGTTGGCCCGAGCACGCTGGTTCCGCGCGAGTTTGAAAAGCTGGGCGCCGAGGTTTCGCACAAGATAGAGGACGTCCTGCCGAACGCGGATGTCGTGAATCTTTTGCGGATCCAGCACGAGCGGCAGCGCAGAGAGTATTTCCCGGGGCTCGGCGAATACATCCACTTGTTCGGCCTGACGAAAGAACGCGCAAAACTTTTGAAGCCGGATTGTCTAATCATGCATCCCGGACCGATCAACCGCGGCGTCGAAATCGATAGCGAGGTCGCTGACGGAGTGCAAAGCGTAATCCTCGATCAAGTCACCAACGGCCTGGCAGTCCGAATGGCGGTCTTGTATTTGTGCGGAGGGATTGCGACGTGAAGAACGATGAATGGCCGTTCGATCAACCTCCAAATTGTGCCGTCATTACGCTTAAGACAGTCATGTCCAGAGAAGTGCCGATTCTGTTCGTTAGTCGCGACGAGGATGATCAAAGTTGGCAATTCCCAACCGGCGAGATCGTTCGCAAGAATGACGCCGCAGTCGTCGCACTCCACGAAATTGTCGAACTCGATCCGAGCGTACTCGAGTTGGCCGACTTGCCACCGGGCTGGATTGCCACACGTCGCAGTGAGAATGCAGCCTTGGAAAAGCAAGCACACAGATGAGCGCCACAATGATTTGCAACGGCCGGGTGATCGATCCCGCTAACAAGCGGGATGAGATCGCCGATCTGTTGATTCTCAACGGAAAAATTGCGGACGTCTCTCAACTCTCAACTCTCAACTCTCAACCAGAAGAGATCGATGCACGTGGGTTGATCGTCGCGCCGGGCCTAATCGACATGCATGTGCACCTGCGTGAGCCGGGATTCAGCCACAAGGAGACGATCGACTCGGGCGCACGAGCGGCAGCGGCCGGCGGATTCACCACCGTCGTTTGCATGCCGAATACGTCGCCTGTTCCAGACAATCCGGGCACGATCGCGTGGATTAAAGATCGAGCCTCCGCCATCGCATGCGTGAATGTTTTGCCGACCGGCGCTATTTCAAAGAATCTCGCGGGCGAAGAACTCGCGCCAATCGGCTCACTGGCGCAAGCAGGCGTGGTCGCAATCACAGACGATGGCCATTGTGTGCAAAACCATGAGGTAATGCGGCGCGCGGTTGAATATGCGCGCATGGTTGGCGTGCCTGTGCTCGATCATTGTCAGGACTACAATTTGGTCGGCAATGGAGTTGTGCACGAGGGGTATTGGAGCACGCTGCTTGGGTTACCCGGCTGGCCTGCAGCGGGCGAGGAAGCGATCGTGATGCGCAACATTTTGCTGGCGGAACTTTGCGGTCATCACATTCATTGCCAGCACATCTCGACTGCAGGCAGTGTGCGGTTGCTTCGTGAAGCTCGGGCGCGGGGCGTGAAAATCAGCGGCGAAGTGTGTCCGCATCACATCGCGTTGACGGACGAAGCGATCCAAAACTTTGATACCAATTACAAAGTGAATCCACCATTGCGCTCGCAAACCGATGTGGACGCGCTGCTGGAAGGAATCGCCGACGGAACGCTATCGGTTCTTTGTTCCGATCACGCGCCACACGCAGATTTCGAAAAGGAAGTCGAATTCGACGCCGCGCCGTTTGGTATCATTGGGCTGGAGACGGAGCTCGGGTTATTTCTCGATCTGCTCGTGCACAAACATCGCACAATCGACATCGCACGATTGATCGAGATGTACACGGTCGAGCCCGCGGGTTTATTGAAGATTCATGCCGGCACGCTGTCGATCGGCGCGCGCGCTGATGTGACGCTGATTGATCCGGAACTGGACTGGACCGTGAAGGTTGGTCAATTTCACTCAGCGTCGCGCAATTCGCCATTCGACGGCTGGAAACTGAAAGGCCGCGCCGTACGGACGATTGTGGCCGGGAAAACAGTTTGGAAACTGTAGTGGCGGCCGTGTCGGCTGCTTGATTGTGGTTCGCAGGCGACACGCCTGCCGCTACACCTACCCCGCGGCGAAACCGCCGTGGATGTAGCTTTCCAGATGGGCAATGGCGGCTTGCTGGCATGAAATCACATGTTTAACCAAGTCGCCGATCGAGATCACGCCGACCACTTTATCGTCGTCAAGGACCGGCAAATGGCGAATGTGCTTGTCGGTCATGAGGCGCAAACATGTTTCGACTCCCTGGCGCGGATGCGTTGTGAACACATTCGTTGACATGATTTCTGCGACTTTGGTTTCACGGGAACGCTTGCCGCGCAGCATGATTTTGCGTGTGTAATCGCGCTCGGAAATGATTCCCACCAAGCGCTCGCTGTCCATTACCAGCAGAGCGCCGACGTTCTTCGCGTCCATTAATTGGACTGCTTCGAACACCGTCGCGTCCGGTGAGACGGAATATATCTCTCTGTTTTTCTGATTCAGAACTGCGCCGATCGTGCCGCTAACGTCCATATTACTCAGAAATTTTCGCTGCCGAAACAGCGGCACCGCTACAATAGGACAATATCAGCCTGTCACGCAAAGCAAATAAACAGGGATGATGGCTTCCGGGAAGCGTGACGGTTTTATTCACTGCTTTAACTATAGCTTGGCAGCGAAGGTTTCCGAGCGAATTTGATCGCGACTCTATGATGCCTAATCCATACCTGTTCATCATCATTTTCGTTGGCGTGGCACTGGTGTTTCCGCTGCTTCCATTGGCGCTGGCTTGGCTGTGGCGGCGATTTTTCCAACCCCCAAAACCGGGGCCGGACAAAACTTCCACGTACGAATGCGGCGTCGAATCGATCGGCGACGCGCAAATTCAGTTCCACGCACAATATTATCTGTACGCGATCATCTTTTTGATCTTCGACGTTGAGGCCGTGTTTCTTGTGCCGTTTGCGGTCGCATTCACCGGATTGCCCGTCGGAGCGTTTATCGCGATCCTTATTTTTCTTCTGCTCCTCATCGAAGGGCTTGTCTGGGCGTGGGGCAAGGGATGTTTGCAATGGCAGCGTTAGCGCGCTCACGCGCTGGTTAAACGAGTTGAAAGCATTACATTGTTAGAAGGGAATTTTCGCGGTCTCACCATGTAACTTTTGTAACGCTTGCAACTTCTTCCGGAACTAATGAGCCAAATCGACGAACAATTACGCACCGAACTGCAGAGGCAGGGAGTCTGGGTGACTTCAATGCAGGACCTTTACAATTGGGGACGCAAAAACTCGATCTGGCCGCTGCAGTTCGGACTGGCCTGTTGCGCCATTGAAATGATCGCCACGGCGGCATCCCGCTATGATATCGCGCGCTTCGGTGGCGAAGTGTTCCGTCCGTCACCGCGTCAGGCCGATCTCATGATCGTTGCTGGAACGGTCACGAAGAAAATGGCGCCGCAAATCGTGCGGCTTTACAACCAGATGGCTGATCCAAAATATGTGATCGCCATGGGTGCATGCGCGATCTCCGGCGGGCCTTTTAAGCAAGGTTACAACGTTCTCAAAGGCATCGACCGTTATATTCCGGTCGACGTTTACATTCCCGGTTGCCCTCCGCGCCCGGAAGCATTGCTTCACGCGTTCATGGAACTCCAGCGCAAGATCGACGATCAAAAGTTGACCGGCGCAGATAAGGCCGAGTTTCTCAAGCCAGACCAACCAAGCGAGTTCCCCGTACCGAGATTTGGCAAGCATGACTTGGAACCCCCGGCGAATCCGAATGTGTTTCAGCCACCGATGATCGAAAGGCAAAGCTAAAAGAGTTGATGGAGTCTTTAGACGAGATCAAATCCCGGGTCGAAGCCGCTGTGCCGGGCGCAAAGATCGAGATCGTTCAAAACGGCAGCCCGTCGCAGCAGCACTCACTACTGATCGATAACGAGCACGCGATCGCGATAGCGAGATTTTTGCGCGTCGATCCCGCGCTGTGCCTGGATTTTTGCTCCAATGTCACCGGCGTCGATTGGCTCGATCGCGTTCTGAAGAAAACAACGAAGGTAAAGAAGATCGTTGATGGGCAGGAGAAAGAGGTCACAGAGACCACTGAGGAGAAGATTCCCGGGTATCTCGAGTCGGTTTATCACCTTTACTCAATGACCCATAAACACGGCCCGGTAATCATTCGCATGCGCACAAGCGATCGCGCAGACGGTAACCACTTGCCATCACTGACGTCGATCTGGCGCAGTGCCGAGTTTCAGGAGCGTGAGATCTTCGATCTTTACGGTATTCGCTTTGAGAGCCATCCCGATCTGCGGCGGATTTTGATGTGGGACGAGTTCGAAGATTATCCGATGCGAAAAGATTACCGTGAGCCGGACGATTACGAATGGGAACCCACGCCGCACGATGAAGTGCTGGAGAAGGCGAAAGTGCATTACCCACCGCGGCCGGAGCTTGATGGCGCTGAAAGGATCACGGCACAGCCGTAAGTTCGCATGAGCGCAGCCGTTGAAACAATCGAAGCTTTTGAGAGACCGCCAGTTAGCATGGGCTCGCGGCTCGAGGGCGAATTGCTCGAAGTCTCGATGGGACCTCAACACCCATCTACGCACGGCGTGTTTCGGATGAATGTGGCGCTCGAAGGCGAGGTCGTTCGCAAGCTCAAACCGGTCTTCGGTTACTTGCATCGAAATCACGAGAAGATCGGCGAGAACACCAGTTACCTCGGCTCGATGCCGTACACCGACCGGCTCGATTATTTCTGCTCGATGACCAACAACTGGGCCTACGCGCTCAGCGTTGAGAAACTCGCCGCAATCGAAGTTCCCGAACGCGCCGAGTATTTGCGCGTCATTCTCGCCGAGCTGACGCGGTTGCAGAATCACGCCTCGCTTCTGGGTTTTTTGCTCAGCGACATGGGCGCGTGGGGCACGCCACTGATGTACGCCTTCCGCGAGCGCGAAAAAATTCTCGATTTTTTCGAGTCGTTATCCGGTTCGCGAATGATGTGCGATTACATGCGTTTCGGCGGCTGCCGCGTGGACGCAAGCGATGAGTGGCTCGCCGGAGCGAAGCAGATTGTCGATCGTTTCCCGAAATTTCTCGACGAATTCGAGGAACTCATTCTC
>QHOX01000132.1 GCA_003219465.1 Verrucomicrobiota bacterium | reverse complement strand
CTCCCGTGAGAATTGTCCCCTTTAGCAGTACTTAAGTCTGCGCACGATCGCGCTTCCTTAAGGAAATGCGCAGAGATTTGCTTCTTAATTAAGTTCGCAGATCAGACACAAAATGGTTGGGACGCGTTCAATCCTGCCGCCCGGCTTCGGGAACGCGAATGTAGCGCCGAAACGCAATTAACCCAATTGGTGCGACCGACGCCGCCAATGCAAAAATCAGCCACATTGTGCCCGGATGTCGGGGACCCTGTTCCGGGACAAACGCGGCAAGCAACCACCCGCCAGTGCCGACAAGGAGTTTGCCCACGAGGAAGGGGAGATACGCCAGAGAACCGTACGAAGCTTCCTGTCCTCGCGGGGCAATCGCAGCGGCATACTCGTACACCCGCGGCGAATAGAAGGCTTCGCCGATCGAGAAAACGATCAGATACAGCGCAGTCATGATGTAGTAAGGGTGAATGCTCCCGCTCAGCCCGAGGTAAGCGTGCCCGAGCCAGTGGCCGAAGATGCTGTTGGCCGCCAACACGAACCATTCGGTCGGTAGTGCCATAATGAATACTCCGGCTGCGCAGATGATTCCGCCAATCACCACCATGCGGTAAGCTGCATACTTTTGCGTCAGCGCGCCCACAATGGGTACGAGCAAGATGATCACGATAGCGTTGATCGCGGAAAGTTTCCCGACCGGAGCGTTCGCGCCGAGTTCGCGAATGCCGAACTTTGGAAAGACGTAGTCCATCTGCAAAAAGATCGCCTTGAGAAATCCGATGAAGACAAAGAACATCAGCAACCGGTAAAATCCTGATTGACCAATCAACCGTCGAAAGAGACGCGCGGCGTCGATCGCGCTTTGGCGCACTGTTTCCCAAATACCGCTCAAGAAACTCCCGGCGGCGTCTCGACTGCGGGATAGCTGATCAATCACAGGACCGCCGTTTGTTGCTTCCGCGCCACGCCGCAGAAAGTAAATCACGGGAAACAGCACAATCTCGAAAACAAGACTGACGATGAATAATTGTTGATAGCTGCTGGGTTGAAATCCGAAGAGACTGACGTGGAAATTGAGTTGGCGGACGTAGTCGAAAATCCAGCCCGCGGCGATGTAGCCGACGTTCATTATCATGTAGATGATCGAAAAGGAGATCGACCGTTGCGCGACCGTGGAGTAGCGCCGCGTTGCGGCCAGCAGCACAGGCGTGCCGAGTGCTTCACCGATTGCCAGCGGAAGAACCCCACAAGCTAGCGCCAGCGATGGGATGGTCGTAACGACCATCACGCTGCGAGCAATTGTGCAAATGGCGACACCCAGGAAAAAAGTGCGCCGCAACCCGATCGCGTCCGTGATCGACCCTGCAAGCAAAGTGAAGATCGTCATTGCGGGCGCCCACACCCAGCCGACCAGCGCCCCTGCTGCTTGATCGCTGAAGCCAAGGTCCTTCGACAGCCACAGCACCATTGTTTTGTTTGTAACCGAGTAGGCCGTGTAAATGAGGAACTTGATCAGGAACGTGAGCCACAGCTCGCGTTGCGCTCCCTTGAGCACGGTGAACTTCGCTATGAAACCGCGCAGACCTGTGGCTACTCCCGCAGGCACAATTTCTTCCGACGGGATTACTTCTTTAGTTGTTTGGCCCACGGCGCTGAACTATTCCGTCATTCCGAGCGAAGTCGAGGAATCCCGCGGCAAAGCTTTGAAGTAGCTCAACGGGATCCTTCGGCCTGGCTCAGGATGTCGACGCTTGCAATAATCACAACAAATTTTCGAGGTACTTTTTCCGATCGAACGGCGCGAAATCGTCGAGCTTTTCGCCGGTACCTACGAAGCGCGTGGAAATTCCAAGTTCATCCTGGATCGCTACGATTATGCCACCTTTGCCGCTACCATCGAGTTTCGTCACGATCAGACCAGTGAGTCCAAGCGCGTTGTGAAATTCGCGTGCCTGACTAAGCGCGTTGCTGCCGGTAGTAGCATCGACGACCAGCAACTTCTCCTGCGGTGTGTCCGCATCAAGTTTGCCCAGAGTGCGTTTTATCTTGTGCAGCTCGGCCATCAGATTTGCTTTCGTGTGTTGCCGGCCGGCTGTGTCACAAAGCAGAAAGTCAATCTCCCGCTTGGCAGCTGCCTGATACGCTTCGTAACAAAGCGCCGCGGGATCTGCGCCGTGCTGGCCGCGAACGATTTCAACGCCGAGTCTCTTTGCCCAGATGTCGAGTTGCTCGATAGCCGCGGCGCGAAACGTGTCTGCTGCGGCAAGCATCGCTTGCGATTGGTGAGGTAGGGGCGATTGACCCCAATCGCCCACGGACGGTTCGGGTGAACCGCCCCTACCCAAGAGGTGCTGCGCGAGTTTTGCTGCCGACGTTGTTTTGCCAGTTCCGTTCACGCCGACAATCAAAATTACGGTTGGTTTGCCGGTCGCTCGACGGATTGGCACCGGGTCGCGCGGCAAAATACGCGCGATCTCTTCGCGCACCGCTTTGATCACATCACCGATTCCCAGCAAAGCCCAAGCCTCGCGTTCCTGAAGCGTTTTGATGATGCGCATTGTCATCGGTACGCCGAGGTCGGCGCGGATGAGCGCTTCTTCGAGTTCGTCCCACTCAATGGGTTTGCCGGCGAATTGCTTGGCGAGTGATTGAAGAAAATTCATGTGCTTCTTGTCATGTCGAGCGGCGTCGAGACACCTCTGATTTCAATTTTCAGCGCTGCGGTGAGCAATGATCAGAGATTCCTCGACTTCGCTCGGAATGACAACGTTGTTGAAACGCTTCAACGATTCACGATTGCTTCTTCACCGCCTCTCGCGCCGGCCTGTCCAAATCTTTCCGGATACGATCGAGAATACCGTTCACAAATCGGCCTGAATCCGCGCCGCCGTACGCCTTCGCTAGTTCGATGGCCTCGTTAATGGAAACGACCGGCGGGATGTCGTCGCGGAAGAGCATTTCGTAAATGGCCAGCCGCAGGACATTGCGATCGACGGCCGAAATACGGCGAAATTCGTAGTTCTCGCAGTAGCGGCGGATGCGTTCGTCGATCTCTGGCAAATGCGCTACCATGCCTTCGATTAGCGGCTGTGCGAATTCGCGCACGCGCGCTGGTGCGGGGCAAAACTCCCAAAAATCATCGATCTTGTCCGGCCCCTCGCCGCGCTGAAGATCACGCCAGAAATGATATTGAACCGCAGCTTCCCGCGCTCGGCGACGTTTACCCATAGCTCACCCTCCACGAAGTTCCGATAAAACGTTCGCGATTTCCACCGCCGCGCGCGCGGCTTCGGTTCCACGATTGATTTTATTTTCAAGACAACGCGCGCGCGCCTGATTTTCGTTATCAAAACTCAGTACTACGTTTATGACTGGCACGCCGTGTTCGATGGCGATGCGCTGGAGCGCGTCGGTAACGGAGCGGCTCAGGTTTTGCGCATGGTTGGTTTCGCCTTGCAAAATCACTCCGCAGGCGATGATGGCGTCGGCTTTATTTTGAATCGCAAATTCCCGCACGATCACGGGAATCTCAAACGAACCCGGGACGCGCTGGAGAGAAATTGTCGCGTCTGGCGCCAGTGCACGCAGCTCTCTCGTCGTGTGATCAATAAGGCCATCTACGTATTGCGCATTGAACCGACTAGCAACGATGCAGAACACACGCTTGGCTCTGTTAGTTCGTGGACGAGACGGCGCAGCCTTCGACATCTAAAAATGACGAATGACGAATGACGAATGACGAATTAATGACGAAGCACGAATGACGAATGATTGGTCGCGCGTTGTTTTGGACTTCGTCATTAGTTCGAGCTTCGGAATTCGATCTTCGTCATTCACAGCAAGTGCCCGAGCTTCGTTCTTTTTGTCTCGAGATATTTCTCGTTGTGCGGATTGGCTGCGGCGCGGATCGGCACCTGCTCGATCATTTCCAAACCGTACCCCTCGAGCCCGACAACCTTCTTCGGGTTATTTGTGAGGAAGCGGAATTGCCGTACGCCTAGATCGAAAAGGATTTGTGCGCCTAGTCCGTAATCGCGCAGGTCACTCGGATAGCCCAGCTTCGTGTTCGCCTCCACGGTGTCGAGTCCTTCCTCCTGCAATTTGTATGCGTGGATTTTTGCTGCCAGCCCAATGCCGCGGCCTTCCTGGCGCATGTAAACCAAAACGCCATTACCTTCCTCTGCGATTTGCCGCAGCGCTGCGTGCAATTGATTTCCGCAGTCGCATCGGCGCGAAGCGAAAACGTCGCCGGTGAGACATTGGCTGTGCACGCGCACGAGCGTCGGTTTGCTCTTGTCGATTTTGCCTTTCACGAGGGCGAGATGATGTTGCCCATCGAGCTTCGAGCGATACAAATGCAAATCGAAATCGCCGTAGTCGGTCGGCATTTTCACGATTTGCTCCAACTCGACCAGCTTCTCGCTCTTACGACGGTAGGCGATCAAACTCTGGATCGTGCAAATGCGCAGCCCGTGTTTGCTGCGGAATTCCATCAGCTCCGGCAGACGCGCCATTGTGCCGTCGTCGTGCAAAATCTCGCAGAGCACGCCGGCGGCTTGCAGTCCCGCCATTCTTGCCAGATCCACAGCGGCTTCGGTGTGACCGGCGCGTCGCAGGACGCCGCCGTCTTTTGCGCGCAGTGGAAAGACATGTCCCGGTTGGTTCAAATCTTCCGGCGACGATTTCGGATTAGCGATGGCCAGTATTGTCGTCGCGCGATCATAGGCGCTTATGCCCGTCGTCACGCCCCGCGCCGCGTCCACGGAGACGGTGAAATCGGTCTTATGCTTTTCCCGGTTTTGTGACACCATGCGTTGCAGGCCGAGTTGATCGGCGCGCTCATTCGAAACGGGGACGCAAATCAAGCCGCGGCCGTGCGTCGCCATGAAGTTGACGGCTTCAGGCGTCACCTTTTCCGCCCCCATGACCAGATCGCCTTCGTTTTCGCGATCCGCATCGTCGGTCACGATCACCATGCGCCCTTTCGCGATGTCGCTTAACACATCGTCAATCGCATCGAACTGAAATGTTTCCTTAGCCTGTGAGATCATTGAACATAATACCATTAAGTCCTGCGGATTGCGCCAGCAACTCCTGCGGGTGCTTATGCTTCTGATCGAGAACCAGCACGGCTACGGGCAAGGACACCAATCAAGATTACTTTTCGCTCGAGGCGACAATTGCCTCAGGGCGGTACATGTCGCGGTTGCTGCCCTGGAATTCGGCTTTCAGTTTCACGGTGAACCGCGAAAGATCGACGAGATCCCAACGCGTGAATTTCCACACGCCAGTCTTCTCGCGTATCTCGTGCTCGAATCCAACGACGAAATGCACCGCGTCCTCGCGCACTTTATTCGTCGCCTTCTTTGGCTCGAAATAAAACGCGCGGAAACTGCTGTCGCGGCTTCCGGCGGCGTAAAGTTTCGGGTCCAAATAAAAGACGCGCTTGCTCTCCAGATCGGTAATGCGCAAGTCGGGATAACCTGAACGCTGCGCTTTCCCTTCGGCGGTAAGCGGAAAATCGCAGCGCAAACCGTGAGTCGTGTTGAGCAGCTCGCGCAATGAATCTTCGAAATGACTGCTCACTTCGTTGATTCGATTGACGTTTTGGATCGCGCCGTGCGCCGTATTCAATCGCTTCACAGTTTCATCGCACGCGGCACTGATGGCTTTTGCGACGCGCCGATCGATTGCGTTGTTCGCATCGAACGGCAGCACTTTTTTACCGGTTGTATCGAAGATCACTTCGCTGAACGAGACGCCGCGCAGTTCTTGCTCTTCATCCAACAACCAGGGAATCAGTTGATCCACTGGCCGCTTCGGAGCCGGCGATATTTGGGCCAAAGCGCCACTCGCTAGCGCTATCGCAGCGACGCAAGCAATGAATCTCACTCCGGGATTCAAAATGGATGCGCCATTCTCAGCAAGACCAAACACCCCGGTAACAGGCATTCCAGTAAGCGGCCCGGTGGGCGCCTTGCCTGCCTGAGAATTTCTGACTAAAGACTACAATGCAGTTGAAGAAGTCCGATAAGATCTTCGTGGCCGGTCATCGGGGAATGGTCGGGAGTGCGCTTGTTCGGCGACTCGAAGCGGAAGGTTTCACTAATCTGCTAACGCGCGGTCGATCGCAGCTCGATCTCGGTGACGAATCTGCCGTTGCCAACCTCTTTGCGGAGCAAATGCCGGCCATCGTGATTCTCGCAGCGGCGAAGGTCGGCGGGATAAAGGCAAACAATGATTATCCGGTGGAATTTCTTCTCGATAATTTGCGCATCCAGAACAACGTCATTCGCTCGGCCTACCAAACTGGCGTGCGCAAGCTGCTCTTTCTTGGTAGCTCTTGCATTTACCCGAAGTTCGCGCCGCAACCGATTCCCGAAAGTGTGCTGCTCACTGGCCCGCTGGAGCCAACGAATGAAGCTTACGCGATTGCCAAGATTGCCGGGATCAAGCTATGCCAGGCGTATGCGCGCGAGTACGGTAGGAACTTCATTTCGGTTATGCCGACGAACCTTTATGGGCCTAACGACAACTTCGATCTGGAAACATCGCACGTGCTCGCTGCGCTGCTCCGCAAGGCCCATGACGCGAAAATTCGGAAAGCAAAGGAGGTAATCGTCTGGGGAACCGGAAAACCGCGCCGCGAATTCTTGCACGTTGACGATCTTGCGGCCGCCTGTCTTTTGTTGCTGGAGAAATACGATTCGCCAGAAATCATCAACATCGGCTGCGGCGAAGACGTCACCATTCGCGAGTTGGCCGAGCTAATCTGCGACTTGGTTGGTTTCGACGGAGAACTCGTTTGGGACACGAGCAAACCGGACGGCACGCCGCGCAAGCTTTTGGACGCTACCAGAATTGGCGCGTTCGGCTGGCAGCCCACCATCACATTGCGAAAAGGCATCGCGCAAACCTATAAATGGTTCCTTGCCAACGTGGCGCAATCACTAATTGCGCCCGACTTGTCCGACTAATACGTCTCATCTGACTGAGAGCGCAGCTCCCCTTAGATCCCTTGGGGCGTTGACCCGCGAAAGCTTTCGGAGTTGACTGCATTCGGGACAATGAAGAAGCTGCGCGTTGGCGTTGTTGGTGTTGGGCATATCGGAAGTAATCATGCACGGCTCTACGCGGAAATTCCGTCGGCTGAGTTCACCGCGGTGTATGATTTGGAACCGCTCAGGAACCGCAATATTGCCAGCAGATTCGGCGTGGCGGCGGCGGCGTCACTTGACGATTTCATGGGAATCGTTGACGCCGCTTCTGTAGCAACGCCTACCAACACTCATTACGACGTTGCACGCGCTCTCCTCGCCAAGGGCAAACACGTGCTGATCGAGAAACCGATCACCGACAACACTGCACATGCCACGGAACTCGCGGAACTGGCGGCGTCCAGCGGCCTCATCCTCCAGGTGGGCCACGTCGAACGCTTCAACCCGGTTCTGGGTGCCCTCGAAAAATATCTGACACATCCGCGCTTCATCGAAGCGCATCGGCTTGCTCCGTACACGGAACGCAGCACTGATATCGGTGTTGTTCTCGATTTAATGATTCACGATCTGGAAGTCATTCTGAATTTTATACGCTCGCCTCTCTGGAGCATTGACGCGGTTGGCGTGCCCGTGCTCAGCCGCAGCGAAGACATTGCAAACGCGAGGCTCCACTTCGAAGACGGTTGCGTCGCAAATGTGACCGCCAGCCGCATCAGCCCCGAGCGGATGCGTAAGATCCGGATTTTTCAGGAAGACGCGTATCTGTCGCTCGATTATCAAAATCAAAGCGGCGAGATCTATCGCCGCGTCGGAAAACAGATTTGGCGTGACCGGGTCGGGATCGAACACGGCGAACCGCTCAAGCTTCAACTCACGTCGTTCATAGAATGTGCAACCACGGGGCGCCAGCCGCGCGTTTCCGGTTCTCAAGCCACTGCGGCGTTGGAGCTGGCTGTTAAGATCACGAAGCAAATCGAGTCGAGTGGATAGGACGATCCCGCGTGGCAAACTGTCGCTGTAGAGGCAGGCGTGGCGCCTGCATGACATTTCACTTCGCAGCCGACACGGCTGCCACTACAGAAGAATGACCATCTATTTCGTCGCCGGCGAAGTGAGCGCCGATAATCACGGCGCAGCGTTGATGCGCTCGCTGCGCGGGTTGGATCCTGAGCTGAAATTCATCGGGCGCGGCGGTCCCCAGATGCAGCGGGTCGCCGACGCGCAATTTAAAAACTGGATTGATGACGCAGCGGTTCTCGGCTTGTGGGAAGTGCTGCGAAAGTACGGCTACTTTCGTGAACAATTCCATCAAACGCTCACCGAAATCCAGGACAGCAAACCCGACGCAGTCGTTTTGATCGACTATCCGGGTTTCAATTTGCGACTGGCGCGCTCTCTGCGAGCGCAATCGCCAACGCAGAAGACAATCTATTACATCAGCCCGCAGGTCTGGGCGTGGAACCGCGGACGCATCAAAAAAATGGCGCGCTTCATCGATCTCGTGCTCTGCATTTTTCCGTTTGAGACCGATCTCTACGCCGCATCGGCGCTCCGCGCGGTTTTTGTCGGCCATCCAATGATCGAGAGACTTGAGACTCAAAAGATCGGCGCTCAGCGTGATCCGAATCTGATCGGACTTTTCCCCGGGAGTCGTTTGCGCGAAGTTCGAAAAATCTTCCCGGTGATGATCGAAGCAGCGCGCCTGCTGTTGCAAGGTAATCCAACGTTGCGCTTCCAAGTGGCAGCTGCATCCGAGGAACTTGCTCGTGAGATGAATGAGCAATTAACGGATCGGCGGGCGATTGAAATCGCCGTGGGTCAAACAGCAGACATCATGCAGCGCGCTTTCGTTGGAATCGTGGCGTCCGGGAGCGCCACGCTTGAGGCCGCTTATTTTCGAATGCCGTTCGTGCTGATTTACAAGGTTGCCTGGCCGACGTACGTCGCAGCGCGGCTCGTCGTGAATGTAGATTATCTTGGAATGCCTAATTTGCTTGCAGGCAAAGAAGTCGTTCAGGAGTTTATCCAGCACGAGGCAAAACCGGACGCGATCACAAAGGCCGTCTGGTTGTTAATGGAAGACACACCTGCGCATGATCGAATGATTTCGGATTTTGATGCGATCATCGGTAAACTCGGCGGTACCGGCGCTAGCGAAAGAGCTGCGCAAGCAATTCTTGAAGAACTGCAGACCGGCGCTCCTTCTACGACACGATGAAGATCTGGGACATATCACGAACGCTATCGAATGACTTCGCCGAATGGCCCGGTGACGAACCGTTTCGTTTTCGTGTTACAACCGAGATCGCAAAAGGCGCGAGCGTAAATCTCGGTGCGATCGCGATGAGCGTGCACAACGGCACCCACGCCGATGCTCGATTTCATTTCGACACGAATGGGGCGTCGATCGAAAAAGCGCCGCTCGAGATTTTTCTGGGACGCGCAACGGTAGTCGATCTTTCGGAAGGTTTTTCCCAATCGACGGAGAAGCACCTGATTACTCGCGAGGATCTCCGCCCACACGCCGAAGAAATCGCCGCGACCTCACGGCTTCTCGTAAAGACCGGCCGATGGAGTGACTCGACAGTTTTTCCAAATCGAATCCCCGTGATCGCGGCCGATGTTCCGGCGTGGTTGCAAAAAAACGGCGTGAAACTGCTTGGCGTTGATCTGCCGTCCATGGACGAGCTCGATTCAAAATCGTTGCAGAACCACCACGCGCTTGCCCGCGCCGGGATCGCCATAATTGAAGCACTCGATCTCAGCGATGTCGCGCCCGGCATTTACAATTTCGCGGCGCTGCCTCTGAAAATCGCGGGTGCCGACGGCGCACCCCTACGCGCCGTCCTTTGGCGTGATTGAATCCATATGATTGTCATTCCGAGCGGAGCGTAGCGCAGTCGAGGAGTCTGTGAAATTCAATGAGAGATGTCTCGACTTCGCTCGACATGACAGAGAACCTGCTCGAAGACCGCCGCACGCTCTGGGTTGTCGCGGCACTGATCATTCTTTTGTTCGCGATCGCCAATCTGCCGTGGCAGCTCGACGACTACGATCAGGCGAAGCAGGCGTTCACCTCATTTGAAATGGTCAACGAAGGCCATTGGCTTTATCAGCACACACCGCATGAGCGAGTGGCGACAAAGCCGCCGTTGGTCGGCTGGATCTCAGCGACGCTTTTTGCGGTGACGCGGTCATGGGAAATCGCATGGCGTTTGCCGTCGCTTGTCGCTGGGCTCGCGCTCGCGGTCGTGTTATTCCGCGCTGCGAAGAATGCGTATGGAAAAGTTGCCGCGGTAATTGCAGTAGGCGCATTTGGACTCAATCTGCTGAGTCCGCGGCTGGCTACGCTCGTGCGCACCGATATGCCGCTGGCGCTCGTGATTTTTCTGATCGGCCTGCTGATCTGGAAAAAAATTAGGGAGGGAAGCGACTGGACACTGGACGATCAGGTTTACGTGTTTGTGCTGCTCACGGCGGCAATGTTGATCAAGGGGCCGATCATTTACGCGTTTCTGCTGCCGGGCATCGCGCTGTTCCAAACGCGGCGTGGAAGGGCGCGACCTGAGCTTGTCCTGAGCGAAGTCAAAGGAGGCGCGCCGAACGCGAGTTCGGGTAGCACCTGGCCCGGCTGGTGGCCGTGGATTGCCTCACTCGCGATTTTTCTCATTTGGGTAGTCGGCGGCATTCGGTCTCAGCCAGGATTTTACGAGGAAGTTGTGATGCGTGAATTCGTCGGCCGCTTTGGCGAAACAATTCATAGGCCGCAGCCGCTTCTTTTTTATTTGCCGCACCTATTGCACAAATTTGCGCCGTGGAGCGTGCTGATGATTGGGATTGCCGGTGTCGGTTTCCGATCGCGAAACTGGCGGCTGCGCGGTCTTTTCTGCGAAATGTCTCCTGAAACTTTCTGGCTGTTTTGCTGGAGCATTGGCGGTCTGATCGTGATGTCGCTGATCCCATCAAAGCGCGTGGATAGAATTTTTCCGATAATTCCGCCGCTCTGTTTGCTACTCGCCGCGCAAATCTCTGGTAGGGACGCCGTGCTGCGGCGTCCGGTCGGCGCAGCACGCCGACCCTGCCTTTGGAGCGTAATTGCACTGTCTTTTGCAATCCTCTTCACCGGCGGCTACACAGGTTGGAAGGTGATCACTGGCTATCGCGATCATGGTGACGCGCTCGCCGTTTTCGGAAGATACATTCGGAATGAAGCGCAAGCGCGTCATTGGCGTTACGAAGTGGTTTTGGCGAAAGACGAAGGCTTGCTGCTTTATCTGCGAAAGACGCATTTCATCGAACCGCAGCGTGCAGTCACTGAATGGAACAACGGAAATCTCGATGCGCTGGTGGCCTCGAGGGAGAAAGCCACGATGCTGGTGCCGAACCTTCGAGGTGCTGTTCTTTCCGAGTCGAAAGCTTCGCAAACGCGGGACTATGTTTTCATCACCCGCTAATTGGTCGCATTGAGTCTACGTTCTTCGCTGACCTGGAGCTTGCGCCTTCGGCTGTCCCTGACAGGGAGAGGATTGAAGTGAGGGTCGGCGCGTTTCCATACGTCTTCGCCCGGCCTTGCGTGATTTCTCCGGTAACACTGCCGATAGGATTCGCTCTGCTTTTGATGTCGATAGCCTTTCCGCCTCTTTCATGATATCGGCTGGCACCCATTCAGGAAAGGGGATCTGCCGGGACAGATGCGCACCGGTGTTTGTATGTTCCTCCCAGACCTTCGCGAGCCGCTCGTTTCCAAACCGCGGTGCAAGCTTGATCAGAGCCGGCCAGACCCGGCGATGAACATACGTGACTTTGTTATCAACTAACTTACAGACCAAAACCTCGGGACTTTCGCAAACGGCGCGCGATGCCCGAAAGATTTCCCGGCCTTTAGCGTGTCCCCACCAACTGCCTCGGATGCTTTCCCCGGCGATAGCCTCCGCCAGGCTCGGCACTGGACACGCAGCTTGGAGCACCACTCCGTGACGCTCCACGAAAGCGATAGCTTTTTTCGATTTGTTAGGACGCAGCTCCACGGATGTAGTTGAGGATGTTTTCAGCATCGCCGTTTGGAGGGAAAACAGGGTAGAAGCATTTGTCGATGCGTCCTTCGCGTGCGACCAGAGTCAGCCGTTTGATAAGCGTCTGACCGGCCACAGAGAAGGTTGGTAGCTGTAAAGCTCGAGCAAGTTCAAGCTCTGAGTCGCTCAAGAGTTCGAACGGAAGGTGAAGACGGTCGACGACCTCGCGTTGATACTCTGTGTGTTGCGTGCTGACGCCGAAAACGTGTGCGCCGTGCTGCACCAGCTCGGCATGGTGATCGCGATAGGAGCAAGCCTGTGGAGTACAGCCGCGGGCGCCAGGAATGGCGTCCCAAGCCTCCAGGCCTCCCGGCGGATCCTGGTCTGGCAGACCAGTGCGCGGATAGCAGTAAACGACCAGCCACTCTGCTCTCACGGCAGCAAGCGATACCCAAGTGCCACGAGTGGATCGCAGTGGAACCGACGGCCACAACAACCCAGCGAGGTGGTCGCAAGAGCCGTCATCTATCGGAATCGGGAGATCAGGCGGTAACGAATAAAGATCGTCTGACCTCTTCATTTGCGGATATCCACGCGAAGGATCTCGTCATTGTGGTAGTAAATGCGCACATAAACACCGGCGTTCAAAACACCTCCGTGAGCAAGCGTGTTCCGGTATGCGGGCGTGAGGTAAAAATAGTTGACTTCAAACTGTTTTCCATTCACAGCGATGATGTCTCCTTTCGTGTGCCCGGTCGCGGGCTGTTCATGCAACACCTGAACCTGCCCTTCGACGATTTCATATTGTCCGTTCTGATACGTTCTCACCAGATTGTTAATATGCCCAAACACATAAGGAAAATTGTGCAGGTAAAGCCAAAAAACCGCCCAGGCAGTCACGAACACTGAACCGAACCAGCTTTTGGGCTCGTTATTTCTCCACTTATAGATCAAAGCCGTCACGCCTCCAATCAGGGCGGCCATGCCTACTAGCAATCGGAAAACTTCTTCTGCGAAAACTCCGTTACTGGCTCTGGTGATCTCAAAAACGGTCACAAAATCTGATGCGGCTAAGATCATTTTCTCCTATTGCCCAGTCACCGCAGTGCCTGTGCCAGCCGCCGCGCTCACGAATGACCATCGCAGTCACCTGAGGCGATTACAGCCGCGCAAACCTGCTACCAACGGACGTCGTCGGTTCATTGTGCACTGGAACGCACGCTCGCACGGATGCAATGTAACCGGTCGCGATCATATTCGCATGCAGCGCTTAGGTCTGGCGAGAACGAGATCGACCAGGGTTTGTCCGCTGCGGCGGATAGACCAAAGCGAAATTTGCTTTCCCATCATCCTTGATAGTTCTTCGTTCAACCTTTTGTTGGTTAGGCGGTTTGCAAGTGCTTGTACATTATGTCACCGGGCCGCTGGTGCCAAACACACGGGCCGAGTACTGTCCAGCCCAGGCGTGAATACCACGCCTGTTTGTCGAGTGTGAACAGATAAAGTGTCTGTATCCCTCGCGACCGCGCCGCGTCCTCCACGGTGGCACAAAGCGCCGCACCAATCCCACGGCGCCGAAACTGCGAGCCGACAAACACTCCGCCGAGCCAGGGAGTCAGGTCTTCGCGCCGCTCAAGATCGTTCACGCGAAGAGCGGCAGTTCCGAGCACTTGTCCATTCGCATGTGCGACCCATGCAATAGGCAGCTTGTCGCGATTCATGTGCGCGTTCAGTTTTTTGATGCGCGCTTCAGGTGTTTTTTCGCCGAGAATGAGATCCCACTCTTCAAACAGCCATTGCGCCAATTGCGGGATGTATTCTGGGTGTTCGATCAGGTAGCTAATACGAACTCCACACATAGCGATTGAATGGCCCGTCTAACGAGAATAAGCTGAGCCACCGCTGGCGGGAGCGAGCGCGGCAAACATCGAAACCTGTTTCATAAAATCAAATATGGATATCACGGCGGCCAGCGGTTGGCTCCAGCGATTGGTTAGATGTTTGTCTGGCCATCACGTGCTTTCCAGTGCCGCTCGGAAAAGAACAGAAGATATAAAACACCAAACCAGAGCAACCATACTGAAAGATTAAAAGTGATGCTCGTGGCAAGCGCGAGCCAGGAATTAGAAACTGCTAAGTACTTGACGCTAGGTCTCGATAACTGAGCCGCTGGTAGTACCCGCAGTGCCTCAATCGTCCCCACCTTCACATTTGCTTCCACTAACATTTGGCCCAGCAAGACGATCATCCCGACGCTGTAAGCAAAGAAGCTAAAGAGTTTGAGTGTCATTTTCGCGGCATTCAGAAAGTAATAAATCGCCACAACCATCGCAAAGTTGATCGTAAGCATCTGTGCAAACCACGCCACTTCATGCTCCGTCGTAGAACGCGCTAGATTGAGCAGATCTAATTCAGACATAAAAATTGCTATTCCACGTCGGCAGGGCGCAAGTGCATCTAACGAGAACAAGATGAGCGACGGCGGACTAGGGCGCCCGTCGATCGGAGTGAAAGTGCGGAAGTCATCTCAAAAGTGGAGCGTACGGCGGTCCGCCGTTCGCTCCATCGCATGGTTAGACTGCCGGTGCATCGAGTGAAAGCTCACGAAATACGGGAAGATACTCTTCAATCACAGTGCCGGGTGGTGCATTAAGGCGGCGCATAACTTGACGAATGACGCATAGGCCGCGCTCACGATCAGTTACTTCGACGTCGAGGCCGCAAAACTCAACAGTCTTTCCCTCGCCCATCTGCGAACCGCCGCCAGTAACCTCGCCGAGATCCTCTGCATCGAGCGCGGCCTGCAAAGGATCTTCAAAGCGCTCGCCGCGCTCGATGGGCTGAATGTCCCCAGGAATGCGAACGTAAAAGAAAAAGTGGCCGCGCTCCTGAGCGCCTTCCGCGAACCCAAGCAATGTTTGCTGTCTACCGTCGAGTTCCGGTTGTTTACCGTT
>QHOX01000166.1 GCA_003219465.1 Verrucomicrobiota bacterium | reverse complement strand
TGAAGTATTCCTATCCGCTGCGACAGCTTGTGGTCGAGATCGAGCGGCGCTTGATCGCTTCCGGCAGCCTCGAAAAGGGTGATGTCTTTTTCCTGCAGGTCCCGGAGCTGATTGAAGCCGCGCGAAATCTCCCGGCGCCACTGACACCGGATCTCGTGTCGAAGGTGAAAAATCGACGGAGAGGTTACCTCATCGAAGCGCGGCTTATCGGCTCAGATGCAGAGCCCGCGTTACCTGAAGACGATTATTACTGATGCCATCACAATCGAGGTTCCTTGTTATCGAAGGTTGTAACGGCGTCGGCAAAAGCACGATCGTGGAATACCTGTGCGCCCGGGTCGGCGCTTCGTCGTTTCACTATCCACCCACGTTCGTGAGCTTCCGCCGTGAGGTGCATCTGGATGAGTCTGTCGCGCCGCTTCCCCGGCTTGCCTACTATCTGGCGGCGACATTGCATCTTTCGGACCTCGTGCGAGCTCAACTCAAACAAAGTCATGTCATCTGCGATCGTTATCTGGCAAGTCCCCTTTCGCTGATGATCGGCGAGTCGGCGATGGAAGAGACGGACGCTCGTCGCCTGCTGGAACCATTTCTGTTTTACCTGTGTATGCCTGATCTGACTCTCCTGCTGACGGCGGAGCACGCGGTGGCCAGTGCAAGGATTAACAAGCGCTCGCTCGAGTCAGGCAAGCTCACGCCGGTTGGGCGAAGGATGCTCGAATCGAAAGAATTGTTTTATAAAAGGCAAGATGCTTCTCGTCGATGGGCGATGAGACTAGGTCCTGTGGTGGAACTGAATACGACGAACCTCTCGCCCGAAGAGATGCACAATTCCGCCTGGTCGTTGTTAGCGCCCAAGCTTAACTGGTAGCGATCCGAGAGGGCTTTGATATGGGCGCCTTTGCGTAGCCCTTGGACGTGCAGAAGCATACTCGCTCGGAGGGCAATTCTCCGTGAGATCTGCGCCGTCGCAGCCAAAAAGTCTTGACATGATTGTGGCGATTGCTGCTTCATCGTACTCAAGAAAGGGGGCCGAGGGGGTTCCTCGACTTGGAACTATGAAAGCACTTGATCGCGTGATCAGCAGTATTTGGACGGCTACTTCAAATCCTATGCGGCGGATGGCGTTCCCGCTGCTTTTCCTGGGTGCAGGGCTCATTCTCCTACAACCGTGCGCGGGCGCTCCCTTTGAATTCGAGCAGACTGGCAGTCTCATCACTGCACGTTCTCAGCACACGGCGACGCTGCTACCCAACGGCAAGGTGCTCGTTGCAGGAGGACTCGACAGCAGCTCCAACAGTCTCGCGAGCGCGGAACTGTATGATCCTGCGAGCGGCACATGGACGGACACCGGGGATCTCGCCTTCGCACGTTCTCAGCACACGGCGACGCTGCTGCCTAACGGCAAGGTGCTCGTTGCCGGAGGACTCGACAGCAACTCCAACAGCCTTGCGAGCGCCGAACTCTATGACCTGGCAAGCGGAACCTGGGCAAGCACCGGCAGCCTCGAATTCGCACGTTCTCAGCACACGGCGACGCTGCTGTCTGACGGCAAGGTGCTCGTCGCAGCAGGGAAAGTCGACCATGGCTCTGAGCCAGAAATGGAAACGCAACCCGATTGCCACCCAGTGTGCCGGGTTGGCACAAGGAAAGCGGAACTGTATGATCCGGAGACCGGGACATGGGCCAGAACCGGCAATCTCAAAATCGCACGTTCTCGGCCCACAGCGACGCTGCTACTTGACGGCAACGTACTCGTTGCCGGCGGTTTCATGGGGGGGGATTTTGCTACTCCTACCAGCTCCGCGGAACTCTACGACCCTGTGATCGGTGCCTGGACGCCAACCCACACCCTCAACAGTCCCCGCGCTCAGCACACGGCGACGCTCCTGCCTGACGGCGAAGTGCTGGCCGCAGGAGGTCTGGGTCAGATCTATACTCACGCGAGCGCGGAACTCTACGACCCTGCGAGCCAGACTTGGACCCGCACCGGCAACATGAAAGGCACACGCCGTGAACACACGGCGGCACTGCTACCTAATGGGCAGGTATTCGTCGTAGGAGGACTCGACGTCATCTCCAACACGCTCGCGAGTGCGAGACTGTATGATCCTGCGGGTGGCAGATGGACAGAAGCCGGCAATCTCGCCGTCGCCCGCTCTCAGCACACGTCCACGCTGCTGACTAACGGCAAGGTGCTGATAGCAGGAGGACTTGACAGCAGCTCCAACGCCCTCGCGAGCGCGGAACTTTACGACTCGGCGGATTGAACTTGGACAACTACCGCTAGCTTACTTGAACCAAAAGGCGACCACACAAGCTTCGACCGGCAACACTCGGGACTCATCCACTAATTACCCGATCGTGCAGCTGCGCAGCATCGATGGCAGCGAAGTTGTTTTCCTCCCGCCCAATTTCTTTCGGCGCTGGTCGACAGACGCTTTATCTCTGTCCCGGTAAGTGGCTTTCATTCCGGCCCTGCTCTGGTGACGGTCTTTACCAACGGCATCCCAAGCACCGCCGGGTATGTCGTCGTCGCGCCCTAACGACCAGCAGCAGTGAGTTCGCTGCGCGCCTGGTGTGCGTTCGGCAGCGGCCCGAACGTTGCGATAGTGGTCCAACTCGACGGCCGAATCGCAATCAAGCAAGCCTGGTTCGAGCCTCAGGAAATGGCGCGCGCGATCACTGCGCTGTTGAAGAGCTCCCTTGTCACCACCGCTTAACGACTGTCACACCGTAGGTGAGAAGAACCAACGTCTGGCTGTGATCTCGTTCTGAAAGAACTCGAGTAAGATTGTCGCCACCTTCAACACACCTTGCGCCGATGGGTGGACGCCATCCTGCTCAAAGTCGCTGCGTTCCCAGATAAGACCATCGCTTCGCGGCGTCAGCCCATCGGCCCACAGGTAAGGACCCCATGAAACCCATGGCATCGATCTGTCGTGATTCGGATTGTTGATCCGCTCCTCGATCA
Source organism: Verrucomicrobiota bacterium (assembly GCA_003219465.1). Lineage (GTDB taxonomy): Bacteria > Verrucomicrobiota > Verrucomicrobiia > Chthoniobacterales > UBA10450 > Udaeobacter. Next base: position 28,746 of record QHOX01000166.1, on the reverse strand, counting down.
ACCACTTGACCGCGAAGCCTGATTCATACGCGATGGGCTCCGAACTCAAGTCCGTTTCCGAATACCCGCCATAAATCCGGCTGGAGACGTATACGAGTTTCAACTGCGGAAACTTCGTGCTGAGAATTCCCACAATCGAGCGCAACGCCCGCTGCAGGAGCCGAGCTTTCTCCGGAAACCCATGAGGTTCATGGGCTAGGGCAGCCTTGAGCCATACAACTTGCACCTGTGCGGCGGATACGTCGCAACGTTGAAGCTGGCTGTCCACGTGTTTCCAGTAATCGCCGAATGGCAAGGCAATGTCCGTTGCGGCCGCTCCATTTCGAGCAGCATCGATCATTACCAAGTTGGGATTCCTGCGAGCGTCAGTGTCGGCTAATCGGGTAAACTGCAAAAACTCTCGAGACGCGTTGGACATGCCGATTGAAAGCATGACGATTCTTCCGGACGTGGATGCCTTGCCGTCTCCGTTCACCGGTTGCACTGTCGCGCCAATCGCAACCCCAGTCTTCTCGTAAGTGGCGGGACGTAAGTTTTGTCCGCTCGGATAAAGACCGCCCGTAAAGCCCCGATATTCTGCTGCTCCAAGATCGGTGAGAGGAATACGGATCAAGCGACATGCCTTTCGATCACTTTGCCGGTGTAACCGTCCACCTCCAACAATGCGCCGTCCTGAAAGAGATTGCGGGCGTCTCGAATGCCGACCGCAGCAGGTATGCCGCATTCGCGAGCGAGCGTGGTTGCGTGCTGAAGAATCGCGCCTTCCTCGACGACAAGTCCAGCGACTCGCGGGAGCAACGGTGCAAGATGCGGATGGAGGATCCGCATAACAAGAATAGCACCTGCCGGAACGCTCATAACGTCTTCGGCGTTGCGGATGACATACGCCTTCCCGCTGGCACGCCCGGGCGCGGCGCCCAAGCCCGAGTGGATTTTCGTTGAGTTATCCCCGTTCATAAAGTCCCCAGCATCGTTGTGAGCCGGCTCGGATCGACGCCGCGGAATGACAAGTACTCGGTATTTGTCATGTAACGTTGACGGCGCGTGTGAATCACCGCTGGATCGGCGATTCCCGTAGTCAGTTCGCGAATGTCGAGGAACAACAGATCCGCTGGTTGTAATGCGGGGATTTTCTGGCGATATCCCGCCGCCAGTTCCTGCAGAAGCGGGATCATGCCGACATAAAACGCGCGGCGCACATACCATGTCTCCCGTTCCAGAAAATCCAGCCAAAACCCAAGCACACGCCTGAGGGCAGCGATCTTCGTTGGTTCTTCGCAAGTGGACCGAGCGACTGCAGATCTTTTGGCGAAAGATAAACGCCGGCGAACTTGTTCTGCATTAACCTCATCGAAGGCCGAATGGAGCAACCGGACGACATAACTCGGGTCTTCAAATCCGGGCGAGTCCCATGCCAGCGGACCGAAACCTGTTTGACGATGGCAAAATTCCCTAACGAGTTGAAAGACTTCCGACGAGACGCAGGGCCACTCCTGTTGCAATCTTTGCGGGGTGTAGTTAAGGGCGCAGCAAGCCTGATACAACGCGAAAGTGTCTTGCATGAGTTCGGCGCCGGCACTCTTCGCGGGAAAAGGCGGCGGCTGATCATCCCCGGCATCCGCGAGAGCGCGCAAGAGGACATCCGGCACAAATTTGCTCAGGACTCCATAGGCCAACACAAGGGCCATTCTGTTGGCGAGATTTTCGGCTAACTTACTGACTGCGCCATCAAGCGAAGCGGGTACGCGCACTGCATTCTCACTCTCTTCAACTAACCCATCGCAGGCGGCAGCGTGCTTCATGTGCATGAGTTCGAGAGTTTCCGGGGTGAACCACGAGGGTAACGCTCGAGTTAACGCGGCAACCTGTGATCGATCCAAAAAAAGATCGCCGTTTTCATCTAGCCGCGCCGGAAAATCCAGCTCGGACGATAAACCGGGAAAACCAATCGTCGTCGCGGCGCGGCCTGTCAGGCCGAAGAGCGAGCGCTGCAACGGCAAACCAATGATATGCTGACGATATGGCTGCATGGACCCTGTCGACGGGGACGCTATGTTGTCAATCCCCGTGACTTCCATAGAGCATCGCCGAGTTCTTTCTCGGTCAGGCGCGGGAAAGCGCCACGGAGGGCTGCTCTTCGCCCTTCCGGTCCTAGCGCCGTCATTCCAAGGCGGTCCGCGTCCTGGGGATCATAGGCAACGAGATGAATGAAGATTGGCTCAATGACCGCTCCGGGAAATTTCAACATCAGCGTGACAGTCTCCGCACCGGCGGCAAGCATCTCGTCGGGGACGCCAAACTGGTAAACGCCAGGCAACAATTTGCTGTCCACTTCAACCAAGCTTCCGGCTCGATGTTCGCCGAGCTTTCCTTCCACAAGAGGTACGCGCCGCACTTGAGCTTCTCCTTCGCGAATGTAGGCGGCGCTTGAGTCTGAGGTCTGTGCGCTCAAACCGGTCTTCCCTGAACGCATGTCAGTCGCGTCGAGTGCGTAGACGAGCAGTATCTTCGACGTAGTTCCTTTCTTCAGCGCATACGACATATATTTACGATTCCTTCTCCGCGTTTAGCTTTACTTTTAGTTCTTTCTCGGCTTGCTCGCCCAACGCCAGTTCCATTTCCGTAAACCGAGGTAATGCCTGCCGAAGAAACTCATGCCGCTTGTGACCGGCCAGGCTCCACACGCCGATCCGCTCGGCGTCCTGGGGGTCGTATGCGACGAGGTTAATTTCGACCGGCTTGATCACCGTGTCGGAAAAACGAATCAACAGAACAGCCCGCGCAGAACCTTCGGCAAGCATTTCATCCGGCGCGCCGAATTGATATACGCCCGGCAGCAACTCGGGGTCGACTTCAGCCAGCGCGCCCGATGCCCATTCGCCGACGCGACCTTCCACGATCGGCACTCGGCGGGCCGTCGAGTCCCCCTCTCGAATGTAGGCTGCGCTCCCGGCCGAAAGATTTTTGGCCAGCCCCGTCTTGCCGAACATGCCCTCTGCCGACGTGGCATAAACAAGGAGCAGCTTGGACTTTGTCCCCGCTTTCATCGTGTAAGCGTGTTGTACCGGCATGAGCTCCTTCTACGAATGCAATTTGGTTTCGATAAACTTAATCAACGCTCGTAGCGTTCGAAAATTTTCCTGCATGATGTCGGTATCTTCAATCGCGATACCGAAGCGCGATTCGATGAAAAGGATTAACGGCCACATGCTCATCGAGTCAATTACTCCGCCTTCGGAATCGAGCAGGGGTTGGTCCAGCGTCGGCATCGGCTGGCCAGTCTTAGCAACGACCTCACTGATGTACTGAGTCAATCCTTCCTGCACATTCATGAGCCACGCTGTTCTTTCGACCCCGCTCATTAATAGCCCGCATCGCCACGAGACCAGGTAAAGGAGTTTCTTCGTACACCCTGCCGGCGAACATATGGATGATGTCCTCCGGATATCGATGGTGCGCCAGCAGCTTGAATGCGTAGGGATGTTGCCAAAATGCATCGATAAGATCCTGAACATTGTCCTGACCACGATCACAGAGTCGCTGGTAGTCCGCAAATGGGTTCGGCTGCTCTCCCTTGGAGTCGGCAAAGAATGATGCGATAGCCGAGGCGGCATACTCGGCTTCTTTCATGGCGAAAAAGACTCCAAATGAAAAGACCGGATCAATAAAGCGATGGGAATCGCCTACGCAGAGAAATCCCTTTCCGGTGAAATTCGAGATACGGTAGGAGTAGTTGGAAATGCCGCGCACCTCCTCGACAAACTCAATTTTCGGAAGACGTCGCGCTAGTTCCGGGTTCAGTTGGTGAAGCTCGCGCAACAGGAACTGATGTTTACTCTCATTTTTCGAGCGGTAGTAATCGGCGGGCACCACGACGCCAACGCTGGTGACCTGGTCGTCTAGCGGAATGAACCAGGCCCAATGATGTTTTTGGCGATAAAAAATCAGCGTGTTCCCGCCCGCCGCACCCGGATCGCGGATACCTCCCACGACCTGCGAGAAAACCGCCACTTGCCGATCGTAATTGCCGCGAACTTTTTCGCCAATCACTCCGGTATTGGAAAAGAAAGTAGCCTGCCCTGAAGCATCGACCAATACTTCCGATGCGATGTCTTCGACCGTGCCGCCGTTTGTGCGGACACGCACTCCGCGAACCGCATCGCCGTTTAAAAGCGGCGCGATAGCCTCTGCTTGCATCACCGAGACACCGCGCGCCGCAGCGGCCGTGAGAAGCATGTGGTCAAAATCACTCCGCCGCACCGACCATGTATGCGTATCGAAAAGGCCCGACTCCGGATGCCATCCTTTGACGGGAACCCAGAAGGCATTTTTGCCCCGCGGCCCATACACCGTGACGCCGTACTTCACCGGATGCCGACGGGAAGTCATTTCTGCCTCGAGGCCGAGCGTTCGCAGGCAATTACCGCACTCACCGGTCAGGGACTCGCCGATATGGTAACGAGCCGATTGTGCTTTCTCGATCAATGTTACGCGCAGGCCGGTTTGAGAGAGGAACATGGCGGCGGCACTTCCACCGGGCCCCCCACCAATTATCGCGACATCGGTTTTCATTCAACCCCCGTGCTAAGAACAACTCCCGACGCGATTAGTTCCATTGGAAGTTTTTGCAGCCATTGAATGAGTTTTGTCAACGAAAAACCTGAAACGTGCGTACTTCAATGCCTCGATTCTGTTGTTCAAGAACGACGCATCTCAGTCCAGTAGCACTCTTTACGACTGATCCGTTATCTGTTGCCTCCATAGATGCTGCGAGCGCGTCGAGATCTTACCACCGTAAAGCGACAGGGCAATCTACGGCGACGGGCAGGGAGCGCAATGTGAGTTCTTCTTCGGCCGGGCCGACAGCTATGGACTCCAGTTCCAACGCGCGAGTGTACCTGCCCAACGTCTGTAGAAGTAATCGATCCATTGGGTTTTACGTCTCCGCGTATGCCCCCCCGAGGGCGGCGGACACCATACAGGACGCCGGACGCTCTCGACGGACGCCTAATGGGTCCACAGATAACTCCCCAGCCATCGGGCAGCGGCAGGATGGATTTTCTTATTTGGTTGATTTTACTTGCGACTGTTGGTTAGAGAATCCCAGTCCCCCTCAGCTCGACGTCTTGCGTGCCGCCGCCGCCGTCGTCCCGGACTCTCAGGGATGCTTCTCGCGCACCCGTCGCCGCTGGCAAAAACCTAACTTGTATCGCGCAGCTTGTGTGAGCCGGTAGGCTTGAACCGCACGTCGTAGTTTCCACAAAATCGCCGAAATTGACTCCCGTGACGGCAATGCCATGGATGCTCAGTGACGTGCTACCGGTGTTGGTCAGCGTTACAGTGCGTGGTGGACTGGTGGTGCCGACCCTCTGATTGCCAAAGTTCACATTCATCGGAGTCAGTTGGACGACCGTGCCTGTGCCCATCAGCGCCACCGTCTGAGGGCTATCAGGTGCGTCGTCGGTGATCGTCACAGCGCCTGTCCGAGCTCCTTTCGCGCTGGGCCGAAAGGCGATCCTGATCGTGCAACTCGCCCCTGCCGGTACGGCTGAGCCGCAATTGTTTTCCTGAAGGAAGTCGCCGCTCGAGGTAATACTCGATATGTTTAACGTTGTAGGACCGGTGTTAGTGAGCGTCACCACCTTCGCTGTGCTAATGGTGTCCACCAACTGAAGGCCAAACCCCAGGCTTATGTCCGAAAGTGCAACGGTAGTACTCTGCAACAGGACGGAAACCGTGTTGTCATTAAAGTTTGGAACTGCTAAGTCGAGCCTGCCATCCCCGTTGAAGTCACCTGCCACGACCTGTTCGGGTTTTAGTCCGGTTTCAAAGGTAAGAGCGCTTTGGAACGTTCCGTCACCGTTACCTAGCAATACAAGAACATTGCCTTTAGCGCCATCAAGCTCGGCGTTCCGGACGGCTAGATCAAGCTTGCCATCTCCGTTCAAATCGTCAGCGGTGGCAGTGCATTCCAAGTCGAGAGAGCCGCAGCCGTCGGGATAGCTGGCAAAGCTCTGAAACGTACCATCCCCATTGCCCAACAAAATCGACAGGCCCGCAGTTCCTTTGCGATTTTCGCTGAAAATGGCAAGGTCCAACTTGCCGTCCCCATTGAAATCGGCAGTAACCACAGATTGGGGATTTCTGATCGTCGAATAGTCCCCGTGATTCTGAAATGTCCCGTCCCCGTTGCCCAGCAGAATTGAAAACGTGTTCGCGACGATGTTACCGGTAACGACGTCCAGCATGCCATCCCGATTGAAATCACCCACCGCCAACGACAAGGGCGATGAGCCCGTGGCGTAATCCACATGACTCTGGAAGGTCCCGTCTCCGTTACCGAGCAGGATGGAAATAGTGTTGTTCCCGTTGTTGGTCGTGACCAGATCGAGAACTCCATCTCCATTGAAATCGCCGACAGCTAAACGCGATTTATACGGTCCCGTGGGAAACATGACAGGATTTTGGAACGTTCCGTCGCCGTTACCCAACAGAACCGAAACCGTATTGGAGCCTTGGTTACGAACAGCGAGGTCGAACCTGCCATCCCCGTTGAGGTCACGCACCACGACTGTGCTAGGAGTAAAGCCGCCAGTCGCGTAGTCCACATGGGCCTGGAACGTGCCATCGCCATTGCCGAGCAATATCGAAACCTTGCCCTCACCATAGTCGACGACCGCCAAGTCCAGTCTTCCATCTCGGTTAAGATCAGCCGTGGCCAACGAAGTAGGCGTAAGGCCCGTGGCATAATCTGACCGGTTCAGTGCGATCGAGGAAGCGGGAATCGTGATTAGGAAAAATACGACGTTAGACGTGCCGCCACCCGGGCTCGGGTTCACCACCGTCACCGAAGCCGTGCCGGCTGTGGCGATGTCCGAGAGCAAAATGCTCGCCGCCAATTGCGAGCTACTCACAAATGTGGTAGCTCGTGCGCTGCCATTCCAGCTCACCAACGACCCCGACACGAAGCTCGTGCCATTCACTGTCAGGGTGAATTCTGCGCCGCCCGGCGCGACGGCGTCAGGGACCAGTGGCTGGTTAATCAGTGGGACGGGATTTACCGTGCCCGTGGGCAGAGTGTAGAGTTCCGCGCTCGCCAAAAGGATGCCGGCGGAGCAAAGAGTAGAACCGACTAGGACGCGTGGATTAAAGAAGGGAGATCGAGAAGTTGAGTTTGTTTTCATGGTTCATTTTGTTGCAAAAGAAAAAAGCGGCCGGAATTGCAAAAGTGCGACAGGGCCGGCTTGATCCTCCCTTTACACCTCTGAATCCGGTCGGGAATATCCAGCGCGCCTCAAGTAGTCACAATTAAGCGGTCCTCAGCGAAATGATGTCAAGCACGCAGCTTTGGGAATCTGCAATCTATTTCAATCGTTTCAGAGACCTCATGCACTGCAGCCGCAAACTTGGATACTGGAAAACACTGAACTGCTCGCACGCCTTAGCCCGGTCATGCGAGCTCCGGTCTCGTCGCGACCTCTCGCCGTCTCATCCTTCTGGACTACTGGGGCGTTTGGCGGCTGAGGAGTAGCTCGGCGATGTCGAGCACTTTCACGTTTTCTCCTCCTTGCGTGCCTGCCATGCCGTCGGTCATCATGTTCAGACAAAACGGACAGGCCGTGGCGAGGGTGCGCGCGCCGGTCGCGATTGCTTCCTGCGAACGCAAGATAGAAACGCGCTGCGATGGTGCCTCCTCGAACCACATCCGACCTCCGCCGGCACCACAGCAGAAGGTCTTCTTTCCACAGCGAGGCATTTCGTGATACTGCGCGTCGTTAGTAGCGCCGATGACCGCTCGTGTCGCATCCACTTCCCCGTTGACTCGCGCCAGGTAACACGGGTCATGCAAAGTAATCGGCTCGCCGTTACTCGTGCCGTTACCCAACCGTCCGGCGTCGATCAATTCTGCAAGCAGCGTCGAGTGATGTTGCACTTCGTAGTGGCCGCCGAACTGCGGGTATTCATTCTTAAGCGTATTGTAACAATGCGGACATGGTGTCACGATCTTCTTCACCTTGCGGCGGGTAAGCGTTTCGACATTGGTGCATGCGCGCTGTTGGAAAAGGAACTCGTCACCGATTCGGCGCGCGGGATCGCCGGTACAGGTCTCCTCTTTGCCCAGCACCGCGAAGTTCACTCCTGAATCCTTGAGCAACTGCACCGTCGCACGCGCCACCTTCTGCGCGCGCGGATCGAATGATGCGGCGCAGCCTACCCAGAGAAGATATTCAAAGCTCGGATTCGATTCCGCCGTCGGCACGTCGAGGCCCTCCGCCCAAGCCAGGCGTTCGGCGTTAGACCGCCCGTAGGGATTTGATTGGCTACCGATCTGTTGCAACGCTTTTGCGGGTGGCCCGGAAAGTTTCCCTTCCCCAATCAGATCGCGCCGCATGTCGCTGATCAAATCGACGTGCCCGATCAAGACCGGGCACTCCTGCACGCACGCCTGGCACATCGTGCACGCCCAGAGCGTTTCGTCATGGATCGTTCGATGCACATCTTCGCCGCCTAACGACATCAAATTTCGCAGATCAATTACGACGGCTTTCGGCGAAAGCGGTTTGCCGGTGGCGGTCGCCGGACATGCATCTTCGCAACGGCCGCACTCCATGCAAGAATCAAGGCTGAGCAGTTGTTGACGGTTGAAATCCGCAAGTTCGTGGACTCCGGTGCGACCTGTCTGCTCGACCTCTTCCATCTTCAAAGGCACGAGTGTGCCCATGGGCCGCTCGGGACGGCTCGCAATGTTTAGCGGGCCAGTGATCACGTGGAGGAACCGATTCACAGGAATCGTGGCGAACAACGCCGCCACCAGAATCGCGTGCAGCCACCAAGCCGTCAGGTGCATTGTTTGGGCGCTGCGCACGTCGATACCGCGCAACAAGGTCACTTCAATCAACCAGCCGACGATCGACCAGTGGGCCACATCTGGTTGCACCTGGGTGTAATGCATGCGCAGCGCTTCCACCAGAAAACCGGTGACGCCGAGCGAAAGCAGCAACCCCAGCAGCCACCAGTCACGCGAATTGTGACCGAGGCTCGCAGGCCGGTGGAAGGCGCGGCGATACATTGCCAAGAGGCAACCAATGATGAATGCCACGCCGAAGACGTCCATCGTCAGTTCATAGATCAGGTAGTACAAGCCGTGGTGAAAGTAGTACGGCCCATCGTAGGCGATTGCCAACAAGGTGGTCCCGATCGTCAGCACGACGAAGCCACTGAATAGCAGCAGATGGAGGAAAGCGCCGAGCGACTTTCGATGAACACGTTTTTGCGCCAGCGCGTAGGCGACCAAGCGCTGACTCCACACACGCCAGTCACGCTCAAATCCGCCCCGCTGACCTTTACGCCAGAGCAATGCCCGGGCGACGATTTGCCACACGAGCACGGCGATACTCGCCGCGATCATGGTGAAGAACACCACGCGCATCCACGGCGCGATGTTGCCGAAGACCTCGCGCGTGGCGTTATTCATATCGGTCATCGTATCCTTGGCCTAGGCTCGGCGAATCGATTCGATGAGTTGCGGGACGATCTGATACAGGTCGCCCACCAAAGCGTAAGTCGCCATCTTAAAGATTGGCGCTTCGGGGTCTTTGTTAATCGCGACGATGATCCGCGAATCCTTGATGCCGGCCAGGTGCTGAATCGCGCCGGAAATTCCAAGCGCGATGTACAACTCGGGCGCGACGACCTTGCCAGTCTGTCCGATTTGATAATCGTTAGGCGCCATCCCTGCATCGACCGCAGCGCGAGTCGCGCCGATTGCGCCACCTAACGCGTCCGCCAATCCGCCGACCAGACGCTCGAATGTTTCCTTATCCTTTAGCGGCCTGCCGCCGGATACCACCACGCGGGCTTCGGTTAGGTCGGGTCGGTCGGACTTGCGCTCTTCGCGGGAGATAAATTGTATGCCGTTGGGAAGCGACGCGGCGTCGAAATCGAAGCGCTTGATCGGACACGGCGCTGCGTCCGCCGCAGGGAGTTCGAAGGCCGTGGCGCGGACTGTGAGCAAGCGGCGTTCCCCCTCCACCTTGACCATGGCCAACATGCTGCCGGCGTTGATGGGACGTCGGTAGGAAATCGAGCCCTCCATTTCTTCGATCGCGACCACGTCGGTAACCATTGGCGCATCAAGTAGCGCAGCGGCGCGCGGCAAAATGTCCTTGCTAAACGTAGAGGAAATTCCCAGGATCGTCTTCGCGCCGCGCTTTCGAGCTGCTTCTGCGATCACTGTTGCATAACGGTCGGCCAACGGTTCCGCCAATGCCGGGTCGTCGGCGACAACGACTGCAGATGCGCCGTAGGAAACAAGCGATGCGGCGATCCCGTCCAAGCCGTGGCCGAGCAGGAGTAAGGCGTACTCGCCACCGAGCTGTCGTGCCAGCGTGATCGCGTGCAACGAGGGACGCTTCACCTGTTGGCAATCGTGTTCGATTAATATAAGCGACTCGGCCATATTAAATCACTTTCGCTTCCTGCTTTAGTTTGGTGATTAACTCTTCGACCGACTCAACGCGCGTTCCGGCACTGCGCCTGGGCGGGCGTGCAACGGAGAGCACAGTTGTAAGTGGGCGCACACTTGTTCCAAGTTGATCGCAAGTTAGAACTTCAATGGGTTTGCGGCGCGCTCTCATCAAACCCGGCAGCGAGACGTAGCGCGGTTCGTTGAGGCGCAGATCGGTGGTGAGAATCGCCGGCAGATCGACTTCGACTATCTCAAGGCCGGCGTCTGTCTCACGCGTGCAGCGGGCGCGCGTCTTGTTGCCCAGAAACTCAATCTTCGAGACGAACGTCGCCTGCGGCCACCCTAACAAACCGGCGAGCATCTGACCGACCTGATTTGAGTCGTCGTCCACAGCTTGCTTGCCCATGATCACGACGTGTGGCGCTTCCTTCTCGACCACGGCACGGAGGATGCGCGCCACCGCGTAGGGATCGAGTGCGCGGAATTCGTCGATGCGAATGGCGCGATCGACACCCATTGCTAGCGCGACGCGGATTTGTTCATCGACCGCCGGCGGTCCGATCGTGACGCCCACGATTTCCGTCGCTTCGCCGCGTTCGCGAATCCGCAACGCTTCTTCGATAGCGATCTCGTCGAATGGGTTGATTACCGACTTGGGCGTTGAAACCGCTGCACCCGCGGCGGTAGCCTCGTTAGGGTCGAGTACGCTCTTGAACGGAACGAGGATCTTCATCGACCGGCAAGCGTTGCATCACAGTCCCAACATCGAGGCAACAATATTACGCTGAATTTCGCTCGTGCCGGAGTAGAGCTTACTGGCGATCGCATCGCGTAATTCCCGCTCCACCTCGTACTCGGTCATATAACCATAACCACCGTGGATTTGGATTGCGTCCTCACAGCATTTCACCCAGCAATCGGCGATATGCAGCTTGGTCATGGCGGCCTCCAGGTACACGGCCTTACGATGGCCGCTCAACCATCCGTAATGGTAAAGCATGTGCCGGGAACTCTCGACCCGTACTTTCATGTCCACGATCTTGCTCGCCACCAACTGGTATTTCCCGATTGACTGGCCGCCTTGCTTGCGCTCGTTCGCATAACGGATGCACGTCTCCAAGAGCCGTTGCATTGACCCGACCGCGCTGGCCAGGATGCAACCGCGCTCCCAAGTCATCGACCGCGTGAACAAAAACGCGCCCCCGCCTTCTTTACCCAAAAGGTTTTCTTCCGGCACCTCGCAGTTTTCAAAAAACACTTCCGCCATTGGCGACGTGCGCAGGCCCATCTTCTCGAGTTTGCGCGCGGCGTTCATCCCCGGCGAATTCTTCTCAACCAGGAATGCGGTGATTCCATCCGGGCCGCGCATTTTGTCGACCGTGGCAAATACCACGAGCAGGTCGGCGATGGGACCGTTGGTGACGAAGATTTTGCTGCCGTTGAGGATGTACGTGGATCCTTTCTTGATGGCAGTTGTGGAGAGGCTGAATGCGTCGGAGCCGCTGTTGGGTTCGCTCATCGCATTACCGCCAATGAGCGTGCCATTAGAAAGTCCGGGCAGGTATTTTTTCTTTTGTGCCTCGGAGCCGTTATAGATGAGCGGAGTGACCGCCGTCCAAAGATGTGCATTGATCGAGAAGAGCAGGCCATTGTCTTTGCAAGCGTACCCGAGCCGCTCGAGCGCCGCCACCGTCGTGAGCGGATCCATGCCGAGCCCGCCATATTGGGTCGGCACCGGCAGGCCTTGAATACCGAAGCTACCGCACTTTTCCCAAGCGTCGTGGTTAAAAACGCCGTCGCGGTCGTTGTCGATTACATTGTACTTGAGTTGTTGGCTGGCGAAGCGGCCAACGGCGTCCAGTAACTCTCGTTGTTGGTCCGACCAAGCAAAGTCCATCACGTTGGTTCTTAGTCGGCCTCTGTTTCCTTTGTCCCTCTCCCGACCACCTTCCAACCTCGCTTATTTTTGACGTGTCGCTAAGCGCTTGCTGCAAATGCCGCGTTACGTTCCGCATCTCGCTCAATCATATCGCCGAAAACAACCTGCCAAGGGCTATGGCAACTGGGTTGATTCAAATCTGGGCGATCGATCACCACTTTCTGGTATCGCCGAAATTGTTTCGGATCTTCGAGGAGTTTGAAAAAATCGTCAAATTTCTCATAATTCTCAAAGAAATCTCCGGACAGCATATAATGACCGGCAGCCATCGCGCTCTCATGAGCCTTGTGTGCCAACCCATCCGCCCCGGCCTGCGCCCATGTTACAGCGTGAGGGTTATAAAAGAGACGAATCATGCGGTGAACGAAGTTATAAGCTCCGGTGACCAGCCTGTAGGCCTTCTCCATCTCCACATTGCTGCCATTCAGTCCTTCAGTGAGCTGCTTATGGATCGCCGCGGAAACAAGATAAGAGGTCTTGATCGAAAGGAAAACGCCGCTCGAAAAAATTGGATCGATGAAGCCCCGCGCGTCCCCGACCATCGCATAGTTCGAACCGTAGTGGTTTTTGACTTCATAGGAATAGTTGCCATTAATCAACATCGGAAGCAGCATTTTGCTGCCCTCCAGCAGCTCGCGAACAAATTTCGAGCGCAGAAGCTCCTGCATGCAAAGGTCGTACTTCCAATCGGTTGAACCGGCCTGCGTCAGCTTACGCTGTTGATCGCGGAGATAAGAATTCTGGGCAACGAAGCCGGCAGTGATACGGTTTTCTCCGATCGGAAATACCCAGATCCAGCCTTTTTGCTCGAGACCCATGTAAATAATGATCGAAAGTCCTTCTTCAAGACCTCCTTGGAGTTTTACGTTGCCCCAGTGCGACCAGATCGCGGTCCGATCCAGCTCCTCCCGGGCTTTTCGCGAGCCATGTTTAGTGCCGATGAAAGCGTCTCGTCCGCTTGCGTCCACGAGAAAGCGGCCCCGATGAACGCTTTTGCGACCAGCCGAATCCAGACTTGTCACCGTCACTGAATCGCCCGCGCTAAGGTCCGCTTCGATAACCCTTGTCTCCTCTCGAACCTCAGCGCCGTTTTTCGCAGCATTTTTCAAGAGGATGTGATCGAATTCGCCTCGAATCACTTGGAACGAAAGGTATGTCTCGTCTTTAATGACGTGATCAAAACACCAGGTGGTCGATATATTACCGTCGCGATCTATAAAACGGACACCGGGTTTCCGAACGAAGTTCTTCGTTATTTGGTCGACCACGCCAAGATCTTTTAAAAGTACGTAGCAAAACGGCAAAAGAGATTCACCGACGTGTTCTCGAGGGAATTTCTCCCGTTCGAGCAATAAAACGCGGTGATTCTGGCGGGCAAGCAATGTTGCCGCAGTCGAACCGGCTGGTCCGCCTCCAATAACAATAACGTCGTGCGAAGTTTCTTGTTCCATAATTCTTTGAAGAGTCTCGCGCTGGTTCCATGTCGCGCCGTCTTCGGCAGGCACTGCGCGGGAGACGCGATAAGCACCGACTCTACATGCGAGCTGCGAGCGGTCAAGCGAGCGCGCACCATCAGTAGCGTCCCTCGTAGACATTGTGTCCAGCGTGGACGGGGGGACGGGCATTTGGGATTTCAAAATAGGAATTGCGCACCACACTGAAGTTTGCGACAATCCAAATCCTGAACACGGACATACGGTTATGGCGCATTCAAAGAAATACGATGTGATTATTATCGGCGGCGGCCCAGCGGGCTCGACAGCGGCGACCTTGCTCGCAAAGAATGGGCATTCGGTCTTGGTTTTGGAAAAGGCAAAGTTCCCTCGGGATCACGTAGGGGAATCGCTGCTGCCCTTCTGTTATTCGCTCTTTGAACAGCTTGGGATCCTGGATCACATGAAGAAAACGTATGTTCGCAAGCCGGGCGTGCGATTTCTTGATACTGATGGTACCCGCTACACGACATGGTGCTTCGACCATGTGATGAAGGGCCCGGATTTTCTTTCGTTCCACGTACCGCGAGGCGTTTTTGATCAGATGCTCCTGGAAAATTCGCGCAAGCATGGCGCAACGGTCGAGGAGGAAACCAAGGTCAAGCAGGTAGATCTTGACGACCCTGATGGTGGCGTCGAAGTCACTGCAACGAAGACCGGAGGTGCGACGGTGAAATACTCCGCAAGATTCCTACTCGATGCCAGTGGCCGCGACACGTTCATGGCCAACCGCAACGGCTGGAAAAAGCCGCACCCCCAGCTTAACCGCACGGCACTTAACACACATTGGATGGGTGGGAACCAACTCGGTGGGATTGCCGAAGGGCTCTTACAGATTCTCTACCTCGGCGGCGAAAAACAGGGGTGGATTTGGGTCATCCCTATCCTCGAGGGCCGCCTTAGCATAGGGGTCGTGCTGAATGACTCATATATTCGGGAGCAAAAGCAAAAGTTGCTGCCGACACATGGAAAGGAATGGCAGCTGGTGCTCTACAAGCAGGAATTAATGGAGTCGCCATTCCTGAGAGAAGTCCTTGATGGCGCTTGGATCGTTCAACCTTTGATGATCAATGGTGACTTCTCCTATTTCATCGATTCGGAGAAGAAACATGGAGCGAACTTTGCGCTGATCGGCGATGCTTCGACATTTATCGACCCGATTTTTGCCAGCGGCGTGTATCTTTCGATGAACAGCGCGCGTATGGTGGCCGAGGCGCTGCACTTGTGGTTTACCGAAGGAGAGGAGCAAGGCGGGGCGGCCATGGACCGCGTCTATGGGAAGATCAATGGTGCCTACAAATTCGTGAACAAGGCGATCATGTATTTCTACAATCCGCAATCGATCAATCTCGCGCAGGCCGGATACGCGGCGCCGATTTTGAAGGACCACCAGTATTACGAAGATATTATGGCGCTGGGTCATTATATACTCGCCGGCGATTTTTTCGAGCGGCACGAGGAATATAGCGAGTTCCTGGACACACTTCAGGATGAACGGTCTTTTAAGAGGTACAAGAAGTTTGTCATCGACCGAGCCGAGTTTCAGGCAACTACTTGTGGTCTGACCGGTTCGTCCGTTTTCCCGGCGGAGCCGCCAGTCCTCCCAGTGATGCAGAATTGAGCGACGCGTCGCAGCTGTACTCGATTCGGCGTCTACGAGCATGAGGATGACACCGGCGCGATTCTCAACCTGTCACTGAGTTGAGTGATGGACTTTTTATGGAACCAAGAGCAGCCGGCTCTTCGAACGCTCTTGCCAGCCATATCCGTTCAGGAATTTGGGGGATTCGGAACGTGATCATCTCCGCATGTCTCGGCCTTTAGCGCCTATGGCCTACGTCTTACATCAGCTGTTGACCCAAAGTGCGGCGCGCCGTCCGGACGCCGAACCCGTACGGCTTCTGACCGAGCCCTTCACGTATCGCGAACTTGAAACACGCAGTAACCAACGTAGAAGATATTCAGATGCCAGGCGCGAAAGTAGGTACGCGTGATTAGAAGAGAGTCACCGCGACGAATAGAACGGCGGCGAGGCCGTATGCTACTTGAGTGAGAGATTGAAGAGGCGAGACGGAGGCGGAACGGGGACGCGATATTCCCCGAAAGGCACGTGGCTGCTTATCCGGCAACGCCCGGTGCGAGCTGGCTCTGGCCGTTGGAGCGATTACTCAATGTAGCCGAGGTCTTTCAGACGTTGCTCAACGATCGCGGACTCTTCGGCGGAATACGCCACCTGTTGTTGCCAGCCGGAACCATCGCCGCTCCTTCGCTGCACCGGATTCTGGGCCAGGAAGGAGGGTTCAAACAGTTCCTCCAGGACGTGGCCATCCATATCGTCAGGCACTGGTTGACCCAGCAGGTGAAGAATCGTCGGTGCCATGTCCAACAGGCGCGCTCCCTCGATTTCCACATTTTTTCTAAAGGCCGGGCCGCGCACTATCAGAATGCCATGAAGTCGATGGGTCCCACCCCATTCGGAGTCTTCAGGTGGTTTTCGCTCGCGAATCATCACCGCGGGTTCGGTCGTTTGTTCGGGAAAGCTGGGAGAGCTCGAAAAATGACTCGCCTCCCACCAGTCGAGAATCAGGTCCGCCGCTTGGTCGGCGTAAGGGCCATGAAAAATCTCTTCACGCCGCAAGATCCTTTTGATGACCGGCTCATTTGTCCGGGGATCTTTTAGTTCCCCTATTTTCTCGGTGATGAACTTGATCAGCGATTCATAGTCACTCTCTTCGACAATGCCGAAAGGCTTAATCCCTTTTCGATTAATCCAGATGCTGGGGGGCGAGGCAAGCACTTCGCTGCAGTAAGCCTTGGTACGGCTCCAATCGATATTGGTGAAAGAGGTAAAAGCGGTCTCGAAGCGTTTGCGCATTTTCGGTAAGGCATTGGCGAGCTTTCTCTTCTGCGCCGAGCTCAGCGCGCCACGCAACAAAGTATAGGAACGGTGGATAAGGCCACGAGCGAGCTTCTTCAGCGCTGAGTCATTGTTCTCCAGATAATGTAACAGACCCTGCTGGGCGAGAAAGCGGTTGAGGTAAACGACACGGTCCGATGTCGGCCCTCCACCGTGATCAGAGACAACTAACACTGACGTATCGGTCGAGACTTTCTTTAACATTTCACCAACCGCGCGATCGAGCCGCTCGTAAACCCGCAGGATAGCGTCGCCAAAGCGCTTCGCCCCGACGGGGTCGTGGTAATGATGACTCGCGTCCATGTAATGCCAGAAATAATGCTGGACGGTATCGACCGACATGAAGGTGAACATCAAGACTTCGGCAGGATGCTTTTCCATTAGGTGCAGACTCGCCTGCAGCCATTGCTGATCGATCCGCTCCATCTCTGCCAGGACCTCTTCACGTCGCCGATCAGTGGACATATAACCGAGATATCGAACATCGAGAGTGAATCTGCCGAGAAGTCCCTCAAGCTCGTCTCGTATCTCAGGCGGATAAACGAACGCGCTCTTCTCCGACGGCGTATCCATACCGGAAATCTGGAAACCGTTAAGGTGTTCCGGTGGATAGGTGAAAGGGATATTCATCGTGCCGACGGAGAAACCGGCGTCAGAAAGCATTTTCCAAATCGTCTTAGCGCATCGCGAGCTCGCATTCACGTAACGGAGCGAATAACTCCCCGGCTCCGCCTCCATGAAATGAAAGATGCGATGCTTACCCGGATTCTTTCCCGTCATGAACGACGTCCAAGCCGGTGGCGTAATAGGCGGAAGAATGGATGCCAACCGACCCGAGACGCCCTCTTTCATCAGCTGGGCGAGATTAGGCAACTTACCCTCGCCGACCCAAGGATTGACTAGATCGAGTGTCGCAGCATCCAGACCAACAATTAACAACTTTATTTTACTCATACATATTCAGAACGCGCGTTTTGCCCGCACCCGCCCGCGCGACTGATTATTTGACACTAGCGGCATACGACCCTTGACCACATGTTCCGCAAGCACCTTGTCGTATACTCCTTCGATTTGCTCCACGATGCTGGACCAGTCAAAACATCTGAGTGCGAGGCTCCTTGCATTCCATCCCAGTTCCGAGGCCAGATCACGATCTGCGAGCAGGCTAATAATGGCCTCAGCCAACGCTTCCGCGGTAGCGGGTGCGACAAGGCGTCCGGTCTTGCCGTTTTCAAGAATCGTGGCTGATTTTTCAAAGCTTACGATGGCCTTGCCCGCGGCCATATAGTTCAGTAGTTTAGTCGGGATGCCCGCAGATTCGGCGCGGGGCACGACTGCGATATCGGCCGCAGCCAGAAAGTCTCGTAACTCTTCCAAGGCACATGAAGTCATCGTAACATGGGAGGCGACTCCAAGTTTCTCCGCCATCCTCGTATACTTAGTTCGGTGCGTTGGATTAATCGTGTTGCCGACTAGTACCAACTTCGCTAACGGATCATGCTGGTGGACAAGCTTGAAAGCGGCCAACAAGTAGTCAACGCCCTGAAACTCGTCGAAAGTACCCGTGTAGATAATCAGCGGCTGGTTGGCAAAGGCAAAGCGACGGCGAACTTTGCTGGCATTTCCGAATGCGAACATTTCGGGCCTGACACCGGAGTTGATAGTGCTGACTCGCTGGGGCGCGACGCCTAAGTCAAGCAAAAAACGGTGTAGCTCAGCAGTGTCAGCTATGACTGCATCAGCCAGTCTAGGAGTCGCGTAATCGAGTAGCTTCGCCAACCCCACGGCAAGCGCTTGTGGCCGGATGAAACCAAACGACGGTCGCTCGCCGATCATTGTGTTAATCGCATTATAGATGACCGGTAGACCGCTCAATCGGCCAACTATTCCTGCGACCAGAGCGGCTTCGTAATTGTGGGCGTGAATGACGTCAATCTGATGTCTTTGCACGACCCGCATTAGCTTGAAGATCAGTAGGAAATCAAAAATAAGGCGCTGATAATTGGGACCAACCTTAATCACGCGATTGAACCCGATTTGGCGTACTCGATCAATCGCAACGCCGTTTATCGGCGTATTGTCAGTCAGCGGATAGGTAACTACGCGCACCGTATGTCCGCGTCGTGCAAGTTCTTCGGACATTTCCCGAATCGCCGCCGGCGTCCCGTGGTTCGCCGGGAAGGGGCACGCCGCGACCATCGCGATCGAATACTTACGCATCACTGGGCCGAGATTGACAGAACCGCATCTTGCATGGCGTCGACAACGTAGTCGACCTCCTCATCGGTCAGATCGAAGTAGAGCGGCAAACAGACGTGATTTGACACAACATAGTCGGTCTCGGGAAAGCTGTCGCCCCGCTGGGCTACAACTGTCTCCGGGTGACTGCCGAAGAGCGGCTGTGAGTGGCAAGGACGATCGTAAAGGTCGCCCGGAAGAGAAACTCCGTGGTCTTCCTTCAGTCTTCGCTTCAACACATCTCGCTGGAGCGGTGGTTCCAGGTAAATGACATACTTGTAATAAGAAGACTGAACACGTCCCGGGATCTTGAGTAACTTGATCCCGGGAATCTTCCGCGCTTCCAGTTTTTCGTCATACCTGCGCGCAATATCCCGGCGCCGTTGCACAATCTTGTCTGCTCGCCGCATTTGGGCCACACCGAGGACCGCATTCAACTCGCTGGGCCGCCAGTTATAGCCGATATCGTGATGCAGATTTGGCTCAGGCCCAAAACGACCGTGGTCACGAAAGGCGAGCGCCCTCTGATAAATCGCCTCATCATCCGTCACGATCATACCACCTTCGCCAGTCGTGAGCACTTTAGTCGAGAAGAACGAAAATGAACCAGCCAGCCCGAGAGAACCTGCTTTACGGCCATCGATCGTGGCGCCATGAGCATGAGCGGCGTCTTCGACCAAGGCGACGCCGCGTTGCTCGCAGATGCCTTTAATTTCATCGAAATGAGGCGAAATGATTCCGCTCATGTGCACCAGCACTACGGCCTTGGTGTCCTCTCGAATCTTGCGGCGCAGATCGTTGGGATCCATCTGAAAGTTCTCCCTTTGGCAGTCGGCGAAGATTACCTTTGCGCCCGCGTGAATCGCCGCCACTGCTGTCGCAATAAACGTATGGCTGGGAACAACGACCGTCTTGCCTTTGACATCTATCGCTCGTAGGATTATCTCCAGCGCGCAGGTGCCGTTAGCGGTGCCGACCGCGTACTTCACTCCGCAGTAATCCGCCCACAGGCCCTCGAACTCGGCCACGTTACGGCCCATGCTGATGAAGCCAGTTAGCAGGATCTGCCTAAGCCCGGCAGTTATGGTTTGTACTTGATCTTCCCGATAGCGGAGATCGAATCCTGCTACCCGCCTCAATTGTTTTCGAGGCAGACTCATGAGGCTGAGACGAAATAAATGACGAGCGTAAAAATCTCAGCGAGCGCGATGTACCTCTTATACCAGTTTATTGTCTCCTGCAGGCCTTCCGCAAGGCGCACCTTCGGCTCATAGCCGATCAACCGCATGGGCTTCGATATATCTGGGCAACGTCTTGCCGCTCCCGAAGGTTTCGTGACATCGTATTCGATTCGAAGTTTTTTCCCAGATATGCGGACAATCATCTCAATCAAATCCTTGACCTTAATCTCTTCACTCGTGCCGATATTCAATGGGTCGGCGACAGGATGCTTTTCAACCGCGAGCATCATTCCATCGACTTCATCAGAGACATAGGTAAATGAACGGGTCTGTTCCCCATCACCCCAGACGGTGAGGACATCTCTGGCCGCCAGTACCTTCATGATTTGCGCCGAGATCACCGGAGCTGTCTCCGCACTGAAATCCATCCGCGGTCCATAGACATTATAGGGTCGCACAATGGCAATCTTCATTCCGTACTCCTGGAAATAGCAGCGTGATTGCACCTCGGCCAAACGCTTCGCCCACCCGTAGCCGTAGCCGCTCGCCTCCGGTTCGCCTTTGAAGCCGTGCTCTTCAGGAGTCGGCACGACACAGTCCTGCGGGTAGATTCCAACCGTGCTGACGGATAAAAAGCGGTCCACGCCGGCGAGTCGGGCCGCCTCCAACATGTGCAGATTGATCACTGCATTGGAAAAAAACATCTCACCATGATGTTCCACGTTATACCCCACACCGCGAATCTTCGCCGCGAGATGCATCACGACATCCGCACCACGACAAACCTTATTACAACTCTGTGGGTCGGAGAGATCCGCCTTGTGATATTCCGCTGACGGCGGGAACGGCGGCGTAATTTTTCTCGGGTGACTGCGCGAGCTAAGATCGACAATTGCGACCGTCGCTCCCTCGGCAAGCAAACGATCAACCAGATGGGAGCCGATAAAACCGCGTCCGCCGGTTACTACCACCTTCTTATTTGTCCAGAAGCTCATGTTTATTCAGCCTATCGACAACCAGTTTTACGTCATGAGAAGGCAATGATGGAAGAAAAAAATCATGATTAATGTGTGATGGTGCGAGATTCGACACTATTCGGTGGTGACTGACCCAGTGTTGCCATCCTGCTCAGTTCGCGGAACTTATTGGGCCCGCGAGCGTTTTCGCTCCAAAGAACATTTGCACGTGATCTATTCGTTTGGGGAGCTGTTCGG
The DNA here is from genome assembly GCA_003219465.1 of Verrucomicrobiota bacterium. Lineage (GTDB taxonomy): Bacteria > Verrucomicrobiota > Verrucomicrobiia > Chthoniobacterales > UBA10450 > Udaeobacter. The sequence goes on along the minus strand of QHOX01000166.1, from coordinate 7,296 downwards.
GATAAAATAGCGAACCTTTCGACTACGATTTTGCGATCGATATCAAACGAAGGGTTCTTGCGCCTATCGCTTTACTGTTGGATGAAATCTTCCGTTATCCCTGGTATTATTCGGAAAGATTTTCTTGACCACTATCGACGCGACTTGTCATCCTTCGGGCCGAAGAGACGTGGTGCTGCTCCGGAGGCTTGCCCTTCATGTTTTGAAGGGTGAGTGATTGCAGCGAGAGAGGACGCAATGAACAAGAAAGCGCATATATCCCTGGCATCGGTAGGAAGCAGGCTGCTCTCATGGCTCAAGCTAGCGCTCGCATGGACTGCGTTTCGCTTCGTGCGACTCTCCGAGCGCCTGTTACCGCCGAGCCTGCTGAGTCTCTTGCTGTGGCCTGCGGCAGCGGCTTGGGACTTGGTGCAAGTTCGCCAGCGAAAGCCATTGACCCACTGGCGCCGCTTCCCGGAATCATGGCGCCCCAAGCGGTGGCGTTTTGTTCTCCGGCAGAGCTTTGGTCTTTACCATTCGCAGCTGTTTTACATATGGCCGGACCGCCTTTGCGAAAGGCGCTGGCTAAGCCGATGTCGCCTCGAAGGTGAAAGTAATTTGAATAGCTTACATGAGGGAAATCGTGGAGTAGTTCTGGCTTCACTGCATTTCGGGCCGTTTGAAATAATGCCCTATTGGTTACGTGCATATGGTATTGTCACCACGAGCGTGCGTACAAGGCCCCCTGACTCTTTGAAGTCCCTAACGAGTTACCAATACTCCTTGAGCCCTCCGGCGGATGTGCCTGTATTTCTCTACGCGGAGGATCTGACCCCGCTGCCCCGCTTTTCGCACCTCCGCAAAATCCTCGGACCGGGGCGCCGGCTGCTGGTATTGGTCGATCCGGTTCGAGGGCTACAAGAGGATGTGCCTTTCTTCGAGGATCGTACGTTTCGTATGTCGGCCGGAGCGATTTGGCTGGCGAGTATGGCAGAGGCGGATCTGGTTCCTTGCTCAATCGTGGAAACCTCCACATGGAAGTTCACCATTCATATTGGTACCCCGGTGCCGCGTCATTACCTAGGTAGGTCGCCTGATATGCAAGCCATCGGTACCCACTTGTTAACGGAATTTTCAAAAGTCGTTAGTCGCTATCCGGAGCAGTGTAAGATGAGGTTATCGCGGGCCATGTGGCCGTTGACTGAGAATAGAGATTCCGACGTTTCCGGTGCAACTTACGCGGCCCGAAGTCATTGATACTCGTCTCGAACGCGACGAGTGAATGTGATCGCATGTAAAGCCGAGCTCCGGCATTCTGCCGTGTCTCAGAGCGCGCCGTTGAACGAACCTGTCTAACACAAGGGGCGAAAGAACGCACCGATGGCCAGGTTGAGTAAACTGCACCGACCTGCGAGCGCGCCTTCAGGCGAGGATTACAGAAAAGCAGAAAAGTGGCTTTGCTAGTTTCCGGTGGCCGCCGGGCTGGGCCTCATAGTGATAATGTTCCTTCCGGAAATATCAGCGCCGGAGCAAGCATGGTACTGCACTGCGCTAAACTGCGGCATCTGCGAACTTGAATCTGCGATTAATCCCTGATTGCAAAGCCAAATCAGCAAATCAGCTCGATTGCAATGGCAACCGTGCCAGAGCGCGTGGCAACGTGTTTCAACTCGCCGTGGCAGGCACAGCCTGGGAGGGCTGCTCCGCCGTGCCGCTAGCCGTTCCTAGCTTGCCGGCGACGAAACGCTCAACGTCGTTTAGAGTTTGAAAGTTCTCCGGCACCATGTCTGTATCTTCAATCGTGAGAGGAAAAGTTTCCTCGAGAAACGCGATCATCCGGAATGAGCCGAGAGAATCGATGATATTGTTTGTCAATAGGGGTTCGTCATCCTTCACTTCGGTCAGACCTTTGCCAGCCGCGTATTCCAGAACGAATGCGCGAACCTTTTCTTTCACGTCTACCACGGGATTTTCTGAATTGTTCGCTGTCATTTTGACATCCTGTTGGGCGCGTCAAATTTTGTCCAGCAATTTCTCGCCGCTCGCTCACGCAGGTGTCCCCGGGTCGGGAGCGATCGCCGGTAAGGCTTCTGTTTTGGTCATTGACAATTTTCTTTCTGCGACGCAATACTGCCGACGCTTGGACGTGTCCTCTGTGGGCGATTCCGCACCTCACCACTAAAAAAAGAAATTTATGAGAGCAGCAGTTGGGATTTTGGCGGCGACTTGTCATCTGCCCCAGCACAAACGCTCGGTCGAGGACCTGTTTCGCGAAGAAGGCGCTAACTTCAGCGCTGATGTCGCGGCAAGGCTCGGCATCAAGCAAGTTCCCCTCCAAAATGGCGACGCCAGTGAGACTGCCTCGAACATGGCGGTCGCCGCCGCCCAAAAAGCCTTGCAGCGTGCCAAAGTCGATCCGCTGACGGTGAATGTCGTGGTCGAGTATTCGATCATGCCGCAGGAATACCTGGTGCCAGTCTGGAACATGAGTAACAAGGTGCAGGCCGAAGTAGGGGCCAGCAAGTCCTTTGTCGTGGGTTTCAGCGGCGGCGGGTCCAGTAACTTCATGGTCGCACTGAGTTCGGCCGCTGCGATGTTGTCGGAAAACGATTCAATGAAGACCGCGTTGCTGGTTACCGGGGACACCACGATCCCGGGCAACCGTGTCCTCAATCCGGATGATCCCGTGACCGTTATGGGCGACGGAGCGAGCGCAGTTGTCCTGCAACGCGATGCGCCCGGGGGCGTAGTAATCGACACAGAGTTATGGTCGGAGGGAAACCATCACGATATCTGCTACATCCCGGGCGGTTCGCTGATTCACCCGGACGACATGAGTCTGTATCGGATGCAATTGGACAAGGCCCGCTACGATGCTTTCCCCAAGGCGGACACGCTGCGTCGAATGAGTGACAAGCTCTTGGAACGTGCCGGGTTAAAGTTCTCTGATGTGGCCTGCCTGCTTTGCTCGAACATTTCAGCACAAGACGAGGCTGCGATGCAGCAGGCTTTTGAAGATAAGGTGTCGCCGGTATGCGCTCCTAACCGCGAGTCCCACGGCCACCTCCAAGGCACGGATTTTCCGCTAAACTATCTTTCACTGATCGAGAGTGGGAGTGTAAAGCAAGGAGATTATATGCTTTCTGTTTCACATGGGATGGGTGTCACGGCTGCAGTGAGTTTGCTCCGGTGTTAGACTAACTTATGAATCAAAACATCGGCATCCTGGAAGCAAACTACTATTTGCCCCCGACCAAGAAAACCCTGGCGCAGGTTTTCGAGGATGAAGAAAAGCCTACTGAAACCTTCGCGGCCAATGTTGACTTTGAGAAAGATATCGGCATTGACGCTCTGCACGTCGCAAAAAACGAAACGGCAGCCGACCTTTGCATCAACGCGGCGAGGCGCACAATGGAAAAGTCCGGTATCGATCCCAAAGAGATCGACCTGATCATCGACTTCACTAGCATCCCCGAAGATTACGTTGCGCCGACTTGGTCCGCAGCCGGACAGGTTCAGAAAGCGATTGGTGCCACCCGCGCCTTCGCAACCGCGATCAACACCGGTGGTTGTGCCAGTTATCAGACTACACTAAAGGTCGCTTGCTCACTAATGTCTGCCAATGACCGCTATAACACAGCCTTGCTCGTTGCCGGCGACAAGACTCCAGAATTCAATCATAACTACTTCCCAATTACCGTGGTTTCAGACGGCGGCAGCGCGGTGATTCTAAAAAAGAACATGACCAAGCGCCGCATTTTGGGTGTGGAGGTCGCCACTGTTGGGAGGCTTCACGACATGTGGTTTATTCCGGGCATTCACAACCGCAAGCCCGAAGATATCGGCGGCAAGTATCCGCGGTGGCTTCATGTGTGTGGCGACGTGCAAAGGTTCAACAAAGAATTAATCCCGATAAACCTGTTCATGTTCCGCAAAGTCATCCAAGGCGTGCTCAAGCAGGTCGGCAAAAAAATGCAGGATGTCTCCTACTTCGTCTATCCTACCTTTTCCACCTGGGACCTCAAGGCGTTCTCAACCGCCTTCAATGTTCCGCCCGAAAGAATGTCGGGCGCCGGCATGCATCACGGCCATTTGCAGGAAACCGACATGGTGGTTGGCTACGTAGATGCGCTCGAGGCTGGGCGTATCAAAGATGGCGACCTCGTTATGCTCGCAACGAATGGTGCTGGCTTCTCGTGGGGAGCTTCTCTAGTTCAGCACTAACAACTGGAAGCAACCTATGGTAATACAGGAAACAAAACACGATTTCGAGGTGGCCATTCTCGGCAACGGCCTCTCCGGTTCCATGCTGGGCACGATCCTCGGCAAGAAAGGCGCGAGCGTCGTCATAATCGACGAGGACCAGCATCCCCGCTTTGCTGTTGGTGAATCGACCATCCCGCATACTTCACTTATCGTTTCAATCTTGGCTGAGAAATATGACTTACCCGAGCTGGAGCACATTGTAGATACTCAGCGGCTGGCCAAACATGTCTGCACCACTTGCGGCATTAAGCGCCACTTCGGATATGTCTATCATCGTCCCGGTCAAGTCTACGACCGGAGAGAAGGCCTGCAATTCGGCACGAGCGCGCGGGACGAGAATCATTGGTTCCGGCAGGATATTGATGCTTACCTTCATAATCTCGCGGTTCACTATGGCGCGGTGCCGCGGCAAAAGACCAAAGTAACCAGCCTTGAGATTAATAAACAGGGCGTAAAGCTCCATACATCCGCAGGCGAAGAGATTCGTGCCCGTTATCTTGTTGATGGCACCGGCCACAAGAGCATTTTAGCAGAACGCTTCGGCCTGCGTGAAACTCCTACCCGGCTCAAGCACCATTCGCGCACGTTGTTCACGCACATGGTCGACGTGCCGCCATTCGACGACGCGAATAACCCGCTGCCTATTTCTTATCATAAGGGCACGCTGCACCATTGCTTCGAGCGCGGGTGGTTTTGGGTTATCCCATTTAATAACAACCCCCTCTCTACTAACCCGATTATCAGTGTAGGACTAACAATCGATCCACGCCGTTATCCGAAGCCGGATATGTCGGCCGAGGCGGAGTTCAACGAGTTCGTCAACCGCTACCCCAGCGTAGCGGAGCAATTCAAGGACGGGAAAGCGGTTCGGCCGTGGGTATCCACTGGCCGTTTGCAATATTCCTCAAAGCAGACGGTTGGTTATCGCTATTGCCTGATGTCGCATGCTTCAGGTTTTGTCGATCCGCTTTTCTCCCGCGGGATGTTTAATACGGTCGAGATTATTCAGGCGCTAGCTGATCCATTACTCGAAGCGTTAAAGACCGATAACTTCAATGACGAAGCCTTTCTTGCCGTGGATAGGCAACAGCAGAAAGTCCTGAACTACAACGATGACTTGGTAAACTGCTCGTTTATCTCATGGGACGACTTCGATCTGTGGAACGCTTGGCTCCGGGTTTTTGGTCTCGGCACTTTTCTGGCCGAATTCCATTTAATGAATGGCATGAGCGATTATACCCGCACCGGCGATCCATCACATCTCGTTGGAAAGACCCAGAACTCAATCTTTTGCGACTTCGAAGATCCCGATTACGCCGCCTTCTTCAAAGACTCTGTCGAAACAGTAGAAGCTTACGAAGCCGGCGGCATGACTTCCACCGCTGCGGCCCAGCGCATCTTCGACATGGCTAACCAATATGAGTTTGCCGTTCCGATCCGCAAAGATGCGTTAGTGCGTGCTCATTGGATGAAAGAAGAAGATCAACTAAGTGAACGCGATCTGGGCTTCATACGCCGCGGCTTCCGCTGGGCGCTCACCACGCCGCTGACACGTGATGTGGTTTCGAGTTCAGCGGCTTTCTTCCGCTGGTGCGCTCACCGGCCAGATCCCCACCTTTGCGTGGAATCGGACTCGCAGAGTCGGGATTTAAAGACGCCGCGACGCCGGGATGAGCGGAAAGAAAGACGCCCTTCACTGCGCTCGCACGCAGTTCGATCTTCCTCCCCCGTTGCCCCGCCTTCAACCACTGACGCACGCCCAGCCGTTCAAGCTTCAACTCGTTAGGCCTTAAGCTGCGCGAATGGCCTACGTTCTACACCAACTACTGACCGACAGCGCCACGCGTCAACCCGACGCGGAAGCGGTGCGCCTTCTCGATCAGGCGCTCACTTATGCGGAGCTAGAAAAACTCAGCAATCAACTCGCACATGCGCTTATCGAATTCGGGGTCGTTCCCGGCGATCGCATCGGGATTTATCTTCAGAAGTCACCCGCCGCCATCGTCAGCATATTTGGAATTCTCAAAACGGGCGCCTGCTATGTTCCGGTCGATGCAAACGCGCCTGGACCGCGCCTGCTGGAAATTGCGCGGCAATGCGAGTTCCGCGCGTTGATTACCAGCTGCACGTTAGCAGAGAAGCTCCGCAGCACATCAAAGGAGGAGTGGCCCATGTCGGCGATCTTCTTTTTCGATAGACTGCCCGACGTCGCGGCGTTGGCAGCCCAAGCCTTCAGTTTTGCCGATGCGCTTCCGAGCCAATCCGTTACACCACCCTCAGTCAACGTCATCGGCCACGATCTCGCCTATATTCTCTTTACTTCGGGATCGACGGGCACTCCGAAGGGCGTGATGCTTTCGCACCTCAACGCACTGACCTTTGTCAACTGGGGGTTCGAGACGTTTGCCATAACGCCCCAGGATCGTCTCTCGAATCACGCTCCGTTTAACTTCGATCTCTCGATCTTCGACATCTTCGTTGCCGTTAAGGCCGGCGCGGCGATTTCGCTCGTGCCCGAAGGACTCTCAGTTTTTCCAGTGCAACTCTCCTCGTTTATTCAGGATCAGCGGATCACGGTTTGGTATTCCGTCCCTATGGTGCTGAGCCTTTTGCAATCGCGAGGAAAGCTGGAGGAACGTGATCTGAGCGCGCTTCGATTGGTTCTTTTTGCCGGGGAAGTCTTTCCGACCAAACACCTCCGGGCGCTGATGCAAAAGCTTCCTCATCCGCGGTATGCGAATCTTTACGGGCCCACGGAGACGAATGTATGCGCATACTACGAGGTGGAGCCGATCGCACCAGAACAGTCTGCGCCCATTCCGATAGGAAAGGCTTGTGCCAATACCGACCTGGTCGCCATCGACGCGAACGGCCGAAAGATCACGAGCCCCGGACAGGAGGGACTTCTCTATGCTCGAGGTTCCATAGTGATGCAAGGCTACTACGGACGGCCCAAAGAAAGTGCAGCTTGCTTTATCCGCAATCCGTTTGCTGCCGGCCGCGAGGAAAATCTGTACTGCACTGGCGACTGGGTGACCCTCGACGAGAAAG
>QHOX01000131.1 GCA_003219465.1 Verrucomicrobiota bacterium | reverse complement strand
GAAATTTGTCACGCGGCGGATCGACTACGGCGTTCAGAAAACCTTCGGCAACATAAAACCGCTGCACCAGATGCGTGCCTTCCTCCAGGTCTGCAGCCACAAACGGAACCCTTTTTTCCATGCGTGAATACCGCTCGCGTGTCGGACCCACCATGTATTCGAACAGTTTGTCCGCCGGCTCATGCGCGTTTCCATCGAACACGACTGTACGCAGCAGGAAACGCGGACCTTCGTTGATATCCAGACGCAACCGGTCCCCAGATTCAATTTCGTAGTGCACATCCACTTTCGCGTAGCCGTGTTTCCTGTAGAAAACCTCGAGAAAAAACGCGAGATCGTCTGCGCGTGCCGGGCTCAATCCAAAATCTTCGATCGTAGTGATCTCCTCTTTGAGAGCGACGCGCAGTTCTTTTTCCTTGAACGCCTGCTGGCCGCGAAATTCAATGATGCTGGTCTGCTTGGCGCGTTTTTCCTGCTCCTTCACAACCGCCCGCCGCGCCTTTTGTTGATCTTCTGGTCGCACAACATCGACGCTCTGCGCTGCGACTTCAAAAACCAGGGCCACGGTGCCAAGCCAGAAGAGGATCCCGTACCGCATGTTAGGAGCCTGTTGCAGTATTCAGCCATGTCGCGCGACAGCGATTTTGGCTGGATGGCAAGGCGCGAGCGACGAGCATGTCTGAAGTGACCTGTGAGGAGCAAGCAACGACGCCAGACAACCGAAAGCGCCATCGCCCTTCGGGTTGCGCCGAGTTTTCGCTTCTCCGGCGTTGCTCGTCGGTTACAGACCACTGTGGGTATGCGTCCTCCTCGCGCCTTGGAGAAGCGAAAAATCGGCAGCAACGCGGCATGGCTGAGTACTTCAACAGGCTCCTATCGAAAACGAATCAGATATTTTAGCTTCCCCCTAAAATCCCCATGAACTCCGACGTCGCCAGTAACCACAATCTGGTCCGTGACCTTGAACCGTACGGTTGCTTGCTGTTGACCCGTACGCGGATCGACCGTCCCCAAATCCAGATCCAGCCGGTTGAATACCGTGTTGCTGTCGGTCGGTTCGCCTTTTTTTACGATCTTACGATACAGCTGTTGGATCAAGAGCGTGGCTGCCCGCCCGGCAAGAACGTTTCCGGTCGAGAGTTCCTGTCGTGTCGCCCCGGTAGCGATCAACGAGATGATTTCCTCCTGCGGCAGAGGCGGTTCACTGGTGAAAATCGCCTGCGGTGAAAGCAAAGTTCCGTAAACATAAACGCGCACCGTGTAATCGCGGATCACGGATGTGCCTTGCAGATCGATTGTCGGATTGGTCGAATCGTTCGGACTGAACGTCAGCGAACCGCGGGAAACGTCGAGCCGGCTGAAAGGCAATGTCGCTTCGACACCTTCCATCTGCACCACACCTTGCAGACCCGGTTTTAGCCCCGTGCCGATCAATTTCAAATCAGTCGTCGCTTCGCCGGTGGCGAGATTACCACGAATCAGCACCGGATCTTTGGTTTTGATCGCGACATCAAATTTCCAGTCGCGGAACGGCGGCGACGGCAGAGAAAAAAATTCAGGACGTTCGGCAGGCGGCTGCGGCGCCGGTCTGCCAGGCAGGCCAATGGGAATAAGATCAATATTCTTGAGAAACCGGCTGTTTGTCAGTGCCACATTGCCGCTGACTGTCGCCGCCGCAAACGGTCCCGTTATCCTAACATCAGCGTCGGCCCGCGCGGTGAGCGTATCGTTTCGCGCAACGAGCACGCTCTGAGCCCTCATTTGTAAATCGAGAGTCGGTTCGGTCAGTTTAACGAACGTAACTCGACCGCTCATAGTAAACGGCCCACCAGCCAAATCGCCTCCGAAGCGATCAAGAGTGAGCGTGTTGTCCCGAAAAGTGACACGTGCATTAAAACTATTCAGCGCGGGAAGAGTCGCATTCGTGAAACGGGCGGCGTTCACCGTCATATCCCCTGCTCCACTCAAAACCGGATGAGCAAACGTTCCGCTCACATCAACGTCCAGACCCAGATCGCCATCCAATTGCCGAAGCTCAGGGACAAATTGTCGAACGAAATTTACTGAGCTGCGCGCGACGCGAGCTTTTGCAGTGATCGGCGTGTCGTCGGGAAATCCCCGAGCCTGGACAATTTTCGGCACGTCGAACGGCATGTTGGCGGTTATCTCCAACGGCTGAATCCGCGGCTGTTGCAGCTTGCCTGAAGCTGTCAGCCGATTCTGCGCCGTTTGCGCGCTTAGCTCGAACGTTGCCGGTTCCATTTTCTGCCACTGTTCGTTTCGCAAATCCCGCACCTGCACGTCGAGCCGCGTTTTCAAATCTGCAATTGTCCCGTCACCGTCGAGCCTCGCATTCACGACGCCCGAGATTGTCGATTTGATTCCGAGATCTTGCGCCAGTCTCTTTAGGTCAAGGTTCTCAGACTGCACTATCGCCGACACTTTGCCGGAAGACGGAACCACTGCGGATTTTGTCCCAAGATTTCGCCATAGAAACGGAATTGAGACATAGCCGTACGCGTAATTCGCGCGTTGTTGCGACTGGGCGGCTTCTCCGGACGCGCCGCTGCGGCTGGCCCGCTGCGGTTGCGGCGTGACAACCTGATTCAGCTGGATCTTGTCTATCTCCAGCGTGTCACCCTTCGTCCGAGCGATCGCATTGAAGTCCATGTTGGTTGTTGCGAAAAAAATAATCGGCACGTCAAGACCGTCGGGCGAGTACGACGCGTCGATGTTCGCCTGGAGCCCTTGCAAATTTCCGTAGCGCGCTTTTTCCAGAACGAGCTTGAGGTTGCCGGTGTTTTTAAACGCCTGCGCATTGCCGCTGCCCTCCCAATCGAATTTGAACGAGCCGGCCAGTTGGCTCTGGCTGCCGGACGCGCGCAAAAGCGGCTGCAACACCGCCAGGTTCGATACGCTCGCGGACGCTTTGCCGTTGTAGTGCTGAGGCGGCTGCAAGTTGAATGTTCCAGTTGCGTTGACGTAATCGGTATTGTTCAGAGTCGCGCTGCACTCATTGATATGGACTACATTGTTTGCAATCGACGATTGGGCGCTGAGCCGTTGCACAACCAAGTCTCGCATTTTGAGATTCGATCCTGAAAGTGATACCTGCCCGTCGACGATTCCTTGTTTGCGCTCGAGGTGACCCATCATTTGCGACGGACCACTGATTTTGTTCGGAGAATTGGCGACCCAAAAATCACCGGTCTCGGGAGCATTCAAGGCAATATCCAATTGCACTGGTTGTGAAGGCGCATCGCCAATGTTTTTCGGGAGTTGGTAACGGCCGCGAATGCTTAGCTCATTTTGATTTCGCCGCAGAGTAACCCCGTCGAGTCCGAGTATGTCATCGGCTCCGTTCATCGATGCGTTCACTGAATCGACGATGTAATCCCGATAACGTATGTCGGTCAGGGTGAACTCCATTGCCGTGCGAAGATCCGCAAACCAGGGTCTCTTTGTATCGACGCGCGCTACCTTTTTGGACCCGCGCAAATTGGCGTTCAATTTCTCAATTATCCCATCCGAAAACCCGACCGCGTTGCCGGTGACGCCGAGTGTTACCTGCACATTTGCATCAACGATGTCGATTTTGCCATTGAACTGAACTGATCCGGTCAAGCCTACAGGGAGGCCCGCCGTCAGTTTCTCCAGATCAGGCGCCTTGCCGGCGATTTGTAGGCTCGCTGGTGTCCGGCCAAAATCTTCAATTGTTGCCGGCAAATCGATTGTCCCGTTCAGATGAAATTCGTTCTCGTTCTGAACAATATCGGCTGACTGTAACGTCGCTCTCCCTTGCCCAGCGGAAACTTCAACAGTGCCCCTGTCGAAATTTACCGCCGACATGTGCGGATCGCTGACTCGCAGTGACATCGTGCCGCTCCAAGTACGCGGTGAGTCAATCGCGCCTGTGCCAACCAGAGCGAGCCGCTCAATTTCGCCAGTCAAATAGTTCTCCGGAAGCAAAACGAATTTGTTCAGTGATTCGGCCTCAATTTTCTCTGCCGTCAGATTAACCCTGGCGTTCAGAGAGGACGCGGCTTCATTCAACGTAGCTGAGACAGACAACTGGCCGCCGCCGATGATGCAATTGAGATTGACGGCGAGAGCTTTGGAATCGATGCGCGACGCGTCGATGTTCAGAAGCCGGATCTGTTCCTGATCGCTGAGAGCCAGATCGCGCAGGATGAAATTCTTGTTCGCGTAGGAAGTCTGCCCGGAAATGCTGGACCAATTGTCACCTGACGGTAGTTGCAGTCTTCCGATTCGCAGCTCGCCGGGAGCACGCGGATTTATATCAAGGTCAGCATGTTCAACGACAAAATCGTTTGGGCTTTCTCGAATAATGAGCGTCGCATCTGCCAATCGAATCCGCTCGGGAAACGCGTCAGGCAGTGTTGGTTTTTGCTTCGGACGCGGTTTGGGCGGCGGCGCTAGTGCCGGGATCAAGACCACCTGCGCGCCGCGCAGCTCGACATCCTGCAAAAGGTGCGAAACCCCATGGCGCGCTAATCCGAGCAAGCTGTAGTCGACATACAACGAATCCATGTCGACGGACTCGATCGCCGAGGGCCCCGTCGGCACGGCGTGAAGATTTTGAATTCTCAAATAGCTAAACGGATTGCCTTCAAGACGGAAATCTATCTTCAAGTTCTCTTTGGTGGCGTAGCGAATCGCGAAGTGCCGGACGATGGCCAACAAAATTGGCCGATGAAAAATGATCAGGAGCCCCACACATATCGCGAAGCCAATCATCACCCGCCGCCAGACGCGCCGGTGACGCCGGCCCTTTGACTGATCGTCCTCGGCCACAGAGCGATTCTATTGCCCCTCCGCCTCAGAGCAAAGGGCAAATGGGCCGTAGCCGCTGCGTGGCCTAGATCTCCGGCGTTGCGTACTACAAGCTCTCGCGTGACGCTTCACCGATATTTGTAGGGCGTCTGTGTCAGACGCCAATCATAAAGAGAGCGTTTCACAGAAACGCCCTACAATTTGGAAACCGATGAACCCGGACAAGCTTTTTGATTATCTCGAAGGTCGATTATCACCGAAAGAACGTGCCGCCTTGGAGGAGCAATTGATGTCGAACAAGCAATTGCAACGCGAATTTGCTGTGGCGCGACAGATTCATGCCGGAATGCGCGGCGATTCTCAGGAGGTTATATTACCAGCGCCACCCGAGGTTTCAGAGCAGGGCCGCAAAATGGCGATCCGCATAGGCGTCGCTTTCATGGTTCTCATGTTTGTAAACGTCGGCATCGGTCTCTGGTTCATCTTCAGACACGAAAGTAAAAATCCGAACCGCCCGCTGCTTGAAGCCCAGATGCGGGAGCAGATCGCGAAATCGATCGAGCGCGCAGCGGCGCTCACGCCCGCGCCAAATGCTTTGGGCGTAAGCGAAATTACAATCTCAGCCAAAAAAGGGAAACTTTATGCCGTCGCGGACGAAGTGGTCGCAATCGTTTCCCGATTTGGAGGATCCGCTATGGAAGGTGTTCCGGACGCGGGTCGTCTCAGCATACTTGTCGATCTCGCTTCGAATCGGGAATCGGAATTCCGCGCGGCGATTGCGACAATCGGCAGGGAAAAAGCGGAGTCGCCGACTCCGGCTACAGGAGCGCCCCCGGCGACAGCCGAGAAAAAGAGCTTTGTCGTGCAGATCGTCGAGGCGGCGGAAAAGGCAGAGTGATCTTTTGCGATCCGTTCAATTGCGTTGTCATGTTGAGCGAACCGAAACACCTTGGTCTATTCATTTAGGCAATCCGTGCAGAAACGATCAGAGATTCTTCGGTTCGCTCAGAATGACACATGATCGCGATCACGTTTGCTCTACCAGCGGAAAGCTCCGAATTCTTGAGCCGTTTAGACGCTAAATCGCGTTTCGATCGGAATGGAATCCGGACAATTCGCGGCACGATCGATGATCGCGAGGTTGAAGTGATGCATACCGGCGTCGGAGAAAAAGTTTGCAGAGAACGGCTGCGAAAATTTGTGGACGATCAGAAATTTGAATTTTTGGTCAGCGCTGGATTTGCAGGGTCACTAAACCATGAACTGCGGGTGAACGACCTTTTGGTTGCGAAGAATTTCTCGACAGTAGACCTGAAACATGCGCAGTTGTCGCTTTCAAACGTGTCGGTTCATGCGGCCAACGTGTTGACGGTGCCTGCGTTGATCGATTCCAGTGAAGAGCGAGAGAGAATAGCGCGCGAATCGGGAGCCTCCGCCGTCGACATGGAAACAGAATTCATTGCGCGCGCCTGCGCGGCGCACGGCATTCCGCTGCTGTCGCTGCGCGTAATCACAGATACGCCAAACCAACCATTCCCTGCTCCGTCGAGCGTCTTGTTTGATATCCAACAGCAGCGAACTCACATCGCGGTCCTTGCCAGGTTTTTTCTCGCCCACCCGAATCGCGTCCCGGGCCTGGTTCAGTTCGCAAGGAGGATTGCGCGCGCACGAAAAACTTTAGCGGATGCACTTGTCGAGGTGGTGCGGACTATGTAGGGCCGTCCTCGTACTCCTCCTCGTCCTCGATCCCTGCCGATTTCCTTTGAGGACGAGGACGAGAGCAACCGATCACCGCGCCGGCTCGATGTGCACGAGCACATCGGCCACGCGAGAGTTGCTTTGCTGGATTGCCGACTTTACTCGATGCGCGATCTCGTGGCCTTGATGTACGGAAATGTTTCCGTCCACGCCGACGTGAAGATCGACGTAATAATCCAAGCCCATCTTGCGCGCATGGCATTTCTCGACCTCGACAACACCGGGGACTGAACTGGCAACGGCGCGAATGGACCTGACAATTTTTCCACCAGGCGCAGTGTCCATGATTTCATAAAACGCCGGCCGCGCGAGGCGAATGCCGTTTGCGGCAATCACGGCACAGGCGAACAGCGCTGCCCAATCGTCGGCACTTTGCCACGGCTCGCCACCGACGAGCGCAACTGAAATGCCTATGAACGCAGCTGCGGAAGTGAGCGCGTCGCTGCGGTGATGCCAGGCATCGGTTTGCACAGCGGTGCTCTCGAGGTCTTCGCCGATCCGATTGACGTATCGAAAAAGAATCTCCTTGATTACAATCACCACCACAAGAATGCCCAGCGTGAATGGCGCTGGTCCGTGATGGGGTGTGAGGATTTCGCGCACACTTTCGACTGCAAGACCAATCGCGGCCACAAGCACGCACAGTGCGACAACCAGCGCAGCAATCGGCTCAGCCTTGCCGTGGCCGTACGGGTGCGTCCTGTCTGGAGGCCTTGCCGCTACGGTCAATCCGCCCCAAATCACAATTGAGCCGCCGACATCGAGCGCCGATTCAATTCCATCAGCGATCAGGACGTATGCGTGACCAACAACACCGGCCACAATCTTAACTGACGCAAGCGCGACATTTATGACAAGGCCGAGAAGCGCAACACGCGCACCGGTTCGCGACATTGAAGAGCCGGTTCGATTCTCAGGTCTGCCAGTTTGCAGATTCGTTGCGGAAGCGTGAGGATTCTCGGGCAGTCGCATCGATGAACAAAAGTATAAACGCAGCCGTTTACGAAAAACACGGAAATCCGGCGGACGTCCTGCAAATCGAATCACGCCCATGGCCGGTGCCAGCCGCAGACGAAGCGGTTGTGAAGATGCGCGCGGCGCCAATCAATCCGGCCGATTTAAATCAGATCGAAGGAAAATACCCAGTACGTCCCGAGCTGCCTGCGACGCCCGGATTCGAAGGCGCGGGCGTCGTTGTTGAATTGGGCGCGGAGGTGAAGAGCCTAACGACTGGCGCTCTCGTGATTCTGCCGCATAACATCGGCACATGGCGGGATGCGGTCGCGGTGAAAGCCGAAGAGCTAGTGGTTGTGCCCGATGGAATCGAGCCTGTTCAGGCGGCAATGTTAAAAATCAATCCACTGACGGCATGGCGATTGTTGCATGATTATGTGGACTTGCAGAAAGGCGATTGGCTGATTCAAAACGCAGCGAACTCGGCAGCAGGTCGCGACGTGATTCAAATCGCGCACGAACTCGCTTACAAAACCGTGAACATCGTTCGCCGCGCGGAGTTAATTGATGAGTTACGCGCGGAAGGCGGCGATATCGTACTCATCGATGGCGAAAGTCTTCGCGAGGACGTGAAGAATGCGACGAGGGGCGCCTCCATTCGTCTCGGTCTGAACTCCGTCGGCGGCGACAGCGCGCTACGTCTCGCAAATTGTCTCGTTCCTGGCGGCACGCTGGTCAGTTTTGGCGCGATGAGCTTGCAGCCTTTGAAAATTCCGACCGGCCTTCTCATTTTCAAAGACCTGCGGTTTCGCGGCATCTGGATCAACAAATGGTACGACAACGCCACTCCGTCTGAGCGCATGGAAGCATTTCGGCCGCTTTTCGAAATGGCCAGGCGGGGTCTGCTCAAAACGAGAGTCGAAAAAGCTTATCCACTGAGCGAAGTCAAAGCTGCGGTCGCACACGCCGCGCAGAGCAAACGCAGCGGCAAAATCATTCTCGAGTTTGAGTAAATTTTTAAAGCCGCAGCATTTACGGCTTTGGAGTTCTTTTGCGCGCGCCAACGGCGCGTCGTTCATCGAAAGCCTGGGGTACCGCCCCAGGCCTCTGGGAATGCGAAAAATGCCGGCGCTGAAGGCGCGATTCACTTACGATGCAGGTCGAGGCAAGGACTGAATCGCACTTTCAGCGCTTGTTTATCTGCGATCCAATACCCTGGAGCGACGCCCCAAGCTGAGATGATTCCGCGCCTTTGGCGCTAAACAGAGGCCCAACCTGGTTTTGCAATTGCGGAATTACTCATAGCCGAATACGCTTGCGAATGCTGCGATCGCGTTGGGTTTGCACGTTTTTTCTCGTCGCACTGGCCAGTACTCTGCTCGCGCCGCGCGATGCCGAGTGCGCGACCGCTCCCGAACCGGGCGATTTGCGCGGGGTCGGGAGAGTGACGTTTCCGATAACCTGCGCGCCTGACGTCCAATCTGATTTTGCTCGCGGCGTGGCGTTGCTCCATTCGTTTTTTTACGAAGAGGCGCGACGCGTTTTTACTTCGGTGGCCGAGCGCGACCCGAAATGCGCGATGGCTCAGTGGGGAATCGCCATGACGTGGTGGCATCCGATTTGGACGCCACCTACTCCTGACGAAATGCGTGCGGGCAAAGCTGCAATTGAAAAAGCGATGGCGATGAACGCCGGGACGGATCGCGAGCGCGGCTTCATCACTGCGCTGAACACCTATTACAATACGCCGGACAGTTCGAGTGCAGGCCCGGTTGGACAATCATGTCACGGGCCAGTCGGACCGCGCGATCGTGTCGTTGCCTACGAAACCGCAATGCGCCAGTTGCGCGACAAGTATCCGGACGATTTCGAAGTGCAAACCTTCTACGCTTTCGCGGTCTTGTCTGTCGGTTACGCGACGCCTAACGACACCACTTTATCGAAACAGCGTGAAGCAGCCGGCATATTGGAAAAGCTCTGGAAACAAAACCCGAACCATCCCGGAGTGGTTCACTACCTGATCCATTCCTACGATTATCCTCAGTTCGCGCAACGCGGACTCGCCGCGGCGAAAGCTTACGATTCGATCGCGCCATGGGTGCCGCACGCGCTGCATATGCCCTCGCACATCTTCACGCGCTTGGGAATGTGGGATGAATCCATCGCTGCAAATCGCGCTTCAGCGGAAGCTTCGCGCGCTTACGCGGCGATGCGCCATCGCGACGCCACGGAAGCCGAAGAATTACACGCGCTCGATTACATGGCCTACTCGTATTTGCAGAAAGCCCAAGACGCTGAGGCGAAAAAGATCGTCGATTTTGCCGCGAAAGTGCGGAAGACGAATCCGGAGCTGGAGTTCAGCGGGGCTTACGCGTTGGCCGCGATTCCGACACGCTACGCGTTTGAGCGCAATGATTGGGCGGCTGCCGCAAACTTGTCCATTCCGAACGTGCCGCACTGGTCTTCGTTCCCGTTTATGGAAGCTCTCATCGAATATGGTCACGCGCTCGGACGCGCGCACACGGGCGACCTCGACGGCGCGCGAAAAGCGATCGCACGGATGCAGCAATTACGCGATGCGACGAAAGATCCAAAGTTCGATTATTTCAAAAGTCATCTCGACCTGCAGGTGCAAGCGGCTTCGGCATGGGTGGCAGCAGCGGAAGGCAAAAAAAACGAAGCAAGTGATATGCTGCGGCGGGCCGCGGATTCCGAAGAGATACTCGGCAAGCATCCCGTTTCGCCGGGAGCGTTCGTTCCGATTCGCGAACAACTCGGCACTCTGCTGCTAGAAGTCGGCAAACCAACGGAAGCGCAGCGAGAATTTGAGGCCGCCCTCAAAATTTAT
>QHOX01000359.1 GCA_003219465.1 Verrucomicrobiota bacterium | reverse complement strand
TGGAGGCGGCGGAGGCTTTGCCATGGCCGCGCATCCAGCTCCAGCACACGCTGCCGCTCCAGCATTCTACTCCGCCCCGCGCGGTAATTTTGGCGGCGGACGCTACATGGTGCCCGGAACGCGATTCTCAACGTACCAAGCGCCGACGGCATTTCGTCAACAGCGCTTTGTTGGTTCTGATCGCACGTTTGTGCGCACTCGCCAGTTTGCAACTGGAACGACCGATCGTCGCTTCGACGGATCTCGAACAGTTAATGGTCGAGAAACCCGTCTCACACGAAACGGGAATGATTCCAGGAATCGTTTCCAAAACCGCGGTTCCAACGTCGGGCGAGACCATGTCTTTGCCCGCCGCTCAGCCGATTGGCATCGCGATTGGGACCGGCGCCGTGATCATTGGTGGCATGGACATCGTTGCCAATTCGTCAACGGCTTCTGGTTCATCTATGACACCGGATTCTATCCGTACGATTATCGGTATCCGTACGGCTACGGCTACTACGCGTCCGATTACTATCCGTATGACTACGATCCCGGCGTTTATCAAGGCGGCGACGCCGATTATTACGGCCAGGGCGCCTACGGTTCATCGGAGCAATATGCCGATTCTACGGTTGCGTCCGTCCAGGAGCAGTTAGCGCGACAAGGTTATTACCGGGGAGAAATCGACGGCATCTTCGGCGCGGAAACCCGTCGCGCTGTCGTGCGTTATCAGAGTGACCAGGGCTTGCGCGTGACCGGGAATCTTAACGCAGACACGCTGCGCGCTCTGGGATTGCCACGAGTCGCAAGCAACTAACAAGGAAACCAAGAGTATGACCAAGACAAAACCCAATGCCATCACCGACGCAGGCTGGGACATCCCATTCTGGTTCGCTGTTCTCAGCCCCGTGCTCGGGATTCTGGTCGGCTTTCTCGGGGTTCTCTTGTTTTACCACTGAAAACCAATCCGGAATTAGCTGATGACGATCCGTATGAGAGTTTGGAGGAGTGAGAGGGACGCCCATAGCGGCGCTCACTTCCAGGTCGTTAGTTCGGACAATGAAACGGAAATAGGGAATATTATGGAAAGAATTGAAGGAACTGAGGCGAAACCGGCCGACGTGATTGTGCGCGGCAACGCAAGTGGGTTTCTCCAGGAGATTGTCAGCGGCGCACATCAGTTGCGTGCTGACGAACCGGCCGATGTCGGTGGCGGTGATGCGGCGCCGGGGCCGTACGATTATCTGCTCATCGGACTGGGGGCATGCACGTCGATGACGGTCGGTTTGTACGCGCGCAGCAAAAAGTGGCCGTTGGAAAACATCAGCGTTTCACTAAGCCACTCGCGCATTCACGCGAAAGATTGCGCCGAGTGCGAGACGAAAGACGGGATGCTCGACCGGATCGATGTCGAGATCGGATTGAGCGGTGCGTTGACGCCGGATCAGCGTGCGAAACTGATGGAGATCGCGGCCAAATGCCCGGTCCATCGCACCCTAAAATCGGAGATAAACATCCGGCTGCGAACCGCTCCTAGCGGCTCGCTGCGTGAAATCGCCGAAACAAAAATTCAATCAAAGCCACCTCAAACAGGGAAATGACAACTGAGGAAATTAAATGGCAAAGGTTCATGAAGCGGCAGGCCAGGGCGTACGATCCATCCCGGCCATGCAGCCCCTGCATCATGATTTTGGGCTGTAGTTAAAAAATCGAACGCACGACTCCGCCCTCAGCGCGCAGCGCCGCGCCATTGATTGCCGACGAGAGAGGGCTGGCAATGAACGTGACCAAAGCGGCTACTTCGTCAGTCGTGGCGAAACGTTGCAAAAGGGAGCTGGGCCGCGCCGTGCGAAAGAATTCCTCCTCTATCTCTTCGGGGGTGACGTTCTTCGTTCGTGCCATGTCGATAAGAAATTTCTCAACGCCCTCCGAACGAGTGGGACCCGCAAGCACCGAATTCACCGTGACGGCTGTTCCCGACGTTGTCTCGGCCAATCCTCGCCCGAGCGCCACCTGCATCGTCTTGGTAACTCCGTAATGGATCATCTCTACCGGAATGTTGATGGCGGACTCGCTGGAAATGAAAATGATGCGACCCCAATTTGCCGCTTTCATCTGCGACAGATAATGGCGCGACAGGCGCACCCCGCTCATAAAGTTTAGCTCGATAATTGCGTGCCAGTCATCATCGGCGATTTGTTCGAATGGCTTCGGCTCGTATACGCCAAGGTTATTAACAAGAATATCGATGGCCGGCGCAGCCTCGATACATTTTGAAATCCCGTCTGGCGTCGCCAGATCTACGACAATGCCGCTGATTTTCGCGTCGTGAATTTCCTTCCGGGTATCTTCAGTCGCGTTATCAAGTCGCGGCTGAGTGCGGCCAGTGATGACGACCGATGCTCCTTCCCGCGCCAGCGCGCGGGCAATTGCTAACCCGATTCCGGCCGTCGATCCTGTGACCAAGGCTTTCTTTCCATCCAATTGCAAATTCATAGCGTCGTTCTTTTCTCGCTGTGTTGAAAAGCTATCGAACCCAAAGGCTTTCCTAGGCAGAAATCTCGTTCCGCAAGGAACACAGGTCTGGAGACCTGTGTGGTGCACAGGCTTTTAAGCCTGTGTTCCATGTCGCTGGTCACGTCCTTTTCAACAGAATCCTTCTCCAGAAAGTGCGGCGGACTAGTAATCGCGTTCACGATCTCTTCAAGCGGCCCGATCGGGGGCTCGACGATTCTCTATTTCGGTCTGGTGCTTGTGGAGCGTCGTTTCGATAGCGGCTTTCACTCCCGCACCGCTAAATGGCTTGAGCACATACCCAAAGGCTCCCGCAGCCACCGCACGCTCCATTGTCTGGTCATCGGCATGCGCGGTGAGAAAGACAATCGGCACATGGTAGTTGCCGCGGATGGCGACTGCCCCAACGATGCCATTGAGGCTTCCAGCGAGGGTGATGTCCATAAGAACCAGATCCGGCTTGTGTAATTCAACGGCATTAAGAGCTTCATCAGTGGTGCTAGCGGTAGCTGCGACTTGATAGCCGAGTGAAGCGAGTTCGCGCTTAAGGGCTGACACGGTGATGGCTTCGTCTTCGACGATAAGGATGCGGGCGTTAGTCATGGTGAGTCGGTTTGGATTGGGGTTCTGTTTTCACTGTTTTCGAAGGTAGAAGAGAAGGGAAGAAAATCGTGGCGCGCGTGCCGCCCGCTGAGTCATTTTCAATTCTTGCTTCGCCGCGAATCTGTCGCGTCATTCCCAGGACGAGTTCGACGCCGAGCCCCGCATTCTTTGTTGTGTCAAATCCCGTCGGCAGCCCGCGGCCATCGTCGCGTACTATCATTTCGTTGCGGTTACCTCCGTGAAGTTCCACCGTGAGCTTACCCGCAGGGCGTCCGGCAAACCCATGCTTAAGGGCGTTGAGGAGAAGTTCGTTGGCGATGAGGCCCAACGTCACCGCGGTGTCCAGGTCGACTGCGACTGGATCGGCCCGCACGTCGAGCGCCAAATTGCAGCCTTGAGGCGTGTGGGAGCGAACGAGCATCTCGGCCATCTCCCGAAGGTGTGCCGCGAAGTCCAAATCGGAAAAGTCGCCACTGGAGTAGAGCTGCTCATGCAGACGAGCCATGGAATAGATGCGGGCGCGACATTCATCAAAGACAGCCTTGTCCGCAGCGTTGCTGAGCTTCTCCGCCTGAAGCATTAGGAGGCTGGAGATGATCTGGAGATTATTCTTGACCCTGTGATGCACTTCGGCTAGCGAAGCGGTGCGTTGCTCGACTCGCTCTTGAAGTTCGGCCTGGAGCCGGTGGAGCGTTGACAAAAGGTA
>QHOX01000165.1 GCA_003219465.1 Verrucomicrobiota bacterium | reverse complement strand
CGCTCGATCAATTTGCCGGCTTCGATGCCGGCAGCTTCCGCCCCGATTTCAGTCGCCATATTCCAATCAGCGATGTTTTTTCCTTCGCGCAGAGCGGCGCGAGCAATCGCGAGCCTAACGCGATCATCAGTAAAACCAAAATCCTTTGCCGCTTCAGCCACGCAATTCGGCGCCAACCACTCTGGAAGACTTGGATCGTACCAGTCAGTGTTGAGCATGAACGCCGAACGCATCATCATTCCGCTGCGCCGATAGAACCATTGCTCCTGCTCGCGTGAAGTCGGCAAACCACTGGGGTCCATCAGCGCGATCTTCCACTGAAATTGAACCCGTCCGTCATAGCGCCGTTTCAATTCCGCCCATGTCGGCTCGGACCAGAAACACCAGCTTGAAATCACATCGAGATAATCAGTGACAGTGATGGTCAGGCTTGAACATTAGAACGGCAAAGGCATGTAACAATATAACTGTTTTAACTCTCACTTTGGAACTCAATCACATCTTCCTTTTCCTCGCGGTCGTTTCGCCGCTGCTGGTCTTGGCTCGCGCATGGCGGCCCAGCGTGCCCTATCACGGCTGGCACCTCGCCGCGCTCGTTGTGCTGGCGGTTACCGCTGTGGCCTGGTTTGTTTGGCCTGATGCTAGCGGGTACGTCGGCGGCGCGGCATGGTTACTTCTGTTGTTTCTACCGGCAATTGGATTGCGAAAAGTGAACGAACTCGCTGCGCAAGGAGATTACGAATCGGCCGCAAAACTCGGCACGGCTCTGCAAGTGTTGCATCCCAGCGCTGAACTGCGCGAGCAAGTCCGGTTATTTCGTCATTTGAAATCTAACCGTGGCCAACTACGTGCGTTCAGTTCCGTTCGCGCCGATCACGATAGCGCCCCTTCCATTCGGCGCAGTCAGCTTCGAAGCGCACCGGCGGTGTTCGTGTTGATTCTGGTCAATGTGCTTGTTTTTCTATTCGAGGTTTCTGTTGGTGATTGGAACGATCCAGAAGTTCTGCATCGAATCGGGGCGCTCGAGCCCTACGCGGTTGTTGCGCAACACGAATACTGGCGTCTGTTCACTGCACTTTTTTTACATGGCGGATTCTTGCATCTGGGGTTCAACCTTTTCGCCCTTTACCTTCTCGGTCCCCCGCTTGAGCGCTCCATCGGCACGATCCGATTCCTCGCCTGCTATCTAATTTCCGGGCTCGCCTCCGGCGCAGGTGTGGTTGCTTTGACCATGGTCGGGCTAGTTCAGGTCGCTCAAGTCATAGGCGCTTCGGGCTGCATCATGGGCGTGGTCGGCGCGTGGGCTGGATTTTTGGTGCGACATCATCACGCGCCATTCGCGAAACAGCGGCTCGCAAACATCGCACTGATCGTCGTGATCCAGATCGCATTCGATCTTTCCACGCCGCAGGTCAGCATGGCCGCGCACATGTGCGGATTGGTTGCAGGACTTTTTCTTGGGCTAATCCTGGCGCCAAGAACTGGAAAAAGTTTGCGATGAGGAGGGCGTCATCGCCAGGTCGCCGCGGCGACCGCTCTCCAGAGGAGACATCCAACGGGTGTTCTTGACCCGAAAGCCGTTCGAGATTGATTACGTGTCGCTGTTTTTCGTCCATTTGTTCACATGCCAAGTTTTCACACTTATAACGTCACGCCGATCCTGCCCGCCACTCTCGAGCCGTTAAGGGACCTGAGCTTCAATCTCTGGTGGACATGGGAACCGGCAGCCCGCCGATTATTCCGGGAACTCGACCCCGAGCTTTGGAACCGCACGAATCATAATCCGGTGCGCATGCTGCAGCTCTCGCGACAATCGCGTTTGGAGGAACTCGCACAGGACAAAAATTTTCTGCGGGAGCTCAAACAGGTTTTCCAGGATTTTGAGAAATATCTCGGACGCCGGGACACGTACGGGAAGACAGGGCCCAGCGCCGCGATCAAGAATCCGATCGCGTATTTTTCCGCCGAATTCGGTTTTCACGAATCAATCCCGAATTACTCCGGCGGCCTCGGCATCCTGGCCGGCGACCACTGCAAATCGGCCAGCGATCTTGACCTGAATTTTGTTGCGATTGGTCTCCTCTATCGCCACGGCTATTTCCGGCAACAGATCGACAAAGACGGCCTTCAGCAAGCGATCAACCTTAATCAAAATTTCTATCACCTGCCGATTCGTGAGGTACGCCACGGGGATGCCAAAGTTTTGATTTCCGTGCCGATTCTGGATCGCGAAGTCTTTGCCCGGCTTTGGGAATTGCGCGTAGGCCGGGTGAACGTCTATCTCCTCGACAGCGATGTTCCGGAAAACAGCGCCGAAGACCGACTGATCACTGCGGAGCTTTACGGCGGCGACCTCGAGATGCGCATGCGTCAGGAAATCATGCTCGGTATTGGAGGAGTGAAAGCGCTCACCGTGCTCGGGATCCAGCCGGACGTGTTCCACATGAACGAAGGACACTCGGCCTTCCTCTCGCTGGAGCGGATCCGTCTGAATGTTGTCGAGAAGAAACTCGATTTTTATTCGGCCCTGCAAATCGTAGCGGCGGCCAATGTTTTCACGACGCATACGCCAGTTCCGGCCGGCAACGACTCCTTCTCGCGCGAGATGATGCAAAAATATTTCGGGAAATTCGCAAAGGAACTCAACATTCCATTTGAGGAGCTGTTCTCATTCGGCCACACGCGTCTCAATCCCGACGAGCCGTTCAGTATGACTATCCTGGCGTTGCGGCTCAGCCGCCATGCGAATGGCGTCAGCAAATTGCACGGTGAAGTGACCCGATCGCTCTGGAAAGATGTGTGGTCAGGCGTGCCGATCCACGAGGTGCCGATCACCAATATCACGAATGGCGTGCACACCAAGACTTGGATGGCGCCCGAATTTGCGGCGCTTTATCGCAAGCATCTCGGCGATTGGGAGGAGCACCTGACTGAATCTGATTTTTGGCGCGGGGTCATCGACATTCCCGACGCGCAACTGTGGGAGACGCATCAACAACTAAAACGCCGCCTCATCGATTTTGTTCGCAACCGCGAACGACAGCGTCGGGAACGACTGGGCGAGTCGCCGGAGTCGATTCGCAGAGTTAATCGTTTTCTTGATCCCGAAATTTTAACCATCGGTTTCGCGCGGCGGTTCGCGACTTACAAGCGCGGCGCACTTTTGTTCAGCGACAAGGAACGATTTAAACGCCTGGTGAATGACGCCACGCGCCCGGTGCAGTTCATTTTCGCAGGCAAAGCGCATCCACGCGATGAAGCAGGCAAAGCGCTCATCCAGGAAGTTTACAAGTTTAGCCGCGAATCCGGCTTGGAAACTCGCGTCGTATTTCTGGAGGACTACGACAGCTACATCGCGCGGCGCCTCGTCCAAGGAGTTGATCTTTGGCTGAACCATCCGTTGCGTCCGCTGGAAGCAAGTGGCACCAGCGGAATGAAATCGGCCCCGAACGGCGGCATCAACCTCAGTGTGCTAGATGGCTGGTGGCGCGAAGGCTTTAACGGCAGCAACGGCTGGGCCATCGGCGCCGAGATTGATGATGGCACCCCGGAATTTCAAAACGAAGTGGACGCGAGCAGCCTTTATCAATTGCTCGAGAACCAGATCGTTCCGCTCTATTACGCGAAACCGGACGGCAAACTTCCCCTCGCCTGGCTGCAATTGATGCGCGAATCAATTCGCAGCGTTACGCCTGTGTTCAACACGCAGCGGATGGTGAGGGAATACACGGAACAACTTTACATTCCCGCCGCTCAAGCACACGAAAATTTCTCGCGTGACGGCTGCGGCGCCGCGAAGCACCTGAGCCAATGGAAAACGCAGATGCGCAAGGATTGGCCACAAGTGCAGGTGTCTGATGTGCAAGTAGCCAATAAAGATCGGCAAAGCATTTCAGTCGGAGAATCCTTGCAAATCAGCGCGCGCGTGCATCTGGGCGCACTTGATCCACAGCATGTGCGCGTTGAAGCGTATCACGGTGAAGTAGACAACGGCGACCTCCGTAATCCCACTGCGACCGTGCTAACTCAAAGCAGCGAAGCCGACGGCAACGGAGATTACACTTATCAAGGTAGCGTTCCCGCGACGGAAAGCGGCACCTACGGCTTCAGCGTGCGCGTCCTGCCGACGCATCCCGGTCTGATGCAAGCGCACGAACTGCGTCTAATCACCTGGTCCTGAGTCTCGGGAAGCAAAGCCAAGCTATCCATCATAGGTTTGCCGAAAAGTTTCGAAATTAGGGCGGACAACTGGTAGCAACGCCTGAGCGACAACAGCGTCGGGGCCGCGACCGGTGGCCGCGGCCCCTTATCCACTTCACACCATCCATTCACCATCAAGGAGAGGCATTGGGGCTGCCTTCATATTCGTATGCGAAAATTGCGAGCCGAAGTTACGGAGAAATCTGAAATTTTTAACGGCGACTACGGATATCGCGGATTTTCCCGGATAGAAGCTCGGACTATTCATGCGGTTCGTAATGGCCGCCAATGGACGGCGCGCATTTCGGTAGCGCGCGCAGTCCTCTGCACGCCGCTTCACGCCCCACGCCGAGGACGGCGCGCACGGAGTGACGCGCCCTACCCAAAGCTTCTGAACGCTTTCCCTGGCTTCCTTCTTGGACGAGAAGCAATGAGGGCTCCGCGGTTGCCCGCAGAGCCTCATGCTTGGTTAAGGCAAGCTGTTATGTATTAGTCAGATCAGAGCCGAAATTTCCTTTTTGTTCCTGGCCGGCGGTGCGGCAAACATGCTCTTCCGCGGTGAGGATTTGGACGACCCATTTGGCGGCGCGCTCGCGCAACTCCTCGCCGGAGCTGAGATGGAGCTTGTGTTTGATGTTTTCCCGGTGGCTCTCGACGGTCTTCACGCTCAGCTTCAACGACTGCGCGATCTGCTTCGTGCTGAGCCCTGAGCCAATCAACTGAAAAATGTGCATCTCGCGATCCGACAAGTCCTCGAGACGATTACCCGAGCGCAGCGGGTAATGATTTTGCGCGCCCGCCCCGGAGCGATTTCCGGAATGCACTGAGGGCCACCTCCCGACTGACATAAAATCCCGCCTCTCATAACATCGCGAATGGCGGCCGTTATCTTTTCGGTAGGAGCTTGTTTCATCACTTAACCACTCGCGCCCGCGCGCATGGCGCGCTCGGCAAAAATATTTTCGTCGTACGCGGAGTACACCAGAATGCGCAGGGCGGCATTTTTGGTCTTTAACTGCTTGATCAACTTGAGGCTGTCTTGTGCGCCCAGCCGCAGCGCAGTCAGCAACAATTGCGGCTGGCATTCGGCGATCTTACCCGGCGCATCCGATATGCTGCCCGTGTCACCGCACACCATCATGTCCGGCTTTTCTTGATTGCCTTTCGAGAGGGCGATTTTGCCAACAACAAAAAGGGCTCTCCGTTTCGGGAGAGCCCCTTCGTTGCTCGGAATTATCTAACTTCGAGTCCTTGCTTCCCCTTTTTTAGTCACTGAAGCTGAACGTGGAAGGCGAAGACTGGGTGAAGTTCTTATTGTTGTTCGCGTCCTCCAATGCATCCTTTAGTGCCTCCTGGCCAGCCCGGTCTGGACTACCGGCAGTGGTCAGGGCGTGCGCTTGTATCTCAGCAGCGGCTGCACTCATCAAGTCAGTGATGCTGATGAATCCAGCGCTGTTCAGGCCGACCGTCCCGTAAAGCAATAGCCCTGGAGCATACACCAGAGCGCTTCCGTTCACTAAGGTGTGTCGCACGTTGAGCTGCATTGCCGCCAATTGGACCGACAACACATACGCCATATTGGTATCGGTGGCCCTCACCAGCCAGTTGGATAACGCTTTGGTGGTCGCCGGATTGAAGTCTGCGCCCGTGGCTTTTCTCAGATACAAACTCGACAGGAAGGCCAGATCGTCCGTGGTGATGAGTGCCTGGCCGTCCTTACTAGCCCAGAACGCGCCCGCATTAGCGCCGCCGGCGCCGATACTGACGTTGCCCCAGTCAACGAACATTGTGTCGTACTCGTCCAGGGTGCATTCCAGCTGACCAGGATTGGTGTGGACCCAATTCGATTCACGGGCGCTGCTTTCAACCATGGTGTAGAACCCGATGCGGGGGTAGGCGAGCCTGGGCGTCTCTCGCTTTATTTGCAAGTTATCGTGGCCGTAGACATGGAATCGCCATCCTACAATGTCCTGTTCTCCCGCATCCCTAACACCGTTGGCATTCGTGTCGTAAAACGTGGTCACAGACACCGAGGCTCTCGGGCACCCCGCCTTGACCTGGAAGTTATCGGTCTTGGTGCTGTTGTTGTCGAAGTTGCAATCAGTGCTAACCCATACTTTGTATTCTCCACCTGGATTCGGCGTGTCGTCGAATCCGGGAACGGTAAACCCACTGGAAGCTGTCTTCAGAATTGACGTGAGCTGATAACATTGGACGAATTCACCGTCGGCAACGGTGACCGCCCCTGGATCGCTCATGCCCAGAACGCTCTGGCCGCTCGGGTCGGTGACTTGCACGCAGTAACTTCCATCAGGGAGACCAGCAGCGCCGGGATGCGCCGGCCCGCCGTCGATGTAAACATCCTCTTTATCGTCGAAGATGTTTAGATTCACATCCGTGCAGGTACTGTCGGTGCTGAAGATTGCTCCTGGGAGCGGCGGGGCGTCGAGTGGAAGCGCAGTGGGCGCGAGGAACAATCCTACGACCATTGCGGCGATTGATATTAACATTTTTGCGCTTGGTTTATAGGCGGTCCACCTACATTTGGTTCTAGCTGGTTTCATTTATTTGGTTTTTTCAAGGTTTGTCTGAGGGAGCCCATTCCCGGGCCGTCCAAGACGGGTTTTTGTTGGTTGATGCGGGGCGACCGCGACCGCAATTGCCGGGGGAAATTTTTGATTTAAAATGGTTCTTCCATTTCACGTCATTCTACGGAAATTTCGGCGCGAAGTTTCTCAGGCAATGTTCTGATTAAGTGCCTGGATTTTTACCTACAGCAGTGGTGAACTTTTCTTAAGGAATTGGTCGCGTTACAAACCCCGGCGCTCCAGTTAGGCCAACGGTGCTTTGTTCGTCAGCCACGCGCATCACAGCTATCCTTGGCCCGAATCGAATGAGTGCGCGCCATTCTTTGAAAACCGATGCGCGCGCGGACGAGTACGCCACTACCGATGCGCTATGGTAGCTTTCGCTGTTAGGCGCGCAGGGCTCCCGGACAACTACCCAGCGGGGCTACCTCTGTGAACTCTGTGATGTAGGGACCGCCCATATCTCGGCAGGCCCTAATTTTTCGGCAGCCCATTGGCGGGCAAACCGCTTAAGTTCACCTGCCGTTTGTAGATTCAGCTTATGCTTGATTTTTTCGCAGTGGGTCTCGACGGTTTTCCGGCTAAGGTGAAATTGCTCGGCAATCTCCCGCGCGCTGTATGCAGCGCCCAGAAGTTGAAACACTTGCATTTCGCGATCGGACAGGCGCTCGACGCCGTTACGCGAGGTAATCGGTTTCTCCCGGAGGACCCGCTGCACCACGGCCGCGGCGACTCTTTCGCTAAAGTATAATTCGCCCGCCAGGACTTTGCGCACCGCTCGCAGCACTTCATCGGTGGTATTTTCTTTCATAATATAGCCGGAAGCGCCGGCACGGAGCGTGCGCTCGGCGAAAACCAACTCATCGTATTGCGATAAGACGAGCACCTTTACTTCAGGACATTCGACCCGCAATGTTTTGATAAAATCGAGCGCGTCGCCGGCCTTCAGACGCAAATCGAGAATCATCAGATCGGGTTTGCATTCTTCTATCAGCTGTTTGGCATCCGAAATGTCGGCCGCGACTCCGACGCAGGCGAGGTCCGGCTGGTTATTTATTAATTGTTTGAGCCCGTCGCATAGCACCGGATGGTCCTCCACTACTACGACGTGCGATTTTTTTTCGGTTTGGATTTGTAGTATTGCATTCATAACATTGTAGAAAGGGAAGGCTGCGCTTCCAAGGGGACACGGCAAGAAACGATGGTGCCCTTATTGGGGCTGGTGTGCACTTCGCACAAGCCGCCAATACACTGCGCGCGATAGCGCATAATTCGAAGCCCCATGCCATGCCCGTTTGTCTTGGCCTCGAAACCCTGCCCGTCATCTTGCACGGTTAGGAGCATGTCGCGATTACCGACTGTGAGCTGAATCAGTACCTCGCGGGCAGCACCGTGCTCGATGGCATTATGTACTGCTTCCTGCGCGATCCGGTAAAGTTGAGCTGTTACCGGCGCGCTAATCGGCAGCGAGGCAGCATTTGCTTTGACCACGCTTTTCACCTGGCAATTTTAACTGATGTTGATGGCCAGCGCCTCCAGGGCCGTTTTCAAATCGCCTATTCCGTCGGCGCCTTCGAGACTGCGTGCAGTAAGTCGTGTCTGCCTGGCCGCTTCGTTGGCGAGCTTCACTATTGTGGAGGCCTTCTCGGCTTCGTCGAGCTGACGTGGCCGCAGCTGTTCCTCAAGCAGTTTGGCGCTTAGGGCGATGCCTACCAAATGTTGCCCTACGCCGTCGTGCAAATCATACGCAATCCGCCGTTGTTCGCGGGTACAACTCTCGATCACCTCACGTTCGAGCCTGGCACGCTCGGCAACTTCTTTCTCAAGCAATGCAGTCCTTTGCTGCCTGAGTTTTTCAAGTTCCTCGTGCTGCGTTCGCGCCAGAACCTCTGCCTCTTTTCGCGGCGTAATGTCGAGGCTAATTCCTGTGAGTCGCTTCGGTTTTCCGTGGTCGTCCACTTGGACGGCACCACGCGCGCACACCCAGCGTACACTGCCGTCCGCAGGAACCATGCGAAATTCTGCCTGATAATCTTTGCCGTTTTCGATCGCCTCATTCATTGCCTGCCGAACTTTCTCGCGATCGTCAGCGTGCCAGCGGGAAATCAAATCTTCGAATGTGATCTTTCCAGAGACAGGCAAACCCAATTGAGCACGGCGCGCGGGCGTGACCCAGATTTCATCTCTCTCCAAATCCCACTCCCACATCCCGAGATTAGCGGAGTCCGCGGCCAGGTTGAATCTCTTCTCACTAATTTCCAATTCGTGCGTCAGACGTGCGGCTCGAGCCATGTCGCTACTCAGTTCATAGGCCATCGCCGCCACGACTGCTGTATAGGTAAAGCCGAGGAAGAACGGCACTTCCACAACTCCCCAGATCACCAATGGGACGTGCCACGCCAGGATCGCACCGAAAATCATACTGCCGCCGATCAGCAAAGAGCGTCGCCGTTCACCGCGTCGCCACACGCTAATTGCAGCGTCCACGGAGAACACAAGCAACAAGAGTAGACTGACCTGACTGAGCAAGCCCCATTGATTTGGTACACCGACGGGCACTGAAACCATCTCGCCAGCCCACGAAAAGTGGCGAATGTCGGTGATTGTGTTGAAATTGATACCCAGCGGAAAAATGAAATTGAGGATCAGTATAAGCGTCCGCAGGCCGTAGATGCTCCACGCCAGCCATGCTCGACCGGCGTGTAGATAGAGTCGCACGAACGCCACGAACGACAGCGTGAGCACCCACGTGGGCAGATGTATCCAGCGCACCAACAGCTGGTATTGCTCCACTGTCCTGGCATGGATCATCCACAACTCGCATGCGGAGATGGCCGCCGCCGCAACTGCGCTACAGGAAAACACCAAATACGCCCGGTTCTCGCGCTGTTTGCACCAGACCGCGCCATAGAAGGCCGCGAGCGTCAAACACGCTCCGGCATTCATCGACCAGATAACAGTGATCCAACTCATCGAAATATGGCAGGCTGCCTGCTAGACATTATCTTACTTCGGATTTCTTAGGGCGAAGTTTCAAAAAAAGTTTGAATTTTATCTCAGCATTTTTTCCCATCGCGATAGCAATGCCTGTCTCAACGGCGTCTTCCACGGGGCTACCGACATTGAAAGTTCGGAGATTTTTGCTGGCACTGCGACCATTATGGTTGGCCAGACCCGGACGAAATCCAAGCTCGGCAACGCCTTATCACGAAGCTTGCGTGACAACCGAACACATGACATTATCTGCCGCGGTGAAACGAGATACCCCCCTTGCCGAATCCCATGCTCGGTTCATGACAACGCGCTGGAGCATCGTTTTGTCCTGCTCGGAGTCTGCAACGGATGAAGAGAAGGCGCAGACTGCGCTTGCCGAGCTTTGCAAAATTTACTGGCGACCAGTTTTCGCGTTCATCTGCCGGCAGGGCCACTCCGTCCCTGACGCACAGGACTTGACTCAAGAATTTTTTAGCAGGGTGATCAAAGGTCGTCTCATTCAGTCCGCTGATCGAAATAAGGGGAGATTCCGGTCACTTATACTGAAGGCGTTGCAGCGTTTCTTACATGACGAAGGCGATAAACGTCACGCGCGTAAACGCGGCGGCGACGTGCGTTTCGTTTCCTGGGATGATTGGATGACGGAGGCGCCGTCGCACTTGTCGATTCCAGAGCAGCAATCTGACAACTGGTCGCCGGAAAGAATTTTCGATGTGCGCTGGGCTGCGACAGTCGTCGAGCGCGCGCTGCGGCGATTGGGCGACGAGTGTGAAAAACACGGCCGACGAAGCGTATTTGACGTCCTCAGTAGTTACCTTACTGCGGACCGGGAAGACGTATCCTATGCAAATTTTGCCAGGATCCTCGGCCTTCAGGAAACGGCAGTAAAAAACCTAGTGCACCGGATGCGCGAACGTTATCGCGCTCTGCTTCGCGAAGAAGTTGCTGAAACCGTCAGCGGAGCCAACGAGATCAACGACGAATTGCGGTATCTCTGCGCGGCATTAAGCGCTGCGAAATAGCTTCGCAGGCACAAACGGACGGACAAGTTCCGCGAGCCTGGTGTCGCGTCATCAAGTGGACATGCGTTGAGCGTCGCAGAGCTTCACGGGAAACCGTGCAGCCTTCATTGCTTCTGTAGTCATCGCTGTGTAGCCGACAGGCAGGCTTCGCGTCCGCCTTCGTACAACTTCGGCGTAGCAAGCAGCGAAGCGACTACAACGGCGTTCACCATCGTGCAGAATCTGTTTTAGCCACGACGCTCTGAATCGTCGAAGCCAAGTCATTACCTGGGTCACGGGCGTCACTGCCTTAGGTGAAAGGGCAATCGCTCATTCAGGACAGTTGCCCAAGAAACTTCCACCGAATTTTTCGTAATTATGATCATCAAATGAAAGGATCTCCGCACTCCACGCACATTCGTCGTTGCAAACTTTTTACACATTCCGCTGGTCTCACTCCAGTTTCGCGGCTCACCTCATCCGTGGTTAATGCTTAAATTTCTTGCGAACTTCGGCTCGGAATTTTCGGATAAAAGAGTGAACCACACGAATGACATGAAAGAGCTGACGCTGGCATTGTGAATAACTTTTTGAACAATTTGTAAATTTTTGGTTTGCAACGCTCAACGCTTTACCTAAGATCGTGTTCTCCCACATGAGATCGCCCGGCTCTTCTGTTTCTCTGCATCTTCAGACTGAATCGGGCATATGTGCAAAATGTGGATCCACATCGCGCGTGGGACGCGGGCTTTGTCTGAAGTGCCTTCTGTCCACCGGTATTGATGGCAACGGCGAGCATCCGCCGGTCGAGCTGACGCTGGATGACCTGCTCCGGGAGATCGATGGTCACGACGCGGATTGGCTCCTGGGCAATTATCAAATTCTCGAAGAAATCGGACGTGGTGGAATGGGCGTAATTTATCGGGCGCGACAAAGGCATTCGCGTCGGATCGTGGCAATCAAGCGCGTTTTATCTTACCACGCTGATTCCCAGGACACGCTGATGCGGTTCCGGCGCGAAGCTCAAGCTGCGGCGAACCTCGATCATCCCAACATTCTGCCAATTTATGAAGTAAGCGAGAGCCATGATGGGCTGCCGTTTTTCAGCATGAAGTTTGCCGGCGGCGGCAGTTTGCTCGAAGCGGCCCCAGCATTGCGCAGCGACGCGCGTCGCGCTGTCGCGCTAATGGCTAAAGTGGCGCGCGCGGTGCAATACGCGCACGAGCAAGGGATTCTTCATCGCGACCTTAAACCGGGAAACATTCTGTTGGACGGCCGCGGCGAACCGCTGGTCAGCGATTTCGGACTGGCAAAATGGTTGGAGCCAACTGGCCGTTTGACGCGTACACCCACCGTTTTCGGAACGCCAGGCTACATAGCACCCGAGCAAGCGAACGGATCAAACGGGAACCTGACGTCCGCAGCTGACATATACAGTTTGGGTTCGGTTTTGTTCGATCTCTTAACTGGGCAGCCGCCATTCACGGGCGAGCACGCTCTGAAAACTATTCAACAGGCGACTGAAAAGCCTGCCCCGAAATTGCGTACTCTGGCGCCAGCGCTGGATCGCGATTTGGAAACAATCTGCGCCAAATGTTTGGAACGCGATCCACAGGCCCGTTATCGCTCGGCTGGTGAATTGGCCGACGATCTTGAGCGCTGGCTGCACGGACATTCCATTGTCGCCCGGCCTGTTTCGCCGCCGGTGCGTATTTGGCGATGGTCGCGGCGCAATCCAATCATTGCCGCAATGGCGGCGCTCTTGCTCACGCTCGGGATAGCTGTCGGCGTACTGATTTGGAAGAACGGAAGTGCTATGGAGAATGCTGGACCGCCGGCTGGCATTGCAATCGTGCCCTTTGAAAGTCTCAGCCCAGACAAAGAAAATACGTTTTTCGCCGACGGTGTTTACGATGGTATCTCCACCAAGCTGGCAAAGTTGGCGAACCTGAAGATCATCAGTCACAACAGCGTGGCAAAATATCAAGGCGCGCACAACGCAGGAGAGATCGGCCGTGAGTTGAATGTGGCGTATGTGCTGCTGGGAAGCGTGCGACGGGATGCCGGCAGGATTCATCTGAACGTCCAGTTGATGGATGCCCGGAACGATTCTCGCCTTTGGATGGAGGGATACGATCGGGATGTGAATGATGTGTTCGCTCTGCAAACTCAGATCGCGCAAAAAGTCGCCGATCGGCTCGGTGCCAAGGTTTCGTCCACCGAAAAAGCCGCCATCTATGAGCCACCGACCACAGATCTAATCGCGTATGACGCATACCTTCGGGCGAAAGACCTCATCAACGACATCTCATTTAGCATCCGGGAAAAAGAAGATTTACTTGAGGCCGTTCGACTCCTCGATCAGGCTGTTGCGCGCGATCCATTGTTCTTTGATGCCTATGGTCAGCTCGCGGGAGCGCATGACCGCATTTATTTCCTCGGTTTCGACCACACTACCGCGCGTCTTCAATTGTCTGAAGCGGCCATCCAATCGGTTCGCCATCTGCGCCCCGTCTCTGGAGAAACTCACCTCGCCCTCGCACAGCACCTTTATTGGGCGTATCAGAACTACGACCGTGCCAGCGAGGAGCTGGCTGCCGCCCGGCGCACGTTGCCTAACGAGGCGCGAATCCCACTTTTGGCCGCCTACATCGATCGACGGCAGGGGCACTGGGAGGAATCCCTCGACCAAATGCATCAGGCGCTGGAATTGGATCCGCGCAATCTTTCAATACTCCAGCAAACCTCGCTTACTTACCAGGCGTTGCGCCGCTACAAAGAAACGGTGGCGACTCTTGATAAAGTGTTGGCCATAGCGCCAAAAGATATTGCAGTCAAAGTGTGGCGCGCCTGGGTTGATCTTCAATGGCGTTCTGATCCAGGCCCTCTACACACGACAATTGAGATGGCCATCTCCCAAGACCCAAAGACGGCGCCTTATATCGTTTTACATTGGCTCGACCTTGCCTATAGCGAGCGCGACCCGGTTGCCGCCGAGCGTGCGCTGTCAGTTATGCCGATAGGCGGGTGCTACGACGAAAACATCCCATTCCCCGACAGTTGGTGCCGCGGTCTGGTCGCCCGGCTTCGCGGGGACGAACCGGCAGCTCGGGCAGCGTTTGCCAGCGCTCGGAGAGAACTTGCGCAGGTCGTACGCGATCAACCCGATTACGCAGCGGCTCTTTGCGCGCTCGGTGTCGTCGATGCTGCTCTGGGAAATAAAGAGGACTCCGTCCGCGAAAGCCAACGCGCGATTGAATTAATTCCCGTCAGCAAAAACGCCATCGATGGCGCGAGGTTGGTTCAATACCTCGCCGTCGTTTATGCATTGACCGGCCAGACGGATGCCGCAATTCAACGATTGACTGAGGCAGTGAAGCTTCCGGGCAGCCATATTAGTTACGGCGATCTGCGTCTCAATCCGTTCTGGGATCCATTGCGAGGCGACCCGCGCTTTGAAGCAATCATCGCTTCACTCGCGCCGAAATAATAGCCGCGACTGCGGCCGCAGCCCACTTACAAAGCTTCGCGAAACGGGCTGCTGTGAGATGGTTCGCGGGCAGGGAAGCTCTCCGACGAACTCGCAGAGGCACTCATTTCTGCATCGCATAATAATTGCTCAGTTGACCAAAACTGCGTGGAATCCAACAACACGGTTTTGTGTTTGTGCTTGAAAGCGACGCGCAAGATAATTTCGGCCGCTCTCTGCTGCCAGCACGTTGACCGCCGAGTTTAAACAATGACGCGATTTGCTTCGAAAAATCCCTCCCCGGTCATACAGCGTGTACCACTGGTAATTGTTCAGGGGGGTCCTGCGGAAGTGCCGAATGCGTTGGGCGCTCATTTCAAATCTGGATCAGGCCACGTATTTCCAGGAAACATTTTCGTAGCGACCCGCAGCTGCGTGTGGTCACGATTCTGCTTTTTCACGCGAAAAAAATCTTTCATGTGAGGAACCGCCCGACCCTTCACCTAGGATATTTTCCCTAATTCCTAAGAAAAATTCTACTTGACAGCCATTCAAACTGCTAGTAGACGCGGATTTATGCATACTATCCACGCTAAACCCGCCATACGCATATTCGTAGCAACGCTGGTTACTGTGACTGTTATCGGTCTCAGCTCTCTGGCGATGCGCGCGTCCACTCAGAACCAAAACTCCCTGGCTCCTTCCTTGAAGAGTATTCAAACTGATAAAACCACATCGTTTTACGCAGGGCGCCAGCCGGGTCGAACTTGGTTCGTCGAGAATGTTCTACCTGGAACCGGCGATAGCAAGGCGGCGACTGAGAATTTGAAAGTAATCACAGCGGCACTTTAAGCCTGCTGGTTACCTAGCGAATATAGGCGCCAGTCCCGACCTTTCGGGACTGGCGTCCTACGTACCGCCGTGGCAGGCGAATACAGCACGTTGTTCTTAACTGGCACAGCAGTGACGATGTAAGATGTAAACTGCGTCGGTCGCGGCGCGCTAAGATAGGCCATGTAAAGCCAGACGATCAGTACGTGCCATTTTCAGCTGATGCTTTGGAAGCGCATTTACGCCGCCTGGTTCGGAATACATTT
The DNA here is from genome assembly GCA_003219465.1 of Verrucomicrobiota bacterium. GTDB lineage: Bacteria > Verrucomicrobiota > Verrucomicrobiia > Chthoniobacterales > UBA10450 > Udaeobacter. Next base: position 16,289 of record QHOX01000165.1, on the reverse strand, counting down.
TCTTCTCATAATGGCGGTTTGTTTTGCCGGACTGTTCTGGCTTATCGCGGAAGGTGCGACCATGTTGCCCTCAGCGCTCAAACCGTACGCGCGCACGGCTGAAGTGGCTGCGGCTTGGTTGCTGGGAAAGCAGGCTGCTCCCTCGAATCTGCTCCGCCGAAGCATATCGACGTATCTGCATGCTGCCGGAATCCAAGCCGGCTATACTTTTTTTGCTCCCAATGTTCCAAGCCGCCACAGATTGAGCTTGGAGCTGTTTTACGACGACGGACGAGTAGAATACGAGTCGCCGCGTCTGCGCAGCAAGGCCGCTGCGCTGCGGTTGGACAGCTTGTTAGATAGATTGGCCGACCAACGTTACGAGCCGGTTCGAGAGGTACTCGTGAAAAGGCTGGCGTTCTCCGTCTGGCGGGAGCATCCGGATGTGAAAAAAATTCGAGCCACTTTCGGATCGCTTAATCCACCGGGCATAAATGAGTTTGAGCAAGGCACAACAGAGATATTTCAACCAATGTTCAGCTTCGATTTCAGCCTGCGCGATGAGCAGAAGCAGTAGCGGAATGGTTGTCTATTGTTCCTGATTCCCTTCTGTCCAAGCTCATTGATCCTGTTATCCGTCTAATCTGTGCAATCCGCGGTTAAATCGCCCGGTTCGCAAATCAGTGTCGGGCTACGTCTGCTACAAAAAGGCTGGCGACGCTTCGTCGGCTTTTTATTTCCACCTGAAACTGACACGTGGCTTGCCGTATTGCGGAGCGGTTTGGGTCTGCAGGTAATTGTGTATGCGCTGTTCTTGAGAAGCGACTGGCACTATCTGTTTGCCAGCAGTGGCAAAGGTCTTGTTGGTCGCGAAGTGGGCGAAGCGATTACGTCTTTCGACAGTCCCTTGATCCCGACCTTTGGCTGGCTGGTCGCTCTCGGTCGCAATTTCAACATCAGCGAAGACACCATGCTTAGTGTCACCTGGGTCTGCTTACTTTCCGCGGGCTGTCTTTTGCTGCTGGGCCTGTTCTGCCGTCCCGCAGCGATTGTCGCGTGGTTCGTCCACCTATGCGCCGCCGAAAGCGGAGGGTTACTTGCATACGGCGCCGATGCCTTTATGACGACGGCACTCTTCTACCTGATGTTATCTCCCCTGCCCGACCGTTATTGCTTCGATCAGTGGGTAACAAAAACGAAACCGAAGAATCCGCAGCTTTTGGGCTTCTGGCGACGCGTCCTACAGGTGCATCTGTGCTTCGTTTATTTTATCGGCGGGCTGGCAAAATGCCTTGGCAACGGCTGGTGGGACGGCTCCAATCTTTGGCGCTCGCTGATCCGGCCGCCTTATAACCTTGTCGCGCCGGAAATCCTTGTTCGATTCAAATACGCTCTGCCTGTTCTCGGGATTTTGATCTGTCTGCTCGAGGTAAGTTACCCAATTTTCATTTGGATCAAAAAAACTCGTTTCATTTGGCTGACTTGTATTTTGGCAATGCACGCCGCCATAGGAATTTTGATGGGATTATACCTTTTCGCGCTTGTAATGATCGTGATGAATGTCGCAGCCTTTGGCGTGTCTTCTAAACGCACGACGACACAGGCTTCTTTCAAAAGCCCTTGATCAAAAACGACTGGAGGAATCCCAATGAAAGAAGCCATTGAAGAAAGAATCGATCGATTGCATGCGAAAGGGGTCATCGACATGCATTTCGATTTGCCGATGGATTTGTACGAAAAGCGCGAGCACAGAAATGTTCTGGAAACAGAATTCTTGCCGTCGTTTGAAGCGGGGAACGCCTCTGTTGTCGGCGCAGCGATTTACATTGAAGACCGCTATCTGCCGGAAGCAGGTCTGCGCGTGTCGCTCGATCAAATTGCACGGCTGTATGCCGAAGCAGCAGCGTCGGAGCGGTTCGCGATTTGCAAGAGTTATCGCGCAATTCAGGAGGCGCGAGAAACGGGCAAGATCGCATTTCTTATCACAATGGAGGGAATCGAGCCTTTGGGGACCGACTTGAATCAATTGCGCGTGTTTTACGAATTAGGAGTGCGCTCAATAGGACTCACGCACGCCCGAAGCAATGCGGCCGGGCACGGCGGAGCTTTTGCAGCCAGCGGTTCGCCCCAGGACGGTCTGACGGCGTTTGGGCGCGAGGTGGTGCGTGAATGCGAGGCGCTCGGCGTGATTATTGACCTCGCGCACATCAATCCAGCTGGGTTTGAGCAAATTCTCTCGATTACAACAAAACCGCCGATTGTGTCGCACACGAACGTCCGTCGCTATTACGACATCGAGCGCAACATGAGTGATGAACAGATTAAGATGATTGGTGAACGGCGCGGAGTGATCGGCGTCAATTCTATTCTCGTGAGCCCGCGAGAAGAAGAAAGCACGCTCGATCGGTACGTGGATCACGTTGAACACATCGCAACTTTGATTGGCATCGACAGCGTCGGCATTGGCTTTGATTTCTTCGAGTTCATCTACCAGCAGTGGCCGGAATCGAGGCAAAAAGATCTCGCAGCAAAATTTGCCACGCCGCACTTCATTCGTGACCTAACGAGCCATTCACATGCGCGCAATCTCACCAAGAGATTGATCGAGCGCGGATTCAGCGACGACCAGATCGAAAAAATACTGCGCGGAAATTGGCTGCGGATTTTGGGGGAGTGGTTATAGCTGAACGCGTTGTCCTCAATGCGTTAGCGGGAATACGGCGTGGTCCGCGTGGATCTGACCGATCATTCAGCGCCTTCGACGGCGTTGCTATGGTCTTCGGAGAAGCCGATCCACCTCGAAAATGTAGACGTAGCTTTTGTCTTGACCGCTTGAACGCTTTAACGCTTTAACGCTTTCACTGACTTGAAATTCATTAATCTCACACGCCACACAGAGATCGGCGCGAATTCGTACTATGTGGAGATTGGCACGCACCGGCTCCTGCTCGACTGCGGAATGCATCCGAAAAACACTGGCGAAGATGCGCTGCCGCTGTTCAAGGCAATCGCCGACTGCGAGGTTGAGGCGATTCTGATATCGCACGCGCATCAGGACCACATCGGCACTTTGCCTCTGGCCATGCGGCGCTTCCCAGGCGCGCGGATTTTCATGACCGACGCGACGGCCGATGTCGGCAGTGTCCTTTTGCATAACTCGGTCAACGTAATGACGCGGCAACGTGAGGAGATCGGAGAAATGTCGTATCCACTTTTCACGCATCGCGAAATCGATCGCGCGTCGGAACGGTGGCGCTGGTGTCCGTTGCGCCAGCGGATCTCCATTGCCGGCGAAAGAGCAGCCCAGCACGAAAAGGAGACATTAACGTTCGAGTTTTTCGATGCAGGACACGTGCTTGGCTCGACCGGAATAATGCTGCGCGCCGAAGGCCAAACTGTTTTTTATACCGGCGATGTCAATTTCGATGATCAAACAATCATGCAGGCGGCGGTTTTCCCCGACGAAAACATCGATGTGCTAATCATCGAATGCACTCGCGGCGATCACGCAAAACCCGAGGGCTGGACCCGAGCCGGTGAAGAACGACGCCTGGCGGAGGCGCTCGCAGCCGCATTCGAGCGCGAGGCGTGCGTGCTGATACCGGTGTTCGCGCTAGGCAAGACACAGGAGATCCTCGCGATGCTCTACAAGTTTCGCCACCAGCGGCTGCTGCCCGAGTTTCCAATTTATATCGGCGGTCTTAGCTCGAAGTTTACAGATACCTACGATCGCCGCGCGCATGTGACGCACCGGCAATTGCCGCGCCTGAAACTAATCAGAGACGTAGGGCCGTTCATCTTGAACGATGAAACCGTGCGAGATACACCCGTGCGCGGCGGACGCGTGTACGTTCTGTCGAGCGGAATGATGATTCCCAAGACGCTCTCCAATGTTTTTGCCCGGCGAATCATCGAGGATCCGCAGCACTCGATCTTTTTTGTCGGCTACGCCAATCCAGAGTCGCCAGCCGGTCTTCTACGGGACGCGGGTCGAGGCGGCGAGGTCACCCTCGATCCCGATAAACCGCCGCAACGCATCCGCTGCAACATCGAGCAGTTCCAGTTCAGCGCGCACGCAACACGCGAGTCGCTCATCGATTATGCCAAAAGGATTTCGCCGAAAAAAAATCTTCTCGTGCACGGTGACCCGCCGGCAGTGGAGTGGATGCGCACGACACTATCGGGGGAGCTTCCCAACGTGGAGATAATCGTGCCGACTCCAGGCGTGGAACTGGACCTGTGAAAGTGAGAAGTGATTGGTGAGAGGTGGTCGAGCAGGCGTAGATTGAAAAATCGCCACTTTTCACCTCTCACTGATGAAGATTGCCTCCTGGAATATCAATTCACTACGCAAACGGCAGGACCGGTTGTTTGCATGGCTTGAGGCATCAGAACCGGATATTGTCTGCGTGCAGGAGACCAAATGCCCGGACTCACAATTTCCGGCGTTGGCTTTGCAAGCGGCGGGTTACAGCGCAGCGTATCACGGAGAGAAATCGTACAACGGAGTGGCGATTCTCGCGAAGACGAAGCTGCGCGATGTTCGCCCTTCGCTTTGCGATGAGGTAGTCGATTCGCAGGCACGCGTGATCGCAGCGACGATCGGCCAGTTGCGGGTATTCTCGATTTACGCACCGAACGGGCAAGCTGTTGGCTCGCCAGCCTATCAATACAAACTGCAGTGGTATCGGCGCCTCCGCGACTGTATCGCGAAAGAAAACTCCCCTGACCTCGTCGTGTGCGGCGATTTTAACGTCGCGCCGGAGGACGTTGATGTTTACGATGCGGATCTCTGGCGGGGGGCGATCATGGCTTCGGACGGCGAACGCGCGGCCTTTCGACAATTGTGCAGCCTTGGCCTGCACGACACGCTTCGAATCCATCACAAGGAAGGAGAACTTTTCAGCTGGTGGGATTATCAAATGCGCGCCTTCGAAAGAAATCGCGGGCTTCGCATTGACGCCGTGCTAGCGAGCGAATTACTGGCGAAAAAATGTATCGCCTCGGGGATCGACCGCGAAATGCGCGCTGGAAAAGACCCTTCCGATCACGCGCCGGTGTGGGCGGATTTTAAGGACGTCAATGCCTAACAAATCGCATCTTCACGTTTCCAATCCGCCGAAGAAGCCGCTGCTGATCTGGGACGGCGACTGCGATTTTTGCCGGTTATGGATCGAACGCTGGCGCGAAATCACGGCGAGCACAATAGATTACGTCACCTACCAGGAAGCGGCCGAGCGATTTCCCGAAATTCGACTCGATCAATTTGAGCAAGCGCTAACGTTTATCGAACCGGACGGCACAGCGTTCTTCGCAGCGGAGGCAGTGTATCGGTCGTTAGCGTATCGGCGTTGGCGACAATGGCTGGCGTGGAGTTATGATCACGTCCCGGGATTCGCGGCTGTTTCCGAGACCGGTTATGGTTTCGTCGCCCGCCACCGAAAGTTTGCGTCAGCGGTTACGCGATTGCTCTGGGGCAAAGACGTGCGGCGGCCCACCTACTTGTGGGCGCGGCGCTGGTTCCTGCGTGCGCTCGGCGTGATCTACCTAATCGCCTTCCTATCGCTCTGGGCGCAGGTGGACGGACTTGTTGGCAGCAACGGCGTGTCGCCCGTGAATCAATTCCTGCCGGCAGTTCGGGCTCAACTCGGACCAGACGCTTACACTGTGTTGCCGACGCTTTGCTGGTTCAGCTCGAGCGATGCGTTTCTTCATTTTCTTTGCGGTAGCGGCGTTCTCTGTTCGTTGCTGTTGATTTTCGGAATCGCTCCGGCGGTTCTACTCGTCGCTCTTTTCGTTTTGTACTTGTCGCTCACCATCGCAGGACAAGTCTTTTTCAATTTTCAATGGGACGTGCTTTTGCTGGAGACTGGGTTTTTATCGATGCTTCTTGCTCCCTGGCGGCTGTGGCCAAGAGAGTTGCTATTTTGGCCACGATCGCCGTCTGAGGCTACAACGCCGGTTTCGCGTGCCGGTTTGTTCTTGCTTAAGTTTCTTTTGTTCAAGCTGATGCTGATGTCCGGAGTGGTGAAGCTAACCAGCGGCGACGACAGCTGGTGGAACCTGACAGCGCTCGATTACCATTACTGGTCGCAACCGCTGCCGACGGTGTTTGGCTGGTGGGCGGACAAAAGTACCGAATGGTTCAAACATTTTTCCGTCGCGTTTTGCCTCGTGGTGGAAATCATCGTGCCATTTTTTATCTGGGCACCGCGCCGTTTGAGATTGATTGCTGCGGGATTGGTGATTTTTCTCCAACTCGTGATCGCGATCACGGGAAACTATTGCTTTTTCAACCTGCTCACGATCGCGCTCTGCTTGCTGCTGATCGACGACGCTTCCATCCGCCGCCGCAACGTGGAGGAGCGAACGAGCCCGGCGTCGCAGGAGCTCCGCCCTCCAAACGCAAAATGGATAATCGAACCACTGTCCACTTACGGCGCAATCGGTGTGATCATCGTGACATTACCGATCAATGCGTGGTTAATTTTCAGCGTATTTAAACCGCTGAGTGGACCACCGCACGCGCTGGGGAATCTTTACGAAAGACTCGAAGCATTTCGCATTGTGAACGGCTACGGCCTGTTTCGCGTGATGACGAAGGACCGCTCCGAAATCGTGCTCGAAGGCAGCGACGACGGGATTGACTGGCAGCCGTACGAATTCAAATGGAAACCCGGCGACGTGAAACGCGCGCCGGGTTGGTGCGCGCCGCACCAGCCGAGGCTCGACTGGCAGATGTGGTTTGCCGCTTTGGGAACGCCGCGCGAAAATCCGTGGTTGGTTGCACTGATCTTCCGATTGCTCCAAGGCTCGCATGAAGTGAACGGTTTGCTGGCGAGCAACCCATTCCCTCAGGGACCGCCCCGTTACATTCGCGCGATGTTTTATCGCTACCGCTTTACAAGGATGGACGAGCTTCGCCAGACCGGCGCGTGGTGGAAACGTGAGGACCTTCGCGAATATTTGCCAACGCTTTCCCTGGAACAGTTCCGCTAAATCGTGACACTGACAACGCTGTCCGCCTTGTAAATTCTACGTTACGATTGCCTAGACCAGCATGCGCTTTCTTGAGTGGCCTGCGCTGGCGCGTATATTCGCCGCACAATGGCGAAGGAAGAACAGATCATCACCGAAGGCACGGTGACTCAGGTTTTGCCCGGAACGATGTTCCGCGTCGATCTTCCCGGCCAACGCAACGTCCTTGCGCACATATCAGGTAAAATGCGCAGACATTTCATCCGCATCGTGCCCGGGGACAAAGTTTCCGTCGAGCTTTCGCCATACGATCTGACAAAAGCGCGAATCATTTTTCGGGAACAGTAACTCCTCAGTTTTCTCGCTCGTTCAGGACTTTAGGCATTTAAGCCTCAAAACGTCTAAGACAAAGAAGTCCCCCTCAATTGTGCAACACGTTTATGATTTGAGACAAGTCGGCGTTTGCCCATTTAGCAAAGCACGCAGATAGTCGAAGCGAACAAATTAACTGGAGATTACCAATGGCAGAACAAAACACATCAGGAGAACAGACAACACCCGGCACCGCCGATGCGCCGAATAAATTGCAAAGCAGCAAAGAACACGCTCGTAAGGCGGCGGAAGATTTGAAATCAGCCGCAGGGGCCTTCGCGGAAGAGTACCGCGGAAAAGCGGAGCAGGCATGGGGCGAAGCGCGCGGCAAAGCAGAACAAGCATGGGGCGATGCCAGGAGCCGCGTTCGAACGTTCCAGGAAGACGCCGAGCAGTACGTCCGTGAAAATCCAACAAAAGCAGTGTTCACGGCGCTCGGAATTGGGTTCGTGCTGGGTCTGATCTTCCGGCGTTAGTTTCGAAAGCGCTCGGAAATGAGCAGCGAGAGCCCTCCTTCTCGCAATCCTGCGGGGCATTCCGGTTTGCTCGACAACGCGCTGGCGCTGGTCAGCGCCGTTGCGGAGTTTTTTGAGAGCCGGTTTGCCCTGATTGCGCAGGAATCCAAAGCGGCCGCGCTGCAAATGCTCATATTGGTGGCGTGCGTTATCGCGGCGTTGGCGCTTTGCGTCATGGGTTATGTTTTCCTCATCGTGAGCGCGGTTGTTGGCCTCGCGCATTTGCTCGGGACGTCCTGGCCCGTTGTGGCGCTGGTTGTTGCGCTGGTGCATTTCATTATCGCAGGGGTGTTATTGCTGGTGGCGCGCAGCCGCATCACCAAACCGATGTTTCGGGATACGGTTGACGAACTAAAGAAAGATCGCGAATGGCTGAAAACTCTGGATCAATCAACGAGCTGATAGCAGAGATCGCGCGTTCGCGCGAGCGTGTAGCGAACGAGTTGCGCGGCCTGCGTTACGAACTGGACTTCCCGGCAAAATTCCGGAGGTCATTCCAGAAACAGACGGGTTCCTGGATCGGTGCCGCGGCGGCAGTCGGGGCGGTGATCGCATTGGCGCCGATGCGGAAGAAAAAAATCTATGTGGACGCAAGGAGCCGGCGTAAGCGAGGTAAAAAGCTGATGGAGACGGGCATTGCGCTGGCGGCAATAAAACTGGTAGGAAACCTGGCCCGGCCGGTGATCATGGAGTTTGTAAAGAACCGGTTTTTTTATTCTGGCGAATCGTCCCGCGGCAGGAAATAATCCGCCTCTGTGCCATGGGTCTTAAGTATCCCATGAAACAGACGAATACCCCGCTGCATGATATCACAGGTTTCAGCTCCTTTGTTCGAATCGCATCCTCTGCCGCACGTCGATAACTATCTTGAGATTGGCCAAAAGGCCGGCGCATCAGATGTTCACATCGGCGTGGCCGCGCCGCCAATCTGGCGAGTGCACGGAACGTTGCAGCCAATGTGGCCTGACGCGCCAGTGCTTACCGGAGAACAAACCGTTGCGCTGGCAGAGGCATTCATGCCCGAAGTGTACAAGGAGGAGCTCAACACCCGCGGCGACTCCGACTTCGGATATGAAAACGAGCACGCTCGTTACCGAGTGAGCGTGGTTCGGCAGCGGCTGGGAGTCGAGATCGTGTTTCGCGTCATCAACACGCATGTCCGTACAATGGACGAACTGGGGTTGCCAGAGCACCTAAAATTACTCACCCGCTACCAGAATGGCCTGATACTCGTTACCGGTTCGGTCGGCACCGGCAAATCAACGACGCTTGCCGCCATGGTTCAGCAGGTAAACACCGAGCGGCACGATCACATCATCACGCTCGAGGACCCGATCGAATACGTCATCCACTCAAAGAATTGTCACGTAAGTCAGCGCGAAGTTTTCACGCATACGGAGTCGTTTGGCACGGCGCTTCGCGCGGCGCTGCGGGAAGATCCTGATGTCATCATGGTGGGCGAGATGCGTGATCTGGAAACAATTTCGCTCGCAATCACCGCGTCAGAGACCGGACACCTCGTTCTGGCAACGTTGCACACGGCAAGTGCATCGCGCACACTCGACCGGCTACTGGATGTGTTTCCGACAGCACAACAGGAACACATCCGGGTGATGGTCGCGGAATCGCTGCGCGGCGTCATTAGCCATCAGCTGGTTCCGCGAAAAGATGGAACCGGTCGCGTACTCGCGCTGGAGATTCTTACCAATACACCGGCAGTGGCCAACGTGATTCGCGAAAACAAAACGTACATGTTGCCAGGAATTATTCAGACTGGAAAGAAACAAGGCATGCGTTTGATGGACGACACATTGATTGATCTCTACCAGCGCGATCTGATCAGTGCGGAAGAAGCCTATGCGCGCGCCGACCAGAAAGACATCCTGCGGCAACAGCTGGAGAAATGACGAAGCACAAATGACGAAATCCGAACATAATCCGAATGACGAAGCACGAATCCTCGCTGTGATTCGTTACTCGTTTCATCGGAATTGCGCGTTAACGCTTCAAGCAAAGCAACGATTTAACGCGGCGAAAGCCTTCATCATTGATTTGTCATTCGTCATTCCTCATTAGGTTATGGCTTATCTTGATCAATTTCTGCAGATTGTCGTCCGGCAGGGCGCGTCGGATTTGCACATTGCAGAGGGCGATCCTCCAAAAATGCGAACGCACGGCGACATCATGCCCATTCGTTCCGAGCCAATTTCGCACGACGAAGCCACGCGGATGTTGAGCGAAATTTGCGGTCCTCGCAACTGGGAGATCTTTGAACAACACGGCGACCTCGATTTTGCCTATCAAATGGATGAACACTCTCGATTTCGCACAAACTACTATAAGCAGTCCGAAGGTTACGCCGCGGCGTTTCGATTGATTCCAACCAAGATTGCGAGCCTTGAGGAGCTCGGGATTCCGGTAGTCGTAAAGGAATTTTCTTACTTGCGCGGCGGACTTGTCCTCGTCACCGGTCCGACTGGTTCGGGCAAAACGACCACGCAGGCTGCGCTAATCGACTTCATCAATGAAAACTTTTCCAAGCACGTGATAACGATCGAGGAACCGATCGAGTTTGTGCATGATAACAAGCGCAGCGTCATCACACAACGCGAAGTGCCCGCCGATTCGATCTCGTTTGCGGCTGGCCTAAAGGCTTCGTTGCGTCAGGACACCGACATTGTGTTGGTTGGGGAAATGCGAGACTTGGAAACAATCTCACTCGCTTTAACCGCAGCCGAAACGGGGCTCCTTGTGTTCGGTACGCTGCACACGAATAACGCACGCAAGACCGTGGATCGCATGGTGGACGCTTTCCCCGCCGACCGGCAGCCTCAGGCGCGTGCCATGCTGGCGAACTCACTTCGTGGGGTGGTAGCGCAATTGCTTTTGAAAAGGTCGGATCGACCCGGGCGCATTGCGGTAAACGAAATTCTGATCGCGAACGCAGCCGTCGCCGCGATCATTCGCGAAGGCGCCACGCACAAGCTCCAGGATGTGATCGTTTCCGGTAGAGCGCAGGGAATGCAATTCATGGACGACGCCATTTGGGCGCTGCTGGAAAAAGGAATTGTGTCTCCGCACGAAGCATTCATGAAAGCGATTGACAAAGGCCGCTTCAAACCGTTCCTCTCGGCAGAGGAGGAAGGGCTTGCTAACGCTGCCGGTTCTATCCGCGATGACGAACGGCGGCTTGGTGGGAATGTTGTTAAACAGTTCGCCACTCGTGCGCGCGTTGGGGCGCGCTAGCACTGAGGAGCGCTGCCAGCATTCGTTGCCAGTTGTGGTCGCAGGAGGGCAAATGAGAGGCTCAACCAAACCGCACGGAATTGATTAGCCCTTCAGCTTTAGACCAGACGAGCGAACTTGTCCGTATTGTCTTGTCCTTTGAATGCTGAATTATCTTTAGCGTACACACCTCGTTCGCTTCTCCCCTTGGAGAAGGGGAGAGGACTGAGCTGAGGAGTTCGCTGCTTCGGATAGACCACTTCGGGCAAATAATCCCTCATCCTCCCCCTCTCCCTTGCCAATGGAGAGGCGACCAGGTTCGTGCCGCTGCGCCGACTGCCGAACGCACTACCGGCAGTGCTCTACGATCGCAAATTGTTCTCGAGAAGCTGCCGGAATTTTTCGGAAACTCCACGTATCATGAAAACCAAAATTCAATCTTATTCTGATTGCAATCACGCTCCTGTTCCTTGGGCTTTTGCCACAGATGCAAGCAGTCACTCCGGTACCGGACGGGTGTTATCCCAATTTCACGACAGCAGAAGGATGCGATGCACTTAGTTCGCTCACCACCGGGACTGGAAACACAGGACTTGGTTAGCGTTCGCTCTTTTTAGACAGCACCGGCAACTTCAATACCGGTGTTGGTGGTGGAGCACTGGCCCTCAACAACGCGGATTCCAATACCGCAGTGGGCGCGGCAGCGCTTTTGCTCAACACCAGCGGCACACAGAACGTGGCCGTTGGAACTGACGCGCTCACGCTTAACGACACTGGCTCGGATAATAACGCAGTCGGCGCATTCGCGCTCTTCAACAATGTCAGTGGAGAGTTCAACAACGCCCATGGCCGTGGCGCGCTCGAGGACAATGTAGACGGCAGCAGAAATAACGCGTTCGGTGATCATTCCCTCGAAAGCAACGGATCGGGCTCCGCTAACACAGCTATCGGTGACGAGGCGCACCCTTTCTGCACCAACGGTAGTTCTAACGTGGCTGTCGGTGCCAACGCAGGCAGTAGCATCACCACCGCTAATAACAGTATCTGTATTGGTGCAAACGTCGCAGGCGCGGACGTGAGTGACAGTTGCTATATTGGCAACATCCACAGTGCGTCGGTTTCCGCCGGAACGGCAGTAACCGTACTCGTCGATTCCGATGGAAAGTTGGGAACAATGGCAGTCGATGCCAATGGAAACAAGGTGACTGTGGCCAGTCCCCAACGCAGCCAGCCCCAAGCCATGCTTAATGAATTCCGCAAACAGCAGAAGAGGATCGCGGAATTAGAAGGCGCGGTTGCGCGTCTCGCGGAAACGGTGAAAGAGCAGGAGACGCAAATCCAGAAAGTGAGCGCACAGCTCGAACTGAGCAAGCCCGCACCGCAAACGGTCGTGAACAATCAGTAAAAGCAGCGGCTTTCCGTGTTTGCGGCGGCTTGCAATTAACTCACGTATGAAATGTCTGCTCGGTGTTTCATTCTTGGTCAGCGCGCTTGCTGTGTCCGGACTCCCGCAAGATTCAGAGCAAGCCGAGAAGCCATCGCAATCGCCCGATGGCAAATGGGAATATCGCCTGGTCGACCCAGAAAATGACGAGTCGGTTGATCCGACTCCTGCAATAGTGAACCCCGCGACGGATAATGTAGCGGTCAAATTGCCGGATGATGGGGTGAGTAGTTTCGCAGAAGAAGCGAACATCGTCTGGGCGGCGGATTCGAAACGCTTCGCGTTTAACTACCGCGCTGGCGGTCGCTACGTGACAACGGCCTTATACGAACTGCGCAGTGAGAAGTGGAAGCGATTGAACTCACCGGAGAAAGAGGCAAGTCGCACACTGGAGAAAGCGAAGGCGGCGGAGATACGTAAAGCAAGGCTGCCTGCGGATATTTATCAGCGACGCATCTGGGATACGTTTCGGGTGATTGAATGGCGGGATGCGCGCACGGCAGTACTCTACGCCTACTCAATCAGGGCCGTGCCGGCGTCAGAAGAAGACACGAACGATATAGAAGTATATTATCTGTTCACATTGAAATTTGATGGCAGCGGCCACTGGAAAATCGTGAACTCTAAAAAATTGTCGGCCGAGGAGCGCAAGAAAATTCCGCCCATGAAGGGCGAATAGAACGATCAATAACGCTGCGACTCCAACGTGCGAGTAAGGGCGGTTCACCGAACGGTTCAGGCAATTGAGGTCAATCGCCGCTACCTATTGATTTGCAACCGCATTTACAACTAGCACGGCTGTGCGTTTGAGTTTGCCGGCGCGAAATCGATCCAGCGCGGTATTGGCTTCTTCCAATGGGAATGTCTCCGTTTGCGTTCGAACGGGAACGCGAGGCGCGATTTCGAAAAATTCGTCCCCGTCGCGTCGGGTGAGGTTTGCCACAGATGTGATGACGCGTTCTTCCCAAAGATCGGCATAGGGAAATGACGGGATGTCGCTCATGTGAATTCCGCCACACACAACGATCCCGCCTTCGGCCAGGGCGCGCAGCGCCGCCGGTACCAGCGCGCCGACGGATGCGAAGATAATCGCAGCGTCCAGTCTTTCCGGAGGCATTTCGTCGGAACCGCCGGCCCAAACCGCGCCAAGTTCTTTCGCCGCTTGCTGCGTTGCTTTGTCGCCCGTGCGCGTAAACACAAAAAGTTCGCGTCCTTCATACAGCGCAATTTGCGCGATCAAACGCGCAGCGTTACCGAACCCGTAAATGCCAAGGCGTCGCGCATCGCCAGTTTTGCGATAGGAACGGTAACCGATCAAGCCTGCGCAGAGCAGCGGCGCGACCTCGACGTCATCGTAACGCTCAGGTAGATGAAAACAGTACCGCGCATCGGCAATGGTGAACTCGGCGTAACCGCCGTCGATCGTGTAACCGGTGAAGCGCGCGTTGTCACACAGATTCTCTCTGCCGGACCGGCAATATGCACATTCGCCGTCTGTCCACCCCAGCCAAGGAATTCCGACGCGGTCCCCGACCTTAAATTGCGCCTTAATCCCCTCGCCGATTTCTTCGACTCGTCCGACGATTTGGTGGCCCAGAATTAATGGTAGTTTCGGGTCCGGCAATTCGGCATCGACGATATGAAGATCAGTGCGGCAAACCGCGCACGTGCTGACGCGCACGAGCAGCTGTCCCCTGTCCGGCTTCGGCTTCGGCACGTCGCGCAGTTGCAGCGGCTGTTTCGGTTGGTCGAGCACCATGGCGCGCATGCTTCGAGCATAAATGACGAAGCTCGAATAACGAATGTCGAATTAAAGATTCAAACTTGAATAAAGAGCGGCTACGCCCGCAGGCGCTCCGCAGGCGAACCTTTGTAGGGCAAGCGCTTCGCTTGCCATTTGATGCCTTTATGAGACGCGCACTTTCTTCCAAACGCCGTTTTCTTCTTTCCAGTTGTAAAGCGGTTTGCCGTTGATTTTGTGAACGGACGTTTCCGTAACGGTCAATTTGCCGGGCTTTACCAGCATGAAGAAATCAATGTCATACATCTTGCCATCGGCACCCTTCATATCGACACAGGCGAAGTACTTGTCCCCGCCGAGATTCGAGAACCGATCGTCATGGACTTTGACTAGGTCCAGTGCGAGATCTTTCCGCTGAAATGGGATATGAAATTTGTTGTCGGGGGATTTCGCGGCGTAGCCGCTGATGAACCGCTTTAGTCCGTCAGAAACGTCCGACATAGTCGCTTGCGTCATTGTAGCTTGAGGAGCGCCTTTTGTTGATTGTGGCAGTTGTTGCGATTGGGATTGCTGTGGAGCTCTTGGATGGTCCTGGGCAGCGAGCGGCACAACGGGTGTAAGAAGAAGTCCAATGAATAGTGAGATCGCCAGTCGTGTAGTCATACGATTAGATGGTTGAAGTTTGTTCCACCACAAGCTGCCCGATGAATAATTGTAGGGCAAGCGCTTCGCTTGCTTGTAGCTGCCGCCCTGCGGGCGGATTCGACGCACGCGATGTTGGCGACCGAAACGCGCTTCGCACAGCGAAGCGGCTACAGTTTGATTGCGCCGAGCCGAACTGGATGTTCAAAATCAGACGGCGTCTGCTTGGAGCAAATCGGGCGCAGTTTCAGATGTTGCCTTCCTGGAACGTCCCCGCTCTACCAAATCGTACAACAAGGGCAGAAGAAGCAGGGTGAGGAACGTGGAACTAATGATCCCGCCGATGACAACTGTCGCCAGTGGTCGCTGAACTTCTGCGCCAGCGCTTGTTGAAAGCGCCATCGGAATAAAACCGAATGCCGCCACGGCTGCAGTCATTATTACTGGCCGCAGACGCGTCAGAGATCCTTCCAGTACAGCGACGCGGACATCGCGTCCCTGTTCCCGAAGTTGATTGAAATAGCTGATCATCACGACCCCATTGAGCACGGCTACGCCGCTCAAGGCGATGAAGCCGACAGCCGCCGAAATACTGAAGGGCATGTCGCGCAACCAGAGAGCGACGATCCCACCCGTGACGGCAAGTGGCACGCCCGAATAGACCAGTAACGCCTGTCGCACGCTGCCGAAAGCCATGAAGATCAGGACGAATATGAACGCGAGCGCGGCCGGCACTACGATTGCCAGTTGCGCCTTTGCTTCGCGGAGATTTTCGAACTGGCCGCCGAATTCGAGCGTGTAGCCCTCGGGCAACCGAACGTGCTCGCGCACTTTCGTGTCGGCTTCTTTGACCCAGCTGTCAACGTCGCGTCCTCGTAGGTTTACCATCAGAGCGGCACGTCGTTGTGCCGAGTCGCGCAAAATAGGTGAAACCGTTTTGATCTGTTCGACATCAGCGAGCTGACCGAGCGGAAGCATGCCGGAATCTCCTACTCGCACCGGCAGCGCCCGAATCACATCCAGGTTCCGGCGATCGTTTTCGGAAAGGCGCACCACAATTTCGAAGCGCCGATTGCCTTCGACCAGCATGCCGACGTTCTGGCCGCCTAGAGCGGCCGCGATTGTCTGGTTCATATCAGCCGCGTGAAGATTGTATCGTGCGAGCACATCGCGTTTAACCCGAATTTCCAGCATGGGAGCACGGCCGGTTGTTTCATATTCAACCTCGCCTTCCCCCTCA
Source organism: Verrucomicrobiota bacterium (assembly GCA_003219465.1). Taxonomy (GTDB): domain Bacteria; phylum Verrucomicrobiota; class Verrucomicrobiia; order Chthoniobacterales; family UBA10450; genus Udaeobacter. The sequence goes on along the minus strand of QHOX01000165.1, from coordinate 153 downwards.
CGCAGCAGTGATTTCCGCGACAAAGAAGTTTAATTCTGGATTTCGCTGGAGCGCCTGTTTGACCAGCGCCTCAGGCGTTTCGGCAAGCGCAGTCGCGCACGCGAGTAGAATGGCGCTCGCCGTAACAGATTTAGCTTGGGTGTAAATGAACAT
>QHOX01000361.1 GCA_003219465.1 Verrucomicrobiota bacterium | reverse complement strand
ATGATGAATAGACGCGCACTGCAACTCGGAGCTGTGCATTCGCGCTTTGTGAATCCGAATGGTCTGCCGGTGCCAGGGCAATATTCGAGCGCCCGCGATCTCGCGATCATCGCGCGCGCTGCTTACGCGAACCCGACCATCCGTTCCATCGTCTGTCTTCCGCAGCTTGTTTTCCGTTATTCGAATGGCCGCACGCGCGAACTTGAAAACACGAACAAACTTCTGCGACGGCTCCCCTACTGCAACGGAATGAAAACCGGTTATACCGACGCTGCAGGCAAATGCCTGATCGCAAGCGGGGCGCGTCCCGGCAAAGATGTAATAGTTGTTGTGCTCGGCGACAGCTCCAGCCGCGTCTGGCGCGACGCCTCCGCGCTTCTTTCGTGGGGCCTCTTGATGTAAGTCGAAAATCAAAGCCGACGACGGGGTTCGAACCCGTGACCTACGGTTTACGAAACCGTTGCTCTACCGGCTGAGCTACGTCGGCGCGAAGCGGGCAAAAGATTGCATCCGCCGGCGCTTGACACAAGCGCCGCTACAACGGGAGCACGAATGTCTGGCCGATCTCGCGCAGAGCAATGCGTTCAGGAGTTTTACTTAGTGCGGCTTCGAAGCGCTCGATCGGTTCACGGAATGGTTCAAAGCTAAGCCGGAACGCTTGATGGTGTACCGGCACGATGAAACGCGCACCCGCGGCGTTCGCCATTTGTACTGCCTGCTCCGGCGTGCAGTGGGATTGGATCCACGGATTGTAAGCCCCGATCGACATGATCGCCACGTCGATGGCGCCATGTCGCCGAAGCTCTGCGAAATTTTCCGTCATTGCGGTGTCACCAGCGAAAATAATCCGGCGTCCGTTTCGTTCGATCAGGTACCCATTGTAGCCGCGGTATGTGTCGCGCTGCGTGCGCGCGCCCCAATGCTTCACCGGAAACGCAGTAACCTCGCTCTGGCCGACAGTAGTGCTGAGAGTTCTGCTCTGGCCCCATTCAAGTTCGGTCACGTCGGAAAACCGCGTTCCCTTCAATAAATCGCTGGTAGCGCGCGCGGTGATCACGCTGGTAGCTCGGTCGAAACAACGCAGCGTTCGCCGATCGAGATGATCAAAATGCGCATGCGAAAGAACGATGACATCGATTTGCGGCAGCTGATGAAACTCGAGCGCGGGCGCGGTCAGCCGTTTCGGACCGATTGTGAATCCCAGTAAACGAATTCCGATCCGGGGAAAGAGGACGGGATCACTGAGAATTGTTACGCCAAAAAAATTGAGGAGTACTGTGGCATGACCGAGCCAGGCGAGCGTGACCTGTGCATCGCTCCACTTCTCTGGTTCTGGTTTCGCGAAAGGCGGAGCGATGGGGCGCCAACTCTCAACTGTCCATTCACGAAAAAGGTGTCCGATCCAGCGCTGGACTCGCGAACTGCGCGCAGCTGGCGCATTAGACGTTTCCATCGAGACCAAACTAGAGCGCGCTGCCCGGATTTTATGCGAAGCAGAGCAAGTGATTAGCGGCTCCCAAACAATCCTTTGATAGCTTTCCAGAGCGTTCGAGCAGCCTTTGGCGGCCCGGCGCGAGCGACGAGCACCGGGACGTTGGCACGGTTCAAAATGCTCCGGGTTAAATCGCCCATGATGTAGTGCCGAAGCAACCCGCGCGCCTGCGATGTGCCGGTCACAATTAAATCGTAATCGCCGTCGCGTACTTCTTCGAACACTTGATCGATGACGATTCCGTGCCGCAGATGCACTTCAGCAGAGACGCCGAGCCGGTCGAGTTCTCTTTTTTGACGGCGCAAATTGGTCCCAAGCTCCGACTTTGATTGCAGTAACTGACCAACATTTTCTTCCATACGGACGAGATCGGCGTACATCGCCGGCGGCTCAGCCATCACATGCAGTAAGGTGACCGATGCGCCTACGGCCGCGGCCAGCTTTCCGGTGAATTGGACTGCTTGCTCGATGAATTCTTTTCCGCCTGTGCAAACCACAAAACGCTTCAGTTGCTTGCGTTCGCCAATGGCCACCAGCACCGGAGGCTGAATCGCTTTGATCACTTCGTACGTTTTTTTTGATCGCCAGTAATCTCCCACCGCGCCGGTCCAACGCGCGCCGATCACGACGAGATCGTATTTGTTTTTCGATGTTTGCTGGGCAATCTGCCACACCGGCTCTCCCGATTGCACGATTACGTCCGGCGATACGCCGCGTTGCCGGAGCGATTGTGCCTCGGTATTAAGCGTATCGCGCAGGGGCTGCTCGTCTCCTGATGTTTCCGCGATTCCAAGCAGCGTGGTCTGGGCGTTGAGCGGCCCGGCCAATAATCCTGCGAAGTGAGTTGCGGTTTCCGCTGACGATGTACCGTCGCTGCAAATCAAGATCTTCATGGCTACAGCTTGTGCCCGCTGACGAGCGTGTAAATGACGATGGCCACTCCGATTAACGGCAGCGGCACAAAAGCGAGCCGGATTTTCGGGCCGGCAAAATATTGAGTGGCTACCACGCCGATTTGCGCCCCGATGACTGCGCCGGTGTGCATAACGAGGGCGATCAGAATATCCACGTTGCCCTTGATTGCGTGAGTGAACGTTCCGTAACTGGCTGAGATTATGATCTCAAAAAGGTCCGTTCCCACGGCCAGATGAGTGGGAATGCCGAGCACATAGACCATTGACGGCATTCGGATGTAGCCCGCGCCGCCGCCGAGAAAGCCGCTAAAAAACCCA
>QHOX01000358.1 GCA_003219465.1 Verrucomicrobiota bacterium | reverse complement strand
GCTTCGGCGAAGGCGGCTTAGCGCGTTGGTAAATCAAGCGCTCGCTGCTTTGCGCACGATCAAGCTCGCATTGGCTCCTTGCCCGTCGCAGAATGATTGTTCCGCTCGCCTTCTCCCCGCGTAAGACTCGTTTGCTGTCGCTCAACACAAATTATTTGGGGACTTCGCCGGTTGTTCTCTGTAGAAAAAGAGGGACAACAAGATGCGCCACGGATTGACACGACCTTGGCCAGGTGATTAGCTCGGTTTAGGCGGCGCGCCCGAAAGGCTGGGATATGAACCGGTGGCTTCAGCTTGGAAAAAAGCGGGGTCTCTTGGTTGCGCCTTTGCGTGCAACGAGTTTGTGTGTGTTGCGCGCGATTGCGTTCTTATTGATCGCAAGGACGTGTCTCACGTACGCTGCGGCCCAGGTAACACCCGTGCCGCCATTTGTCGGTACTAACTCCGAAACGTGGGAAGAGTTCGGGGTAAGATCAATCCCTAGCGGAACCTCCATTCTCGGTGGTATCGCTACGATTTCCGGCGATCACATGGTTACTGCCATGTCGTTTAGACTGTGCACTGTCATTGGCAGGCCTAGCGACGGTAGCATATTAATGGATTCGGATCGGCCCACTGGCCCGGTGACCATCTCTTTTTCCCAGCCGGTCTCGGCTTTCGGCGCTTACTGGGGAAGTGATGTTGATTGCTACGGGGATCCGCCGAACATTTTAACCTTCCGGGACGCTGCTGGAAATGTAATTGGCACCGACAGCTTCGTATACGAGGGAATCCGTTGGCTGATCCGACACTGGAACTGCACGACGGCAATGGAGCTTTGATTGCCTCCAATGATAATTGGCAGACTACCATTATCGGCGGGATCATCACTCAAGACTAGGTCTAGGATATTCAGAATAGCATCACGCTCCGGGAGACCCGAGCGAGTCTGCGATCATCGCAAACCTGCCACCGGCTAACTACACCGCGATTGTGCGCGGGGTAGACAACACCACCGGAGTTGCTCTAGTGGAGGTGTACGATCTTGGTCCCGACGTTAACTCAATTCTAGGCAACATCAGCACTCGTAGCTTTGTGCAGACCGGAGACAACGTGATGATTGGTGGATTCATTGTTCAAGGGACGACGCCAAAGAGCGTCATTATTCGAGCCATTGGGCCTGAGCTCAGTCAGTATGGTATTCCCAACCCATTGGCCGATCCGACACTGGAACTGCACGATAGCAATGGAGCTTTGATTGCCTCCAATGATAATTGGCAGAACACCATCATCGGCGGGATCATCACCCAGGACCAGGTCCAGGATATCCAGAACAGCGGCCATGCTCCAGGAGATGCGAGCGAATCTGCGATCATTGCAAACCTGCCACCCGGAAACTACACCGCGATTGTGCGCGGGGTAAATAACACCACCGGAGTTGCTCTAGTCGAAGCGTACGATCTGCATTGATATTGATTTCTCGAAGCCAGCCAAGCGGAGTCGGCGCTCAAGAAATCATGCTCGGGGCGGGACTCGAACCCGCAAGCCTTTCGGCATACGCCCCTCAAACGTACGTGTCTGCCAGTTCCACCACCCGAGCTTCTGTAGGGGAAGCCGTTGGCTTCCCGTGAATAGTGATCAGTGAATAGTAGATGGCGTAACGTACCTCGCAAGTGATTGAATTCTTGTTCGTGCTCTTGCGTGTGCTCCTAATTGTAATCGAATAAGGGAGCAAAGCAGCAGATCCGCTTTGACAATGCGAAAATGAAATCCGGACGATATGCGGCTAATCTTGATGCTCCAGCATGAGCACGGGCACGGGTAGGAGCGAGGACGGAAATTGGATCAAAATTGATCTGCACATTCACACGCTCGATGATCCCAAGGACGCCGTGGATTTTTCGGCGCATCAATTATTGGAACGCGCGCGCGCTCTGGGATTCCGCGTGCTCGCGATTACCCTGCACGATGCGGTGTTTAATCGAAAGGAAGTGTTCGCAGATGCCGCCGCAATGGGGATTCTACTCATTCCGGCGGCCGAAGTGCGTTTGCTCGGTGCGGACGTGATCGTGTTGAATGTGACCGCGGAAGAAATAGAGCAGCTGAAGAATTTCGATGATTTGCGGCGGCTCCGAGCGCGGCGCGGCAATTCCATCTTCACCATCGCGCCACATCCGTTTTACATTTTCGGCGGCTCAATCGGATCGCGGCTGTTTGCCGAAATAGATTGTTTTGACGCCATTGAGTACTGCCACTTCCACTTTGGATTATTTAATCCAAATCGCCGCGCAAAAAGAGTGGCAGCTCGGTTTGGCAAACCAATGATTGCCACTTCCGACGCGCATCGGCTGCACGCTTTCGGCAGGCATTACACCAGTATGACAATGCCGCCCGCCCTCACGCTCGAGAGTGTTTTTGCAGGGCTGCGGAGCGGCCCTTTGCGCCTGACGAGTCCGGCTTGCAGTTTCACCGATTTTGTGAGCGCCGTCTATTTTGTTTTCCTCACGCATCCGTTTCGGGTACGGCGAAAGCTCGCCGAAGCGTAAAACTTCTTTACTCGTGGAAAAACGCGTCGCCTCTCAGTGCTGAGGGGCT
>QHOX01000164.1 GCA_003219465.1 Verrucomicrobiota bacterium | reverse complement strand
CGACCAAATCAGGAATGTAATTCTCGCTAAACTCGGTGAAGATGACCTTGAGCGATTTCCGCAGAAAATTCGCAAGGACGTTGAGCCGTCCACGATGCGCCATGCCCATGCAAATCTCCTCGACGCCGCCGTCCGGGCATTTGTGGAGGATTGTTTCCAGAGCGACCATCAGCGTTTCCGCTCCCTGTAACGAGAAGCGTTTATTGTCCGACGTAGCGGGTATGCAGAAAAATCTCGAACGACTCGGCTTCGAGCAGCGCCCGCAACAGTGCGACTTGCACCGCACGAAGCGTTGAATGTTTGTGCGGACGTGTTTCCAGTCGCTGCCGGATCCATTTGCGGACGCGTGGGTCCTGAATATGCATGAACTCCGAGCCGATCGAATCGGCATAAATTCTCTCCAGACCGGCGACCATTTCGCGCAACGTCATCGACCGATTGTCTAGGAAGAACTTCGATGAAACCCGAAGATCGAGATCTGATTCGCTGAAGCCGAACTCCTTTAGACTCAGCAACCGATTTGTGGGCCGCGTTTCTGCCAACGGGTCCACCCGCGCGATCGTGTGACCGAGCGAGCAATACGCATAGACGAGACCATCAACGCGCGTCTGCAATGCTGCTTCGCGGGCCTCAGCCTCGGCTGCCGTTGCCCCGTTTTGCTGCGGCAGATTCCCTAACTCGAATCCTTCAAAGAAGGCAGACCATCCTGCATCTACGGAGTCAGGGTTCTCCTGCCACCGCCGATAATTCTCCTCGATCAAGTTCAGGTTTGCGCGAGCGTTAATGGATGTGCGCATAACAGGTTAATGTCCGACGATCAGCCCGTGCGGCAAGTTGACAGTGCCGCGTGACGCAGACAATCCTGTCTGCGATTGTTAGGAGCGGAAATGACTGCGACTGAAATCTACGAATCGGTAACCAACGGCGGGGCGAGCGATTTCGCCGAAGTCGTGGCCGTGCTAAACCGTTATAAACCTTGGTGTTTGATCGGTGGCCTGGCGGTGAATTGTTTTGTCGAACCGGTTTACACGACGGATGTCGATGTTGTGGTCGTTGCAGCGAATCTCGAACAGATCGAACGCGAACTTAAAGCCGTCGGGTTTCGCGTGAAGCGATTCGAACATTCCATGAATGCGCAGCGTCCCGGTAGTAAACTCAATGTTCAATTTACAACTGATCCACGTTATCAGGAATTCCTTGCGAATCTGACTCAGCAAGAAGTTCTTGGCGTACTAATCCCGGTGGCCAGTGTGGAAAATGTTGTTCGTGGCAAAGTCTGGGCCTGGCAGGACAATCAACGCAGACCGACGAAACGGAAAAAGGATGAACTCGATCTGATGCGAATCGCCGAGGCCCATCCCGAGTTGCGCGAGCTAATTCCTGCACAAATCGTGAAGCAATTATGAGGGTGGCATCGGAAACTCTGGGGCGCGCACGCGTCTCGTCCCGCCCCTTCGGGAGCGAGCGCGTCCTTGCGATCGCGAACTTTCCTCGCACTGCAGGGCCGTTCACTGCGGGCGGAATTCAAAGGAAAGATTGTTTCGGCGCGACGCCGAAACCAGCACGCTGCAAGCGTGCGCTCCCCAGACGCGCAATCGCTACGTTGATTCTTGCACTGCTGGTGGTTGTGCAATCAACGCTATGTTTCGCCCAGGCCGACCCGGCTTCGGAGCCAGCTGTTTTGGCGGTCGCGAAAGTGCTGCCTGCGGTGGTGAATATCAATACAGAGCGCGTGGTTCGACGCACGGTGCGCGATCCATTCGACGATTTTTACGCGCAATTCTTCGGCTATAACCGATTTCGGCCCCGCGAAATCCGCCAAACCCTGCAGAGTCTCGGCTCCGGGTTCATCATCGACGCGGCGGGTTATATCGTGACGAATCAGCACGTGGTGGAGCGCGCTGCGGACCTGAAGATTCACGTAACCACTAACGACGGGAAAACCTACCGCGCGCATTACATTGCGGGCGACGACAAGACCGATTTGGCCTTTATCAAAATCGACGCGCAAACCGATTTCCCCTTCATCAATCTCGACAATATCTCTCCGAACCTGCTCGGTCAAACAGTGATGGTGGTGGGCAATGCTGTTGGATACGGCAGCTCAATCAGCCGGGGCGTGCTGAGCGCGGTCAAACGGAACATCACCGTTGATGAAACCGAGTATAAGGACTTGGTGCAGACGGATGCCGCAATCAATCCCGGCAACAGCGGCGGGCCGGTTATCGATCTTTCGGGCCGGCTGGTCGGTATCGCCTCGGCAAAAATGGCGTTTACACCACAAGGCGTTCCCACCCAGGGACTCGGTTTCGCCATTCCGGCCAATGTTGTGCGTGACAGCGTCAATCGCTTCAAGGAAGTAGCGATGAAGCAGGGCAAACTTAAAGGCTCGCCTGAACCTGCCGAGCCCAGCAGTGGCCGCATCGAGAAATTATTCGGAATCCAGCTTCAGGACTTAACTTCGGAATTGAGCGATGCGCTCGGTTATCTGCGAGGCCGTGGCGTTTTGATTACCGCGGTGGAACCCGACAGTCCGGCAGACGACGCCGGGATTAAGCGCGGAATGGTCCTATATCGCGTTAACAAATCGACGGTCTCGTCTGTGAGACAGGTCGACGAGGTGCTGCGAACGGTCGAGAGCGGCGCAAACGTGGAGTTTACGATCGGCATAATCCGTGCGCGTGGGGAGAATCATGAGCTCGCCGCCTTGACTCTCAAAGCGCGATAAAAAAATTGGCAACGCAATCGCGGTTCGGTTGTCTCATCGAAGTGTCGCACAATGATCAAGGTTGAGAATTTGACTAAACGTTACGCTGGTCAGGCTGCCATTCAGGATTTGAATTTCGAGGTTAGCCAGGGCGAAATCATGGGATTCCTCGGACCGAACGGTGCCGGCAAAACCACGACCATGCGCATCCTGGCGGGCTTCATGCCGCCGACTTCCGGCCGCGCGAGCATCGCCGGATTCGACGTTTTTGAACAATCGCTTCAGGCGCGCGCGCACCTCGGCTATATGCCGGAAAATGTTCCGCTCTATAGCGACATGCGTGTGACGGAATACCTGAATTATCGCGCGTCGCTCAAGGGCGTGCCGCATCGCCGCATTTCAGAGCGTGTTGCCGATGTGAGGGAACTTTGTGGTCTGAAGGATGTCGAACGAAAGCTCATTGGCACTTTATCCAAAGGCTATCGCCAGCGCGTCGGTCTGGCCGACGCTCTACTAGCGGAACCCGACCTTCTCATTCTCGACGAACCCACGATCGGTCTCGACCCGAATCAAATCCGGCAGGTGCGGGAGTTAATTAAGAATCTGGGCAGGCAGCACACGATTTTGCTTTCCACCCATATCCTGCCCGAGGTGGAGATGACATGCAGCCGGGTAATCATCATTCACAAAGGGCGAATCGAAGCGTGCGATACGCCGGAAAACTTGCTCGGGAAAATTAGACAAGCCGGCGGTGTAGAGCTTGAGGCAAACGTCGGAAACGACAATGGCGCAGACGAACTAAAGAAGATTCAGGGAGTCCGAGATGTAGTCACCGATGGTGAGGACGATTGGAAGCGGTTCTCGTTGCGAGTCGAATCTGGTTCGGATGTACGCGAGGAGGTTTTCCGGCTCGCTGTTGAACGCCACTGGGCCGTGCGCGAGCTCACTCAGCGCCGCGGAACGCTCGAGGACGTTTTCGTCGAACTGACCCATCCGGATCAGATCTGACGGAGTAATGGAGTAATGCGGAGCGATGCGTAAATTCTGGACCCTGCTCACCCGCGAGGTGCGCAGTTATTTCTACTCCCCGATTGGGTACATCGTGATGATCTTTTTTCTGATCATCAGCGGGATCGACTTTTATTTCCAGGTCTCGTTCATGAACCAGCGTCAGGTGCAATACACCATCCAGGAAGCGTTCTTCAATTCGGTCTTCTTTTGGTTCGCCTTTGTTTTGATTTTTCCCCTGATCACAATGCGCTTGTTTGCCGAAGAATTTAAGCTCGGCACGATCGAGCCGCTGACGACTGCGCCGGTGCGCGACTGGCAGGTAGTGCTCTCCAAATTTTTTGGCGCGCTGGTGTTTTACTTGATCCTCTGGATCCCGACGCTGCTTTACTTTTGGATTTTCGCGAGAATCACACATCAGCCGGCTGCGCATTCTCCCGGAGCATACTTCGGCTCCTACCTGATGCTTTTGATGCTAGGCATGTTTTATCTTTCGATTGGTTGCCTCACATCAGTGTTGACCCGGAACCAGATTATTGCGGCGATCATTTCGTTCTGCGCGATCACGCTTCTATTTTTCCTCGGTCTCGTGCAGTTCATTCTGCTGGATGTAACCTCCGAGACGCGCGATTTGCTGGGCTATTTTTCTGCGATCGAACACATGGGCACGTTCTCCCGGGGTATCATCGACACGCGGCCGATCGTTCTTTACGTGAGCATGACCATTGTCGTGCTGATGCTCACGCATCAGGCCTTTCAATCCCGGAAATGGAGGCTCTGATATATGGCTGATGAATCAAAGGAGCCTCGTACGCGGCGCAGGATGAAAATTGGCCGGATCCGGATCGGTCTCAACGTCATCGTCCAGATCGCGCTGATCCTGTTTCTCGCCGCAATGGTGAATTCGCTCGCGTTCAAACACTACAAGCGTTGGGATTTTTCACGCGACCAGAAATATGCGTTGTCAGACAAAACGAAGCGTTTTCTTGACACGCTCAAAGGTAAGATGCGCATCACGGTTTTCTTTTCACCGAGTACGCCTATCACCGCGGACGTTCAGAATTTGCTGACCGAATATCAGTACGCGGGAAAAGGAAGGATCGACGTCGAGCAAATCGATCCCGAGCGGAATCTCTCTCGCGCCAAGGAGCTGTTCGAGAAATACAAAGTCGTCACTGACGAGAGCCTTTTGGTACTCGACTACGACCGGCGCAACAGATCGGTGAAGGCCTCGGAGATGGCCGACGTGGACCAGAGCGGGATGGCGGTCGGCGAAGGGCCACGGGTCGCGGCATTCAAAGGCGAGCAGGCGATCACCAGCGCGATGATCGACCTCGTAGAAGGGAAAAAGAAGACCCTGGGATACGTCACGGGCCACAAGGAACCGGCGCTTTCCGCACCCACGAGCCCGATCACGCTGCTGAAAACCTTTATCGAGAATGAAAACATCAAGTTTCAAGAGTTGAACCTCCTCGATCAGCCTGCAATCCCCACCGATATGAATGCAGTAATGATCATTGGACCGCAGTACGATTTTTCCGATCGCGAAATGAAAGTGCTGCGCGATTTCTGGGACAAACAGGGACGGATCCTGGTTCTTATCGATCCGGCAGCGAACACACCCAGACTACGTGCCTTTCTTGATGAGCTGGGCATCAAAGTAAACGATGACAGGCTCATGGTTTTCGTGCGCACAGGAATTCAAGAGCTCGCACTGACGAGAGATGTCCAGGCGCATTTCCTCGGCGACAGCCCGATTACGAAGCGGCTCGCCGATGTGCGGGCGATTTTTGTCGGCGGCACGGCTTCACTCACACTGGACCCGAACCGCGGCCGGGCTGCCAGCATCCGGCTGGAGCCGCTCATCCAGGCAGAAAAAAGTTACTTTGCGGAGAGCGATTACAACTCAGACAATCAGGCAAAGCTGCAGGCGGACGCGCAAAAGGCGGGCGACGTGTCGCTGATAATCGCTGCTTCAGCGGAAAAAGGCGGCAGCGCTGATGCTCGCGTTCAGGTGAACTCGTCACGGCTCGTCGTGGTGAGCAACGCTACATTCGTTCAAGATAGTGCCATCATGCAGGATGAGGCGGCGCTCAATTTTGTTTCCGGCGCAGTAAACTGGCTGTTGAGCCGTGAACAAATGATCGGTATTGCGCCAAAAATTCCGAAGCCTCTCACGTTCAGCCTCGACCCGGAAGCATTGCGCCGACTGCGCTGGATTCTTCTGGTTCTGATGCCGCTGATTCCCGCTGCCATTGGAACAGTCGTCTGGTGGCAACGTCGCGTCTGACATGAATTGGAGGAACACGCTCATCCTGGCAATCATTGCGCTCGCCGGCGTCGCTTATTTCAAATTCTTCGAAATGAAGCGGCCGGGCACGGAAGAAGCCCGGCGTCAGTCGCAGAACATGGTCAATTTTGATCGAACAAAGATCGACGGAATCGTGATTCAAAACGGTGATCAAAAGATCGAGATCCGACGCCGGGACAACAAATGGCGCTTGGAAACGCCGATTAAGGACCAGGCTGATGGCCCGTTAGTCGAAACTTTGTTGTCGGACTTTGAGAACTGGCAAAAGGAGGGAACCATCCCGGCCAAAGAGATCGACGCCGACAAGAGCAAGCTCGCTGAGTACGGTCTGAACAATCCGAAGCTGAAACTGAAATTACTCGGGCACGATCGGCCGCCGGAAATTTTGTTCGGCAAAGACGCTGCGATGGAAGGTAGGATGTATGTGCGCTTTCAGAACTCGAAGAAAACGTTTCTCGCCGGCCAATCGGTCAAGAAAGACATCGACAAAAAGGCGGAGGAATTCCGGGACAGAAAACTGACCGACCTGATTAATGTGCAGGTGCGCCGGGTGGTGTTGAAAACGCCTGCTGGTGAGATGGAGCTGGAGAAGAAGGACACGCACTGGGACATCCTCAAGCCGCTCCGCGCGCGCGCCGATGATCAGAAGACCAATGACTTGATTTCGCAGGTCACATCCGCGCAGATTGGACAATTTGTGGCTGACGATCGTGGCGACCTGCGCCCTTACGGATTAGCGGAGCCGCGCGGATCAATCACGTTGTTCGATCAGGAGCAGAAAAAAGATCAGAAACTAGAGATTGGCGAGTCCATCAAAGTCGCCGGCCGGGAGGACAAAGGGCAGACGTTGCAAATCGGCGCAATACCCGAGAAAGAAAAAGAGCAGGTGTACGTGCGGTTCGCTCCTCGTGCCTCTGTTTACACGTTGCCGAAAAAAATCGAAGAGATCCTTAGCACGAAGCCGGCGGACTTGCGCGACAACCATTTGGTTCGGGTCGACACAAACATTCTTGACCGGATCACGATCGACGCGCCGGGCAAAACCAAAACCGTTCTCGCGCGCAAAGACGGCAATTGGACAATCATAAGCCGAAACAACGCACCAGCGGATTCAGCCGCAGTTCGGCGCATGATCGACGCGTTGCAAAATGAGTGGGTAACAAAATTCGTCGAAGACGTCGCTTCCAATCTGCCGAAGTACGGCCTCGATAAACCGCAGCTGCAAGTGACGTTCAGTTCATTCGCCTCGGAGAACACCGCTGAAACCAAAGCGGGCGAGCTACCGTTCGCAACAATTGCCTTTGGAAAAGACGAGGGCGCGAACGTTTACGCGCGCCTGACGGATGAGCCATTTGTGGTGGCAGTGCGTCGCGGGTTGCTCGATCAAATTTCACCTGATCCTCTGCGATGGCAGGAGTTGTCGATCTTTAAATTCAAGCCGGAGCAGATTCATCGGGTAAGTGTCACGACTGACAAAGAGATGTCGTTAGAACGCGGGCAAAACAACCAGTGGCATTGGCTGAAAGGAAGCGGCGCAATAAATCAAACCAATTTGCAATCGCTGCTCAGAACATTGTCGAACCTGTATGCGGTGCGCTGGCTCGGCGCGACAACACCTCAGCAAGGGTTCGATAAACCGCAGCTTGTGCTCAGCTTCACAACTTCAGCCGACAACAAGACATCACACAAAGTGACCGTCGGCGCTCAAAACAACGACGGCACATATTCCGCACGTGTGGAAGGACGCGACGGGACATTTACGATTAGCGGTTCCGACTTCAATAATTTGAAATTGCCGCTCGAGACGCAAGACATCGCGTCGCCTCCGCCGATAGCGGCCCCGAGTCCGACCGCGACGCCCTAACAGTCACCGCTTGCTTTTTTCGCGTGGTTTTGGCGATGGAGATTGACGAGCAGCGGTGCCGCCTGTGCGGCTGACTAATTTGCCGGAAGCATCGAAGACAGAATAACCAGTTTGCTTGCCCGCTGAGTCGTAACTGTAAACGATCTTGTGCATAAGCGTGCCGTCGGGTGCGCTTTGAGCTTCTTCCAGGATGCGACCTGCGTCGTCATATTTGTAGCGGCTCTTGAGCCGAACGCGACCATCGGGTCCGAACACTTCTCCGGTCGAAAACCGGCCGGCGTTGTCGAGTTGATAACGAATCGTCTGCCGGACTTTGCCATCCGGATCTGTCGTCGTGGCCACTGCTGTGTGCTGTGCGTTATCGAAGTTGTAAACGGTGCGTGAGCCATCTGGATGCATCGACATCGTGACTCGTACGGCGTCAGTCGAAGCTTGACCGAATGCTGTTGTGCCAGCGCAGATGAATAGAGCGCACGCGAGCCCGGGCGCGAACCGGAAACGTTTCATGATTCGGACGAGCTTACGAATTTCGCTGTGGCGGCGCAACAGGACGTTCATTGCTGGAAGCCCCAAGTAGGTCTCGCCTTTGGGCGAAAATGAGGCAAAGATTTTTATTGACCGGCTACTTGGGAGGTGGTTAAAGGTGGGGTCAAGTGGAGTAAAGTGGGCTACTGCTCCACGCGACACATGGACGCCGATTCCCATCCCGAACGCTTCTATGCCGGAGAGTTCCGGCATTCCATTGACGAGAAGAATCGGATCACCATCCCATCGCGCTGGCGACGCGATCGTCCTGAGGATTTCATTCTTTTGCCTGAGGCGACACACCAATTTCTGCTGGTCATGTCGCCAAAGGAGTTCGCGAAAATGAGTTCGGCCGCGGAAACGAACGAGAAGGTTTCCGCGCGCGATCGCCGCGTGTTCCTGCGTCAGCTTCATTCTCGCGCTCAACATGCAGCCGCGGACCGGCAGGGTCGCCTCGTTTTGCCGGACGAACTTTGCCAAAAAGTTGGATTGAAAAATGAAGTCGCGCTCGTAGGCAATCGCGGGCGTTTTGAAATTTGGAATCTCCAACGTTGGAAGCGGGCGCACGAAGAGGAAACGCCGACTTACCAGCACGTCGCGAAGGAAATCGGATTGTAAAAAGTATGTTGCGTCAGCATGCCGTCAATCCAGTTTGGTTCAGCCCGCCTGCATGGCTCGCGGTTGATCCGCTGGCACCGGAAGAAGGCGCGCAGCCAATGGAGGAGGACTTTGTCTATCACCGGCCGGTGTTACAGAGAGAAGCGCTTGAATTGCTCAAGCCCAAACCAGGCTTGCTCATCTTGGATGCAACATGCGGCGGCGGCGGCCATACCGAAGCACTCTTGGAAAGTGGCGCAGACGTTCTGGCGTTAGATCAAGACCCTGATGCAGTGCGGCACGTGAGCGAGCGTCTCGCGCAATTTGGTCGACGCATCATCGTGCGGCAGGCAAATTTCCGACACGCAAACTGTGTTCTCAATGAACTCGGGATTCGCACCATCGGAGGCGCGCTTCTTGATCTGGGTGTTTCTTCCAGGCAACTCGAAAACGCGGAGCGCGGCTTCAGTTTCATTCGAAACGGTCCGCTCGACATGCGGATGAACCCGCGAACGAGCCTCACCGCCGCGACAATCGTAAACGAATACAGTGAAGAGAAACTGACTCGCCTGTTCCGTGAGCTGGGGGAAGAACCGGCCGCGCGGCGCATCGCGACCATGATCGTGAAAATGCGGAAAACTTCGCCGTTTCGCGAAACGCTCCCGCTCGCGCGCACAATTGAAAAGCTGGTGGGCCGCCACGGGCGACAGCATCCGGCCACTCAAGTGTTTCAAGCGCTGCGCATGGAAGTGAACGACGAGCTTGGCGCACTGGAACAAGGCCTGCGCGTCTTAACTGCGCGACTCGAGCGGGGCGGACGCATCGCCGTGATCACTTTCCACTCGCTGGAGGATCGGATCGTGAAAAACTTCTTTCGCGATCACAGCAAGGAATGGCTCGACAGACCCGAATGGCCTGAGCCGCGGCGCAATCCCGATTACGATCTGGCGCTTGTTACGCCGAAACCCGTGGAGCCGAGCGAGGAAGAACAGCGCGCGAACCCCCGATCGCGAAGCGCGAAGTTGCGCGTCGCGAAGAAGATCAAATGAACCGATCACGTCGACGAAATTGTAATACCGTGAACGCGGCCTCACTGGCGCGCTGGATTGTGATGACGGCATTTCTCGCGCTTGCCGGGTTGGCTTATGTGTATTTGACGCTCCAACTGTATCATCTTGGTGAGCGCAGAAAGGCGGTGGAGAACGAGCTCGCGTCGCTGCGCACTCAAAACGATATCGCCGCCGGGCAGATCGCGGCGCTCACCTCGCGCTCGGCTTTGCAACGCCGCTTGAAAGAAGGCTACCTGAAAATGATTCCCGTTTCGGAGTCAAAGATCGTGCGGCTCACCATTCCTGCGCGACCAACGGACGAAGAGGCGATTCAACCCGTAGTGAACCCTCTGCCTCAACATGAATCCAAGTAGCCGAACTCGTTGCGCCCTGGTGTGTGCTGCTTTTATCGGTCTGTTCAGCATCTTTTCGTTTCGCTTGATCTATCTGCAGGCAATCAAGCACGATGAGTACGCCGGGCTAGCTGCGGAAAAACACGTCTACAAGCAGGTCATTCACGCCGAACGCGGCATGATCCTGGATGCGAACAATGAAGTTCTCGCGCACAACATTCCTGTGGAAACAGTCGTAGCCGACGCGACGCATCTCAGTGATGTGCAAGCAACCGTTGATCTCCTAAATGCCGAGCTGGAGATCCCATCCCAAGAACTCGCCGAAAAATTAAACAGTGGTCGCCGCTACATCGTCATCAAGCGCGAGGTCGCCGCGGCGGAAGCAAATGCGCTGCGTGAAAAACTCCGAGCCGGCAATTTGCGCGGAATCTACTTCGAACACGACGCCACGCGCATCTATCCGAATGGCTCGATGCTTTGCCACGTAATTGGGTTTACGGATTTTGATCATCACGGCATCCAGGGCGTTGAAGCCTCAATGGAAGAATACCTGCATGGACAGGACGGCTACCGTTTCATCGAGCACAACCGCGCCGGGCAGGAGATCGTGCCTTATCGCGGACAGGAGCGCGCGCCTCGGGACGGTTACCAGGTGCATCTGACCGTCGATCTTGGGCTGCAGAGCATTGTCGAAGAGGAAATCGATGCGGCGATGAAGGAGTATTCTCCACAAAAGGCGACGATCATTCTGATGCGGCCCCAGACAGGCGAAATCCTGGCCATCGCCAATCGCCCGAACTTTGATTTAAACCTCCGCTCCGAGGCGAAGCCCGAACAAATGAAAAACCGGGCCATCATCGACATGATGGAACCGGGTTCCACGTTCAAGATCGTAGCCGCTGCCTCTGCTCTCAACGAACGCAAGTTGCGTCCTGATTCGGAGGTTTTTTGTGAGAACGGCGTCTGGAATTATGGTGGCTCTCCTCTTCACGATCATCACGCATATGGCTATTTGAGCGTCCGCGACATTCTGATCAAATCGAGTAACATCGGGGCGGCGAAACTCGCTCTGACCGTCGGCGACCAAAAATTTTACGAATACATTCGGCGCTTCGGATTTGGGGAGCGCACCGGAATTGAATTGCCGGGTGAGATCAATGGAGTGATTCGGCCGCCGCAAGCGTGGAGCAAAATTTCCATTACGCGCATTCCGATGGGTCACGAAATCGGCGTCACGCCATTGCAGATGACATCGGCAATGGCGACGATCGCCAACGGAGGCAAACTGGTGACACCGCGGATCGTAAAATCGGTCACGGCATCGGACGGCAAAATAGTCAGCTCAGTTTCGCCAGTGGTACTGCGCCAGGTCATCTCTGCTGAAACTGCCAAACAAATTGGTGATGCGTTGCGCGGCGTCGTCAGCGATCAAGGCACCGCCGCCGCTGCTGCTGTGCCCGGATTTACGATCGCCGGGAAAACCGGAACCGCGCAAAAAGTCGATCCGCACGGCGGATACGACCACGGAAAGTACGTCGTGTCGTTTCTCGGCTATCTACCGGCGGATCATCCTGAGTTTGTCGGACTTGTTGTGCTTGACGATGCACACACGAGCAAACCTGAATTGAATTACGGCGGGAAGGTTGCTGGACCAATTTTTTCACGCGTTGCCGAGAAGGCCGCCCGCTACCTTGATCTTGAGCCGCATGAGGAGATTCGCAAAGCGATTCCCATTCAGCGAGTCGAAAAACCAAAGCCGGCAGAGCGACTCCACAAGACCGCGCCGGCGGCACGAATCGCCTTAACCGATGGTTCGCGACGTTGAGTGCCTCGCCCCGGTTCGCCGTAGCAAATCCCTCTCCGGTTCGGAGGTGTTAAAGCCTCATGCAGCTCAAGACCCTTCTCGCTGCGACTCCAGTTCGCCAAGTCTTCGGGTCAGTTGATCGCCCGGTGGAAAATATTGCGTATGACTCGCGGCGAGTGCAGAGGCGCACCATGTTCGTGGCGTTGCGGGGTGAGAAAACCGATGGGCACGAATTCATCGGTCACGCCATCGATAAAGGGGCGTCGGTGATCGTCGCCGAGCGCGAACAAAAAGATCCGCGCGTTACTAGTCTGGTTGTTGAGAACACCCGCACTGCGCTCGCGGATTTTTCAGCAACTTTCTACGGGCACCCGGCACGCAAATTAAAACTCGCGGCGGTCACAGGCACAAATGGCAAGACCACGACGACATTTCTCATCAAACACATCTGTGAAAACGCCGGATTGCGTTGCGGATTAATCGGAACCGTTCGCTACGAGATCGGCGAACGGATTTTGCCGGCTATTCGCACGACTCCCGAATCGCTCGACTTACAAGAGTTGCTGGCGCAGATCGCCAATGCCGGTTGTAAAGCAGCGGCGATGGAAGTCTCCTCCCACGCGTTAGCGCAGGAGCGCACACGCGGCATCGAATGGAACGTCGCGGTGTTCACCAATCTCACGCAGGACCATCTCGATTTTCACGTCACAATGGAAAATTACTTCGAAGCCAAGGCGAAACTCTTCACTGGATTCGCCGACCAAAAACAAAAGACC
Source organism: Verrucomicrobiota bacterium (assembly GCA_003219465.1). Lineage (GTDB taxonomy): Bacteria > Verrucomicrobiota > Verrucomicrobiia > Chthoniobacterales > UBA10450 > Udaeobacter. Next base: position 33,073 of record QHOX01000164.1, on the reverse strand, counting down.
AAACCCGTGGCAATTGTGAACATCGACGACCGTTACGGTCAACAGCTGCTCGATAGACTTGATAAGAGCGTGGCCGTTGTTACGTATGGGATTGGGTTGCGCGCAGATTTCCGCGCTTCAAACTATCGCGCCGAATTCACCGGAACATCGTACCAACTTGACGCGCACGGCAAGAGTTATCTCGTTCGTCTTCCGTTGATTGGCCGCTTCAACGTCACAAACTCCATAGCAGCGCTGGCTGCCGCGGAAGTGTTGGGAATTAATCTGCGAAGCGTGGTCCTCAGCCTTGCGAAGGCGCCGCAAGTCCCGGGACGCCTGGAAGTGGTTCCTGCGAAGCGACAATTTCAAGTGTTCGTGGATTACGCACACACTCCCGACGCGCTGGGAAACGTTCTGAAGACTCTGCGTGAACTCCAGCCGCATCGGTTGATCGCGGTTTTTGGTTGTGGCGGCGATCGCGACCGGCAAAAGCGCCCATTAATGGCGCAGATGGCGGATCGCCTCGCCGATTACTCCATCATCACATCTGATAATCCGCGTAAGGAAGACCCAAGCGCCATTATTGCCGAAACCGAAAAAGGCTTTCGATCGAATCGCTACGAAAAAATTGTCGATCGCACCGAGGCAATCAATCGGGCCGTTGCGCTTGCCCGTCCACGCGACATTGTGCTGGTCGCAGGCAAAGGGCACGAAAACTACCAAGAGTTCGCAGATTACACCATTCCGTTCGATGACCTCCAGGTCGCGCGCCGCGCGATTGAAGATCATCCTGTGGAGCTTTAGTTATGAATCGGCTGACGCTTTCTCAAATTGCACAGTTCGCCGGAGCGTCGCTTTCATCCGGGGACGGGACTGTCTTAATCAACAGGGTGAGCACCGATTCCCGCACGATTAAACCGGGCGAATTGTTCGTCGCCTTACGCGGCGAAAATTTCGATGGCCACGAGTTTGTCGAAGCCGGTGCAAACGCCGGCGCTACAGGCGCGCTCGTTGATCTCAACTGGAGGGGCAGTGTTCCGAACGATTTCGCACTTCTCCGGGCGACCGATACGCTGCAAGCCTACCAGGCGCTCGCAGCCAATTACCGGAGGTCGCTCGCGCTGAAAGTCCTCGCGATCACCGGAAGCAATGGCAAGACGAGCACAAAGGATTTTGCTGCGTCGGTGCTGGCGCGAAGATTCCAGGTCACCAGGACCGAAGGCAATTTCAACAACCACATCGGTTTGCCACGCACAATTCTGGAAGCGACTTCCGAGGATGAAGTTGCCGTCTGGGAGATCGGGATGAATCATCCCGGCGAAATCGCAGCGCTCTCAAAGATCGCCGTGCCCGATGCGGCGATCATCACGAACATCGGCGTGGCACACATCGAGTTCATGGGTTCCCGCGAAGCAATCGCCACGGAAAAGGGAGCACTGGCCGAAGCGGTCGAGCAGCAAGGAACAGTGATTCTGAATGCCGACGATCCGTTCAGTGAAGGAATCGCTGCGCGCACCCGCGCAAAAGTTGTGTTCGCAGGAACGACAGGTGGAACCGTGCGCGCGATTGAAATTCGCCAGAGTGCCGACGGCTCGGAGTTCACAATTGTAGAGGGCGCGCATCGTTGCCGCGCGCAACTCCCCGTTGCGGGTTTGCACATGGTGCAGAATGCATTGCTCGCCGTCGCCGCTGGGCGGGGATTTGGATTATCCGTCGAGGAATGTGCGGCCGGTCTCGCCGCGGCACCGCTCACCAAAGCGCGCTTGCAAATTAAGGAAATCGGCGGCGTGCAATTTCTGGACGACAGCTACAACGCCAACCCCGACTCGATGAGAGCGGCGTTGCGAACATTGGTCGAGCTCGATGCCGAGGGCAAACGCATCGCGGTGCTCGGCGAGATGCGGGAATTGGGTGCCGAATCGGCGCGCGCGCACCGGGAGGTTGGTGAGACCGCAGCGACGCTCGGGGTAAATCAACTGATCACGATTGGCGACGCGGCAGAACTGATTGCGGAGGGCGCGCGTAAGTCCGGTTTGGACAAAGTTTTGTCCGCACGATCAACCGGCGAGGCTGCCAAGTTGTTAGGCGAAATCGCGGAGCCGGGTGATCTCGTTCTGATCAAAGGCAGTCGCGCAGCGCGTACGGAGGAAGTAATCGAGCAATTCGGCGGTCAAAATTCGGCGTTCGTAACCTCGCCATGATGTACTACCTCCATCACCTGAGCGGCCAGTTCATCGGGTTCAACGTTTTTCTTTACGTCACCTTCCGGGCCATTGCCGCGGCGGTCACCGCGTTTTTGACCACCCTCATTTTTGGAAATTTCATCATCGCAAAGCTGCGAGCACTGAAGGTCGAACAACCGATTCGAGGAGCGGCGGAAGTCCACCGACTTGCTGAGCTACAAGGGGTGAAGCAAGGCACACCGACCATGGGCGGCGTGCTGGTGATTGGCGCCGTCTTTGTGTCGAGCGTCCTCTGGGCGCGTCTCGACAACAAATTCGTCTGGCTCGCGCTGTTCAGCATGGTTTACCTCGGCGCGCTCGGGTTCGCCGATGATTACCTCAAGGTCACTAAGAAGAAATCCGAAGGGATTCACGGCCGGATTAAACTCGTTTTCCAAATATTTCTCGCGGCGATTATCACTGGACTGTTTCTCACCGATCCATTGATAGAAGTGCAGGCGCGAGCGCTCTACGTGCCTTTCGTGAAATCTCCGGTGATTGCGAACATGAGCTGGTTCACCTTCGTGTTTTTTGTGCTGGTCATTGTCGGCACGTCCAACGCGGTGAATCTCACTGACGGGCTGGATGGTTTGGCGACCGGTTGCACTATCACCGTGGCGTTTGCGTACGCCTTGCTCTGTTACGCAGCCGGCAATTTTCGCGTCGCCGAATACTTGCAGGTGCCGTTTTATCCGTTCGCCGGCGAACTGACCGTTGTCTGCTCGGCGCTTATTGGCGCGGGGCTGGGCTTTCTCTGGTTCAACTGTTATCCGGCCAGGGTTTTCATGGGCGACACCGGATCGCTGGCCATCGGCGGAATGCTCGGCGTTGTCGCGATCTGTTGTAAACAGGAACTGCTGCTGGTGGTAGTGGGTGGCGTTTTTGTAATCGAAGCCGTCTCAGTGATTTTGCAGGTGCTGAGCTTCAAACTCACCGGCAAGCGGTTTTTCGTCATGTCTCCGCTTCATCATCATTTCGAGTTAACCGGCTGGAAAGAAACGACGGTCATCGTTCGCTTCTGGATTCTTTCGATCATCTTCGCCTTGCTGGGACTCGCCACGCTAAAACTGCGATGAACAACGGACGCTACAAAAACCAAAACGTAGCCGTGCTTGGAGCAGGGCTAAGCGGGAGCGCCGCGGCGCTGCTGCTCGCGTCGGAAGGCGCACAAGTGACGGTTCTCGATAGCACCGACGAAAATAATTTGATGAAATCAACGCTGGAAAATCTTCGGGCACACGGTGTGCGCGGCGTTTGTGGATCTGAAGCCGACCAGAATTCATCTGCGTACGACTGGATGGTTCTAAGCCCTGGCATCAATCCTGTTTCGCCTTTGGCGCGCAATTTTTCCTCGCGCGGAATTGAAACGATCAGCGAGCTCGAGCTGGGTTGGCGCTTCTGCGAAATGCCAGTGATCGCCGTGACAGGCACGAACGGCAAAACCACGACGACCGAACTCCTCGCTCAAATGCTGAATGCCTGCGGTCAGCGAACGATCGCTTGCGGCAACATCGGCAAGCCACTTTCGGAGGTCGCGCGCGAAAAGCAGCCGTTGGACGTGCTGACGGTTGAAGTGAGCTCGTTCCAACTGGAAGCGATCCGCACATTTCGTCCGTCGATAAGCCTGTGGCTCAATTTCGCTCCTGACCACCTCGATCGTTATCGCTCCGTAGCTGACTATCGCGCGGCCAAGCTGCGCATTTTCGATAACCAAACAGAGCACGATGTCGCAGTCGTCAACGCCACCGAAGCGCTTCCGGCAATTCGACCAACCCGGATCACCTTCAGCGCTTATTCTAATCGCGCCGATTTCCGGTTTTCTGATGGCGCAATAATTTATGAAAATCAGCCGGTCCTGCGTCTGGCTGACACGAAGCTGCGCGGGCTACATAATGTCGAGAATCTGATGGCGACGCTTGCCGTCGGGGTTGCCCGCGGATTGTCGTTCGCGCAGATGGTCCCGGCAATTCGCGATTACGAGCCACGCCCGCACCGGTGCGAATTTGTGCGCGAACTCGAGGGCGTGGAATACGTGAACGACTCCAAGGCGACCAACCTGGACGCCGTCGAGAAAGCGTTGGCCGCACAGACCAAACCGATCGTGCTCATTGCCGGCGGCAAAGACAAAGGATTCGCGTTCGATCCGTTGCGTTCTCTGGTGAAAGACAAAGTGAAATCAGCAGTCCTGATCGGCGAAATGGCCGAGAGCATCAGGCGCTCATGGGCCGGCGTGGTCAAATCCGAAATCGCAACTTCACTCGCCGATGCCGTCGAACGAGCGCGCAGTCTGGCCACGCCCGGCGATGTTGTCCTTTTCTCTCCCGGCACGTCCTCCTTCGACATGTTCAAAAGTTACGCCGATCGCGGCGATCAATTTCGCAAACTGGTGCAAACGCTCCCGCAATGAAACGGATTAAAATCCCGCGCCTTTTCAATCCTAAGAAAGTGCTAGCAGCCACAGCGCGCCGCGCGTCGGCGGCGTCCGCAGGAATGGACTTCGACGGCATTCCTGAGCCAAACATGAAGTTGTCCCGGGCGTTGCTGATTGTTTTGCTTCTACACGTAGTTGCCGTTTCGGGAATCATCGCCTTTAACGCCATCAAAAACCGTGAGCGTGCATTCGTGCCGCCCACGTCGACGGAAACGGAAAACAAACCCGCTGACACCACGCAAACAGCAAATCGCGCGAGTACTGAAAAGACTCGAGTCGTTGCGGCGCAAAAAGAAAACGATCGCCCACATGACTCGAAACCTTCTCATTCACCGGCAAAGGACGAACAGGCGAAGACGCCTTCGGCTTCAGGAAAAACTTACATTGTGAAGAAGGGCGATAATCCAGTCGCGATCGCAAAGAAATTGAAAGTCTCCTACAACGATTTGATCGCGCTCAATCATATTGACGATCCACGCAAATTGCAGATCGGGCAAAAGCTTTTGGTTCCCAAAACAACCAGCTCGAAAACCACAAGCGCAAAACCGAGCAACCAAAAGAAGAGCAAGAAGTGAACATCGCCATCGCAATTCATAACCCCCTTCACAATGTCATTCTGAGCGAAGCGAAGAATCTCAGATCCGAGATCTTTCGCTTCGCTCAACAGGACAATGCCATTGATCGGATAAAATCGATTCATGCGTCGTAAAAGCGCCTACTTACTTTTTTTAGCAGTGCTGGGACTGCTGGTCATCGGCATCGTGATGCTTTTCAGCACGAGCGCCTACGCCCGCGACAGCCATGGAGACGTTTATTTTTTCATTAAACGCCAGGCGATTTGGATTGGGATCGGACTTGTGGCGTGCATTTTTGCAGCGCTCGTGAACTATCATTTCTGGCAAAAAACGTGGTGGCTGTGGTTTGCAGTGGCGCTGGCCGCTCTCGCTCTTTGCTACATCCCGCACATTGGAATGCGCATCAACGGATCGCGCCGCTGGGTCGGCTACGGCCCGATTACTTTTCAGCCATCGGAACTGGCAAAAATCGCGACGATCTTCTTTCTCGCCGCCTGGTTTGCACGAAGCGAAAAACCGGACGGCAACGTGTTTTCGGGATTCATTCTTCCTCTTGTCATCATTAGCGTGCCCGCTGCACTCGTGCTGGGCGAAGTCGATCTTGGGACGACGGCCTTGATCGGAGCAACGGCGTTCGTTGTGATGTTTGTTGCCGGCACCAATCCGCTATTGCTTGGCGGCCTCGCATTCGCGACGCTCGGTGGGCTACTCATCGTTGCGACGCAAATCTCCGAGCGCATGGGACGGCTCTCCGCTTTTCTTCATCCGCAAAACTACAAGGACGACGCCGGCTTGCAGCAGATGCAGGCTTTGATCGCCTGGGGCAGCGGAGGGATGGACGGGCTTGGGCTGGGCAACGGTCGGCAGAAGATGCTGTATCTGCCGTACGCACATACCGATTTTATTTTTCCAATCATTGGCGAAGAACTTGGTCTCCGCTTCAGTCTTCTGGTGGTTTTTTTGTTCGTTGTGATAATTGTTTGCGGCATCATGATTGCGCTGCACGCTCGTGATCGTTTCGGACTGCTGCTCGGCTGTGGGATTGTTTCGCTCCTCGCTCTGCAGGCAGCGGTCAACATCGGCGTGACGACATCGCTTCTGCCTAACAAGGGGCTCCCGTTGCCTTTTATAAGCTATGGAGGTTCGAACCTTGCCGCGTGTATGTTCGGCATTGGCGTATTGGTGAACATTTATCGCCAAGGCATTCTCGAGCCGCCGCCGGTGAAACGCGCCACGATGCAGGCCAAGGTAACGCCACGAATTTGATTAACCCGTAACTCAGACTCACCCAACATGAACGCTGTAATCGCATGTGGAGGAACCGGCGGACATCTTTTCCCGGGCATCGCTGTGGCGGAAGTGCTGCAAAATCGCGGGCACGAAGTGATGCTGTTGGTTTCCGAAAAAGACATCGACGCGGTGGCGCTTTCCGGCCGGACGAATTTCCAAGTCGAAAAATTACCAACTGTCGGGCTGCCTTCGCTATTTTCGCCGGCGTTTTTTGGTTTCACTCGCCGCTTTATTGAAAGCTTATCACTTTGCCGGTCGATCTATCGCAAGTTCAATCCGCACGCCGTGCTCGGCATGGGTGGATTCACTTCCACCGCGCCAGTGTTGGCAGGGCGATTCCGCGGCATAGCCACGTTTATTCACGAATCGAACGCGGTCCCTGGAAAAGCGAACCGCTGGACGGCCCGGATAGTGAATGCCGTGATGCTGGGGTTCAAGGAATGCGCGCCGTTTTTTCCGAGAACGCGCACCGAAATCACCGGCACACCGGTTCGCACTGAGTTAGTGCCTTTGGACCGCGCAGACGCACGGCGGAAACTCGGATTGCGAGAGGACGTGCCGACGCTGTTGGTGATGGGCGGCAGTCAGGGCGCCAGCGGAATTAATCAGGCGTTGATCAAAGCATTGCCGTTCTTGCAAGGTGCGCCGCTGCAGGTCATCCACCTCTCCGGCGCGCGAGATGAACGGTTGGTTACAGACAATTATCGTCGCGAAAATGTCCCTGCTTATATCGGCGCGTTTCATCATCGAATGGAAGAGGTTTACAGCGCGGCCGATCTTGTTGTTGCGCGAGCGGGCGCGGCCAGCCTGGCAGAGTTCGCTGCGTTTTCGCTGCCCGGCGTCCTGATTCCATTTCCCTACGCCACGGATGATCACCAAACGCGCAATGCAGAAATCTATGCTCACGCTGATGCCGCAATTCTTCTAAAGCAGTCGGACATCTCTGCTGAATCGCTCGCGCGCAACATCCGCGAACTGATGGAAAACCCGCAACGGCTACAGCAAATGGCCGCGAATTGTGCGCGTCTCGCGCCGAAAGATGCAGCCGGTCGCGTGGCGAACGCGATGGAAAAATACACGACTCATGAAGCTCACGTCTGAAGCAACTGCCGCGCGCGACGAGTCTCCGCGCAAAGCATTTCGGCGGCGTGATCCGTTGCCAGACTTGTCGCGATTTCTAACCACCAAACAGCACCGGATTCATCTCGTCGGTGTTGCGGGAAGCGGTATGAGCGGTCTTGCCGGGCTTCTCATCGAGCTGGGACACGCAGTGAGCGGGTCGGACAAGGTAACAACGACAGAGACCGAACGACTGCAACGACTCGGGCTGCGCTTTCATGAACAGCATCTCGCCGACCATGCGGACGCTGCGGACCTTGTTGTTTTTTCCTCCGCGATTAAGGACGACAATCCAATTCTCTTGGCCGCGCGCAGTTCCGCAAAACCGCTGTTCCGTCGCGCGGAAGCCGTTGCTGCAATCATGCAGGCCAAGCGCGGCATTGTGATCGCCGGAATGCATGGCAAAACCACAACCTCCGCAATGACGGCACATGTGCTTCGCGAAGGCGGACTGCATCCTTCTCACTACGTGGGCGCTGAAATTCCGATTCTCGGGACGAACGCGCATTGGAACCCGCGCGGCGAATATTTCGTTGCCGAAGGCGACGAAAGCGATGGCACGTTGCGCTGCTTTCATCCCGAGCACGCACTCATTCTAAACATCGAGGAAGAACACCTCGATTTTTATCCCGGCCTCGCGGCGATTGAAAAGGTGTTTGCGCAATTGATCGATCAAACCAACCGAAGCGTTCTGTATAACGTTGATGATCCGAACACCGTGCGATTGTGCGCAAAGCACAAACGCGCAGTCTCCTACGGATTTTCCGAGCACGCGGATTACCGTGCAGTCAACGTCGAGCTGCGGCATTTTGGTTCATCGTTTTTGGTCTGTCGCCGCGGCGAGAAAATCGGGCCAGCGACTCTCAATGTTCCTGGAGAACACAACGTGCATAACGCGCTTGGCGTAATCGCGCTCGCCTCAGAGCTTTCGATTCCGTTCGATAAGATCACCGCGTCGCTCCGGAAATTCGAACACGCGCGCCGCCGGTTCGAGATCAAATACGCGAGCGACAGGTTTCTGCTCGTGGACGATTATGCGCATCATCCGACAGAAATTCGTGCCACGCTTCGCACAGCGAAATCGATCGGCCGGCGGCGTCTCGTCACGATGTTTCAGCCGCACCGTTTCTCACGAACAAAAGCGCTGTGCCGCGAATTTGGCAGCGCTTTCGACGATGCCGACCGGGTTGTGATCACGGATGTGTATCCTGCCAGCGAACCGCCGATTCCTGGAATCACAGGCCAGACTATTGTCGATGAAATCGTGCGACACGGGCATCGCGGCATCACATATCAGCCACGTCTGCAATGGGTCCATCGTAACGTGGGAAACATGCTGGAGACCGGCGATCTTGTTTTGAGTCTCGGCGCCGGCAATATCCACGAGCAAGTGGAGATCCTCGCCGCCGATCTCGTGATCGCCGAGAAATTAAAAGCGATTGTGGGCGACGAGGGTGAGGTCCGCCTTTACGAGCCGCTGTCGAACCATACGACGCTGCGGGTCGGCGGTCCCGCGCAGTTTTGGGTCGAGCCGCAGACCGAACAGACCTTCGCGGAACTGATTCGCTTTTGCCGCAATGAACATCTGCCGCTGTTCGTTATCGGGCGAGGTTCGAATCTTCTCGTTCGCGACGGCGGCATCCGCGGGGTGGTCGTTCATCCGCGGGGCGGCGATTTCGAGAAAATCGAGATCAACGGCTGCGAAATCAGCGCTGGCGCGGGCGTAAAGTTGAGGCAGGTGGCTTACGCCGCGCGTGCGGCAAATCTCGGTGGACTCGAATGGATGGAGGGAATCCCGGGCGCAGTCGGCGGCGGATTGCGGATGAATGCCGGCGCGATGGGCACGCAAACTTTCGAGAAAGTCACGCGCATTCGTTATCTTGATGCCGAAGGAAATTCACACGTAAAAAATCGCGATGAGCTGGAAGTCTTTTACCGTCGATTTCCATTGCTCGAGAAAAACCTTGCGATTTCGGCAACATTCAGGGGCCAGCCGGCCGAGCGCGCACAAATCGATAGCCGTTTGCGCGAATCGCAGGAGAAACGGCGCACTACGCAGCCGGCCGCCAAAAGCGCTGGATGCATTTTCAAAAATCCCGCCAGCATTCCAGCCGGCAAATTGGTGGAGGAACTGGGGCTGAAAAATACGTGCGTTGGGAGTGCCCGCGTATCCAAGGTCCACGGCAATTTTATCGTAAACGATGGCGACGCTACGGCAGCGCAAATACTTCGGTTAATTGACAACATCAAGAGCGTCGCGCGGAAAAAGCGCGGGATCGAATTGGAGACCGAAGTGGAAATCGTGGGAGAACCGGAATGACAACACGCGAGGAGTTACCAAAGAAAATTGCTGTGCTCATGGGAGGCCCGGGATCGGAGCGCGACGTTTCGCTTGCGACCGGGCGAGGTGTAGCGAAAGCGCTTCGGTCGTTAGGTGCCGAAGTGGTGGAAATCGATGTGCGGAACGAGGATTTCCAACTGCCAAACGACATCGATCTCGCGTTCAATACGATCCACGGAACTTTTGGCGAAGATGGCCAGCTTCAAAAAATTCTGGAGCGCCGCGGCATCGCTTACACCGGCGATGGCGTCAGCGCGAGCGAGATCGCTTTCGACAAAATTCGCACAAAGCAAAAGTTTCAGGAACATGGTGTAACCACTCCGCCCTGGGAAGTCATCCGCCCAGGGCAGCGACCGACGATTGCGTTGCCGATTGTCGTCAAAGCGTCACGACAGGGTTCAACCGTGGGCGTCGTCATTGTGAACAACGAAAGCGAAATCGATTCTGCAATCAGCGAAGTGGCAAAGTACGGTCGCGAATTATTGATAGAAAAATTTGTATCCGGCCGGGAATTGACAATAGGTATCCTCGGTGACCAGGCTTTGCCCATTCTCGAAATAATTCCCAAGGGCGGCTTTTACGATTTCAACAACAAGTATCCGTTTCTCAATCCGCAGGCGGGCGGCGGAGCGGAGCACGTCTGTCCGGCAAAGATCGGCACTGAAAAGACACAGGAGATTCAGGAACTGGCGCTCTGTGCATTCCGAGCGGCTGGTCTGCAGGTGTATGCGCGTGTGGACGCGATTTTATCCGAGAACGGACAGCCGTTTATTTTGGAGATCAATAACATCCCAGGAATGACCGAGGCCAGTCTGTTGCCCGAGGCGGCAGCGGCGGCCGGTATCGGTTATACCGACCTTTGCGCCCGGATCATTGCGCTTTCCCGCCTTCGCCAAGGCTACGGCGGGCAGGCGCGCGCCAGAACGGAAGGCAATAAATGAGTTTTGTCCAAAGAAGTTCCCGAGCGAGCAACCGGCGACTGTCCAACGTGCGGCAGCGGCGGCAGCAACATCTCCTCGATGTGAAAGTCCGCTCCCGCAGGGCGACCCAGCACCGCATTCGAAGCGCAATGGGCGTCCTGTGGAAAATGGTTCTGCTCGTAGCGTTATGCGGAGCTGGTTACGCAGGTGCGCGCGAAGCTGCACGACGGCTTTTTTTCGAGAATCTGGATTACCAAGTTAAAACAATTGAATTGCAGACCGACGGCACTCTTCAGCGTGAGCAGGTGTTAAAGGCAGCCGATCTGCACGAGGGTGCAAACATCTTCAGCGTAAATCTGGCGAGCGTGCGCGATCGCATACAGCAGCTTCCCCAAGCCGATGAAGTCGAGGTCGTGCGAAAATTACCCGGCGAAATCGACATTCGCATTGTGGAACGAAAACCGGTCGCCTGGATCACCAGCGAAACGGAAATTAATGATCCATTTGCGTCGGATGCTGCCTTTTTAGTGGGCGCGCGGGGAGTCTTAATGAAACAAAAAAAATTGTTACCCGAATATCTTGGACTGCCGCTGATCGTAGGATGCTCGAGCGAATCGCTCGAAGCTGGAAAAACTGTCGAATCGCCCGAAGCGAAGACCGCGCTCGAGTTGCTGCGTCTTACCGAGAGCAGCTTTTTGCAAACGCGGTTTCAGATTCGCGAAATCGATATTTCCAAAAATTATTGTCTCCTGGTGACAGACAAAAATCGCAGTCGCGTCATGTTTGCTCTGAATGATCTCGAAGAGCAACTGCACCGGCTGCAAGTGTTCCTTGATTACTGTGATAACACCAAACAGGAGCTGGAAACTTTGAACCTGGTCGCGCAACGCAACATTCCCGTGACATTTACCAGCCCGGCGGCGGCTGTAATCAACGATACTCTGGAGCCCGCCGTCGAGCCGCGGATCATGAAAGCAATACCGGTGCGCGCGCCGGAAGCCCGTGTTCATCAGGATTCCGGCACACAGCAAGATGGATCCTCAGCGCCGAAATCGCGCGGCGCTTCTGCACCGGTTCACAAGGCAATTCGTAACCAACAAAAGAAATCCGATTAAAAAATGGCGCACAATAATCTGATGGTCGGTCTCGAGATTGGGACCTCCAAGATTTGCGTGGTCGTCGGGGAGAGCCGACCCGATGGCACGCTCAAAATCCTCGGGGTAGGTCAGGCGCCATCGCGCGGCGTGCGCAAGGGCGAGATTGTCGATTTTGAAACGGCAATGAAATGCGTGCACGAAGCAGTTGTCGACGCCGAACAGAAAAGCGACGTGATGATCAAGAGTGTTTACGTCGCTGTCGCCGGATCACACTTACAGAGTTTTAACAATCGCGGATGCGTCATGCTGCCTGAGGACCGCGATGAAATTGATGGGCAGGATGTGGAGGATGTAAAAATTAACGCGCGCGAGGTGAGCATTCCCGCACAAAACGCGTTCCTCCATTCGGTTATTCAACATTACCAGGTCGATGGACAACAAGGCGTGCTGAACCCTGTCAGCATGCTCGGCCAAAAGTTGGAGGCTGATTTTCACATTATCCACGGCGTGCGCACACGGATCCAAAATACGATTCGCTGCGTGAAAGAACTGCCGCTGGACGTCGAAGACGTTGTGTTTAGCGGGCTCGCTTCCGCGCAGGTCGTGCTCACCCAGCATGAAAAAGACCTTGGCGCTCTCGTGATCGACATGGGCGGCGGAACGACTGATTATGTTTTGTACTCGGAGGGCGCAGTGAGACAAAGCGGTTGTCTTGCCGTCGGCGGCGACCACATCACGAACGATATCTCCATGGGGCTGCGCATCCCCATGGCGCGCGCGGAGAAATTAAAAATCGAAGAGGGCAGTTGCGTTCTCGGAAATTGTCTTCCGGGCGAAACGATCTTGCTCAAGGACGATTCCGGCTTTGCCGGGAAAGAGATCGAGCGAGAAACGTTGAACACTATTATTCATCTGCGCCTGCGCGAGGCGTTTGAGTTACTCAAGCGCCGACTCGAAGAGGAGCCCTATCTCGGTTATCTGGGCGCAGGAATTTTTATCACCGGCGGATGCAGTCTTTTGAACGGGATCGATCATCTTGCGGCGGAGATTTTCGAAGTACCGGCTAACCTGACGCATGCACAGGCGGCTTGGGGCGTGACGTCCGCAGTGGAAAACCCCCAGTTCTCGACTGCGATTGGCTTGGTCAAGTTCGCGCAAGTGATGCATACGGACCGGCCGCCACGAGGGTTCGGCCGAATTTTTGGAAAGCTTTTCAGCGGAAAACGATGAGAACCATGAGTCTGACGGATTGGACGCGTCCGACCCCTAACGAAGGAAAAACATGATCCAGCTTAACAAGAACTACAGTCTCCCGGAACGTTTGGCAGAATTTATTCCAATCAAAATCGTGAGCGTGGGTGGCGCCGGCTTGAACGCGCTCGATCGAATCGTGCTTGATGGATTGGAGAGAGCCGATGTAGTCGCGATCAACACCGACGTTCAATCACTGACGAGTTCAGTCGCGACGCGTAAAGTGCAACTCGGCCGTAGTGTGTCGCGTGGGTTGGGCGCGGGCGGCGACCCTGAAGTTGGCTATCAAGCAGCGTTGGAATCGGCCGACGAAATCCGCGAAGCGCTGGCTGATTCCCGAGTGATTTTCATTTGTGCAGGGCTCGGCGGCGGCACAGGTTCGGGTGGCGCGCCGTATGTTGCACAAGCGGCTCGTGAAGCCGGCGCGCTGGTGATCGCCTTTGTGACTCTGCCGTTCGCGTTCGAGGGCAAACGGCGCAACGCCCAGGCGCGGGAGGCGCTCGCGCGACTCAGCGAGTTTGCTCACGCAGTAGTCTGTTTCGAGAATGATCGAATGGGTGATCTGACTCCGCCGCAGGCGGGGATTCATCAGGCTTTCGCAATGGCGGATATAACCATCAGCCAAAGCGTGCGCTCGATTGTGAACCTGATCCAGCGGCCGGGGCTCATTCGCATCGGTTTCGATGATTTGCTCTCGGCTCTGCGCACACGGAACAGCCGTTGCTTGTTTGGTTACGGCGAATCCGATTCGGACAATCGTGCGCATGATGCGCTCACGCAGGCGCTGAAAAATCCGTTGATGGATCGCGGAAGAATGTTGGCAGACGCGACGCACGTCCTCGTGCAGGTAGCGGGTGGGCCGGGAATGACGTTATCGGAAGTCGAAATCCTTATGCAGGAACTCGGGCGTCATGTTAGCGACCAGACGCAAATTCTGTTTGGTGCAGTCGTAGATGCACGCCTGGGAGACCGATTGGGCGTCACGATCCTCAGCTCGCTCTCGGCCGAAGAGGAACCAGTTTTGCCGCTGCAAATGCCGCCCGCACGGAGCAGTGCGTCCGCAGCGTCCCCAGTTCGAGAACAATGCCAAACCGCAACACCTGAACTTGAAGTTCAACCTGAAGAACAGGCTGTCGAAGTTCGACCTCTCGAGGAAACGGTTCCGTTCGAAGAACCTGTCGCCGCTGAAGCGATACCAGTCGCAACACCCTCGATCGAACCATCCGTGATACCGATTCGTAACGGCGAGCCCGAGCGCGCGACGAGCACGCCGAAGGAGAAATCGGTCCCATGGAAGGAAGAGAAAGCACCTGCTGAAAAATCAGCGACGCCGGCTAAGCAGGAAGTCCTCCAATTTGAACCGGTGACACGCGGTCGCTTTGAAAAGAGCGAACCAACAATCATCGAAGGCGAAGACCTCGATGTCCCGACATACCTGCGTAAAAACATCAAAGTGAAGTGACATCGCCCATAGGCGATGTCATCCCGAGCGAAGCGAAGCGCAGTCGAGGGATCCCGCAGATTTCCTAAAGCGGTTTGTCAGGCAGGATGCCCGCTCGAAAAAACAGGCTTGGCCTATTTCTTCATCAGTTCCAGCACGGCCGTGACCATTGCGATGACGCCTGTTCGAATCGTTGGCTCTGGGACGGGCGCAAACTTGCTGGAATGGAGGCTTGGTAATTCTTTTCCCGCTTTCTTGTACTCGGCGATCTTGGCGGGATCGACTGCGCCGACGTGAAAATCAACCGAGGGTATCGAGTGATCTGGCAAGCTGTATTCGGAAAAATCTTCGCCGCCCATGGTGGGGTCGACAATCTCCACGTTATCGTTGCCTAACGACTTTTTCCAGACAGCAACCAGCCGCTTCGTTAGGTCAGGATTATTGTAAGTGGCGGGCGTAAATTGATCTCTGCTCACGCTGACAATCGGTGCGCGCTCCGCCGGAATACCAGCTGCCATAGCACAGCCTTTTGCAATTTGATCGATTGCTGCCAGTACGCGCTCACGCGTGTCGGCTTTATAGGTGCGCACCGTCAACTGCATTTTCACTTCGTCCGGAATGATGTTGTGCTTTGTCCCGCCGTGAATGGAGCCGACGGTTACGACAATCGGATCGAGCGGATTGTTTTCGCGGCTGGCGATCGTTTGCCACGCATTGATCATCTCTGCTGAGAGCACGATGGGGTCCTTCGTCTTGTGCGGATAGGCGCCATGCCCACCTATGCCGCGCACGGTCACATCCACTGAATCGACGTTCGCGTACGTGTAACCTTCAGTGACACCGATGTGGCCGGTCTGCAGGTCGGCCTTGTCGTGAAAGCCAAGTGCGAACTCCGGTTTGCCGAATTTTTCGTAGAGTCCGGCGTGGAGCAACGCGCGTGCACCGTTGCCGGTCTCCTCCGCCGGTTGGCCGACAAAGATGATCGTGCCTCGCCATTGATCCTTCAATTTCGCGAGTGCGCGCGCTACCCCGATGAACATTGCCATGTGCGCGTCATGTCCGCACGCGTGCATCACCGGAACTTCTTTGCCTTCTTCGGTTTTCGTCGTGACCGTGCTGGCGTAAGGCAAACCCGTCTCTTCGTGGACGGGCAGTGCATCCAAATCGGTCCGCACAAGCACGGTCGGGCCTGCGCCATTCTTCATCACGCCCACCACCCCATAGCATTTCCAGCCCAAGTTATCGTATTTGCCGAAGTTCTCCGTGACGTCGCACCCAGCTGCACGCAATTCTTTGGCGACAATTCCGGCGCTTCGCTCCTCTTTTGTGGAAAGCTCTGGATGGCTGTGGAGGTCCTTGTAAATCGTGAGGAGCGACGGCAATTCCGCATCAGCAAGCGATGGCGGTGTTTGCTGCGCTAAGATGAAAGGCGCAACCCACATCGACAGCGTTAGTGCAGACAGCGCAACGATTTTCATAACGCATGATGAATGCAATGTCAGTGTAGGGCAACCGCTCCGGGTGCCGGTCTAATGGCAGGCAATGCGCCTGCGCTACAATTTGTCATTCCGAGCGAAGTCGAGGAATCTCTCGATGTGGAATTTGAGAAAAACACGCTACTCTTCGGCGCGGACCCGACGCCGCGGATTGTGGCCGTTGAGTTGGGCGAAAGCGGCACCGTGCGCGTGCACCGGCGGAAAGCAGATGGCTCGACAGTCACCGACGTCGAGCCATTCCATCCGTTTGTCTGGGCCGACTCAGACGTTGTCGATCTTGGCATTGAGACCGAAAAACTCCAAGGGGATCTGAAGTACGGCTGGCTTATCACGGTCGATAGCTGGAAGGAATTGATCGCGCTCCGCAACGGACTCAAAAACGGCGGGCGCGACTTCTTCGCGTTCACCGATCCGGTTCAGCATTATCTCACGTCCACGGGGCGCACATTGTTCAAAGATCTGGCATTCGAAGCACTCAAGCGAATGCAGATTGAGGTGCTTTCCATAGCTGGGACCGGTGACCCCGATCACGTCATGAGCATCGCTCTGTCGGACAACACCGGCTGGGATGAATTGATCATTGTCGATGCGAACAATGTGGAAGAATCCGAGAGAAACGCGCTCAGGCGACTCACCGAACTCATCAAAGAACGCGATCCGGACGTAATCGAAGGCCACGATCTATTCCGCGTGCATCTGCCCCTGGTTGTCGCACGTGCGAAGAAATTGAAGGCGAAACTCGATTGGGGACGCAGCGGCGGTTTTCTGCGCTCGCGTCCGTCACGGCTGCAAATTGCCGAGAAGACTATCGATTACCCGAAGTTCACGATCGATGGCCGACATTTCGTCGATACATTCTTGCTCGCGCAATTTTACGACGTCGGCATGCGTTCTCTCGCAGGGTTCGAACGGACGGATGTCGCGCGACATTTCGCCCTCTGCGATAGTGAGCAAATTTCAGGCCTCACGGGAAAGGAACTGCAAGGCGCGTACGTGGGTGATTCGGAAATGTTCCAGCGACGCGCCCTATGCGGTGTTCGTGAAACGCGTGCTTTATCGGATCTGCTGAGCCCGAGCTACTTTATTCAGGCGCAAATTTTTCCTTACAATTATCAAGACGTGATCGTGCGCGGCAACGCCACACGCATCAACGCGCTGTTCCTGCGCGAATATTTTCGGCAACGCCATTCCATTCCCGAACTGCCGATGCCGCGTGCATTCGAAGGCGGCTACACCGACATCTTCTTCACCGGTGTGGCTCGCAACGTCTGGCATTGCGACGTCGCGTCGCTTTATCCGTCTATCATGTTGCAGTTCGACTGCTTCCCGGCGTCGGATGAGCTGCAAATCTTTCGGCATTTGCTAACCGATCTCCGAAACTTCCGGCTCGACGCAAAAGCAAAAATGCGGGCGGAACAAGATCCCGCGAGACAACATCATCTCCACGCGCTGCAAAACACGTTCAAAATCCTGCTCAACAGCTTTTACGGTTACCTTGGATTCGCACAGGGACATTTCGCCGACTTTGACGCCGCCGGGCGTGTGACGCAGATGGGCCGCGATCTGCTGAAAAAAATGATTGAGTGGCTCAACGCGCATGGCGCGCAGGTCATCGAGGTGGATACCGACGGAATCTATTTCGTGCCACCCGAGAACATCGACATCAACGATTTGCAGAAAGATTTGGCGAAGGAATTGCCGGCCGGGATTGACGTCGAAATCGATGAGCAGTTCGACGCAATGCTTAGTTATAAAGCAAAAAACTACGCACTCCTCACGAAGGACGGCGAAGTGGTCATCAAGGGCGGCGCGCTCAAATCACGTGGGTTGGAAAAATTCCAGCGCGCGTTCCTCGAGCAAATGATCAAGCTCATCATGCAAGGAAAGCCGGAGATAGTCGGCGATCTGCGAAACGAATTCGAGCGGAAAATCCGGAATCGCGAATGGAAAATCGAGACGCTGATGAAGACCGACACGCTCCAGGACTCACTCGACAAATATCGGGCCAAGATAGCCGGCTCAGCGCGTAATCGTGCCGCCGCCTACGAGCTCGCTCTGGCGAGTGGCCGTAATTACAAACCCGGCGACCAGATCAGCTACTACATCAAAGCGACACCGAAAAAGGTTGCCGCCTACGAAGCCGCCAAACTGGCCACCGAATTCGATCCCGAAAATCGTGACGAAAATGTCGATTACTACATCGCGAAGCTCGACGACTTGGTGAAGAAATTCAGCGGTCTCACGAACCCGGCTGCAACTGCGCAACAAGAGACGCTGGCGATCTAGTCAGCGAGCGCTCGCAAGTTTTGCACGTGTCGGGTATAGCGAAGCACGCGAAGGTTACAGATTGGTAACCTTTCTGCGCGTTGCGATAGCGCCTCCATCGGTTCACGCTCTAGGTCTATGAAGTCCGGCACGTTGGGAAAGCGGAAAGCTGCGCATCCGGCGATTGCTCTTTTGCTTGCTGCGTGCGCAACGATGTTTAGCGAAGTTTCGGCACAGAACGCGACGTTCACGACTCAACAGTACCCACTGCTGGGTAACAATCACGTGGCCGCAGATTTCAACGGCGACGGCCGGCTCGATTTGGCGGGAACGGGATCCAACGCCGTCTCAGTCATGCTCAACAACGGCACCGGCACATTTGGCCCAAAAACCGATTTCGCGATTGCTGCGCAAACGCAGGCCGTGGCAGCCGGTGATTTCAACGGCGACGGTAAAATGGATCTGGTGGTCACGCTCAACGATTCGCAATTAAGCTTCGCGCTGCTGACAGGCACGGGCACTGGGAGTTTCAATGCGCCCATTTATTTCCCGAATACGTCCGGGTTCGATTCACCAGCCGTCACCGCCACTGATCTGAACAATGACGGCAAGCTCGACCTCGCAATCCTGGATAGCATTGGCTGTTTCATTGCGCCTTGCAGCACCGCGCACAGCATCACAGTCCTCCTCGGCAACGGGAACGGCACCTTCCAGCCGGCCCAAGAGATCGATGTCGGCCTGGTGCCGCACGCGATGGCAGTGGGAGATTTTAACCGCAACGGCATCCAGGATCTCGCTATCGGAGGCGAGAACACCGAGCTGCGCATCCTGTTGGGTGTGGGCGACGGAACTTTTGTAGCGGCAACGGCAACGGTACTTTCCAGGTGACACAGCGGATCACTGTCAATGAGACCTTTGCGCCGCTGAACCTGGCTGTGGCCGACTACAACCGCGACGGCTTTGAGGACATTGCTCGGGCAATGGGGGATGGCACCAACGGATTGATCGAGATTTTACACGGCAACGGCAACGGCACTTTCCAGCCCCAGGTCAGTTACCTGGTGCCGCCGCCGCAATCGAGCATCGGCGGCATCTTCATTACATCGAGCGATTTCAACGGTGATGGCAAACCGGACATAGCTTTAGAAGTTGGCGGCGCGAGCCCCGCTCTGAACGTCTTGATCAACTCAACGTCCGCCGCCACCGATACGGTTTCAATCACGCGAGCCGAATACCGGACCTCCAACCGGACACTGCGCGTTGAGGCGACGAGCACGCGTGCAGACGCGACCTTGCAGGTGTTTGTCACTTCCAGCGGTCAACTGATCGGAACGCTTGCGAACAATGGCGGCGGAAGATTCCGCGGTCAGTTCTCTTGGCCAGTCAATCCGCAGAACATCACCGTGCGCAGCAATTTTGGCGGTCAAGTCACCCGTACGGTCACTGTGAGATGATACGGCGGCGCTCGCGAGATCGTCTGCGGCTCCGCGATTATTTCGGCCACGGCCGACAAGGTGAGGCTAATCAACCTTTCATTAATAATACCGTTGTAGTTGAGATTGAGATGTTGATGTGCGCCACACTGTTGTGATCCAATCCGAATTGGCGGTCAGTTATGCCCTGGACGGTGGCGCCGTCGACACGGTGAAGCTATGCAAATCTTAGTCGTCGAAGATGAAGTTGGCCTTGCCCAGCATATCTCTCGCGCCCTCACTGAAGCTGGCCATGAGCCTACTCTGGTCCACGATGGCGAAACCGCCTTGGGGGAAGCGGAGGCGGCGCATTACGACCTCATCGTGCTCGACGTGATGCTGCCCGGGATGGATGGCTTCGAAGTGCTGCGACGTTTGCGCGCGGCAAAAATGGACACTCGCGTCCTTATCTTGACTGCGCGTGGCGAGGTGAACGATCGGGTGACCGGTCTCGGACTAGGCGCGGATGATTATCTCGCGAAGCCGTTCGCCATGCAGGAGCTGGTCGCGCGAGTGAGTGCGCTCGGGCGACGTTTTCCCGAGAAAGCACCCATCAAGCTCCAAGTCGGCGATTTGGTTTTGAACCTCGCTGACGGAGAATTGTATCGCGGCCCGCGCCGGATCGAGCTTTCGGCGCGAGAACGCACTTTATTGCGTGTGCTGATGCGCGAACCGGGCCGCATCTTTAGCCGCACCGAATTGTGCGAGCGCGTGTGGGATCGGGAACACGAGTATGGCGTGAAACTGGTCGAAGCCTTCATCAGCCGGCTGCGCAAGAAGATTGACTCGCCGCCGCTTATCCACACGGTAAGACACCTAGGCTACACGATTCGGGAGCTGGAATGAAAAACTGGCCATTACGCTGGAAGGTCGCGCTTTATTCCGCGTGGCTTGCCTTGGCAGCTACCGTCGGCGGCGCGGTTACCACCTGGTTTGTCCTGCATTACGCAAAGATTGCGGCTTTTGATCGGCGCCTAACGACTGACGCCCAGGAATTCTTTCGCGACGTGGAACACTTCGAAGGTGGCGGGGCGACCAACCGGCGGGTGTTCAGGGAAATCTTCGTGCCGCTCTCACTGCGCAAGCACCTCGTTGAAGTAACCGACGCCAGCGGCACCGTACTTTATCTTTCACCGCGATTGCGGCAGCCCTTCCCTCGCGATGGCATCAAAAAATTTCACAACCACCAGATCGACGGCCAAAACATCCGCCTGGCGGAATTTAGTGAAAATGGCCTCACCTTGCGCGCCGGTGATGATCTCAAGGCGATCAATCAAACCGGCCATGATATTTTGCTGGCGATGCTGGGGGCGATTCCGACGGTGCTCTTAGTGACCCTGGTCGGTTCGACCTGGGTCGCGAGCAAAGCAATCGCGCCGGTTGAGGAAATCCGCCAGGCGGCTAAGATCATCACCGCGCAGCGCCTCGACCAGCGTCTGCCCGTCCCGCCGACTAACGACGAGATCGCAGGATTAATCGACGTAATCAATACGACCTTCGAACGGTTGCAGCGCAGTTTCGAACAATCCGCTCGTTTTTCCGCCGACGCTTCGCATCATTTGAAAACGCCGATCGCCGTCCTGCGCGCCGGTGTTGAGGAAATCGTGGCCGACGTTGACTGCAGCGAGAGCACACAAGCGCGCGCTGAAGGGCTGTTACATCGCATTCTTGACCTTAGTTCAGTCGTGGACAATCTGCTTCTGCTTTCCCGTGCCGATGCTGGCCGGCTCGAGGTGTCGAAGGCCGAGTTCGACTTAAGCGAAGTGCTCGAAGGCGTTCTCGATGATGCGGTCACGTTGGCCGAGCCACTTGATCTGAAAGTAGAAGCGGATGTCCCGAAGCATCTACTGCTAAAGGCCGATCGCACCTTCGTCGCGATCATCGTGCAGAATCTGGTCGAAAACGCGGTGAAGTATAACACTCCTGGTGGCCGCATTCGGGTGGAAGCGCGGGCCGTCAACGGCGCGGTGGAAATCACAATCGGCAACACCGGTGACGGCATCCCCAAAAACCGCACCGGGCAGCTATTTGAGCGCTTTTACCGGGTATGCGGCGGCGAACGTGTGCCAGGACATGGGCTCGGCCTGAGCACCGCGCGCGAGCTAGCTCGAGCGCACGGCGGCGATGTTGAGTTAGTCCATTCAGACGGTCGTTGGACAGAAATGCGTCTGCGCTTGCCACAAGTTGCTTAGCGACCAAAAGAGCCATTGGGTGATCGGCGAACGGCGCGATCGCTGTGTCGCCGAAGTTTCTGAAGAGCGAGCACGGTTCGTTACCAGCTTCAAACATTACCAACTGCGAAACTTTCCCTGTAGACGCATCAATTTGCACCATCCAGCTTGATCGACACAAACGTTTATCTCTATGAACAGACTCACCATCCTGTTCAAAGCACACAAAAAAGGAGAAAAGCTGATATGAAAAGCAACAAATGGTTCAAACTGATTGGAGCAGCAGTTGGTCTGATGATCCTGGGCTTTGCCGTGCCGAGTGGGCAAACTGCCACTACCTTGACATTGACTGCCGTGGTGCAGAATCAGCAGTGCCAGGCCGGCAACATGGTCAACGTGACGTTGACCATTGACATCACCCCCCGACACCCGCAAGGCGTGCAGTTTCAGTGGGACTTCAATAATGACGGAGTCTTCGATACGCCGCTCAGTCCCAATCCCACGGTGAGGCACCTCTATCCTGACGAAACAAACGTCACCGCGGTGGCGCGAGCGGTCAAAGGCGGCCGCCATGCGACCGATTCGGTTACCTTCACCACGTTGCGTTGCGGGGGTTAACTAGTGCTTCAGTACTGCAAACTGTTCCGTTAGCCGGCGCGTGCGGTTCGCGGGCACCGGTTTCGTCTTTAGAAGAAGAGGCGCTTTCCCAGATCCGAAAACTGTCAGGTTTGGAAAGCCGCCACGTAAAAATTCGTTAGGATAAATCGCGGCCTGGCCATAGGACATTACAAAGCAGAAACACAGCGGGCATAGTTGGTTGCCAGCTTCAAAGGTAACAACTGCGGAATCTTTTCCTTCTAGACGCATCACTTGCACCAACCAACTTGGTCAACAACAAAAATCGATCACAATGAATAGACTCAACCACTCTGTTCAAAACACACACGAAAGGAGAAAATCCAATATGAAAAACAACAGATGGTTCAAACTGGGTGGAGCAGCGCTTCTGGGTCTGATGATCCTGGGCTTTGCCGTGCCAAGTGGCCAGAATGCCCCTACGGTGACGTTGACTGCCATGGTGCAGGATCAGCAGTGCCAAGGTGGCGACTTCGTCAACGTCACGTTGACCGCCACGCTCAACCCCCCGGCGCAGCGCGTCCAGTTTCAGTGGGACTTCAACAACGACGGGATCTTTGATACCCCGCTCAGCCCCAACCCCACGGTGAACCACCTCTATCCGGACGAAGTGAACGTCACGGCAGTCGTGCGAGCGGTCAAACGCAACCGCAGCGCGACCGATTCGGTCACGTTTAGCACTTTGCGTTGCCAGTAATCAGGGCTTCAGTTTTCCAAAACTGTCCGTTAGCCGGCGCACGCGGTTCACGTGCGCCGGTTTTCTTTTACAGAAGCAGAGGACTTTCCCAAGCCTAAAACCTTTCGGGGTTGGGAAGAACGCACTTCACGGTCCCGCTTTTGTTTATTGGATGCTAAGAGCTTAGGCTCGTTAAAATCTTCATGTGAGATCTGTTAGGATAAATCGGTGCCGCTTGCAGGAGTCAGAGTTACGACGCCGCTTGGGTGGTAAGAGTTAAGGTAACAATCTGGTAACCTTTTAGTTCCTGTTTCGAACCGTCAGAAGTGGAGGCTCATCCGAATTTTTTAATAATGTTGACGTCTCAAGAAGAATATTCGCAAGGCGGAGGTGATCATGTTTAGCTTCACATTTGGTAAACCAGTTCTGTTAATCACTTTATTCGAGCTGTTGTTTGGTGCGGCAATCCTAACAGCCCAGCCTACCGCACTGCCAGAGATCCAAGGATCGGCGCGGCCTCTTAGTTTGGAGGCAAGGGTTGCCTGCCAGCAGGCTATTGAGCGAATTTACTGGCAGCATCGCATCTGGCCGGCGGAGAACCCGAAGCCCAAGCCTCCTCTGGAAGCGATCATGCCGTTGGAAGTAATTCGGGCAAAGGTCGAGGATAGCTTGCGCCTGAGCAACGCGCTCGATCAATTCTGGGGCCAGCCTATTAGTGGAACGCAATTGCAGGCGGAGATGGAGAGGCAGGCCCGTGATAGCAAGCAACCCGAAGTGCTGCGTGAACTGTGGGCAGCGCTGGGCAATGACCCTTACTTGATCGCCGAGATGCTAGCCCGCCCGGCCCTTGTCGAACGGCTGGCCAGAAACTGGTATCAAGGAAACGACACCTTCGAGAATTGGTGGCAGTCGGTGAGGGGTAAGCTAAGCACTACGTTGGATAAACCAGCCTACAACTACACGTTGCCCGAGATCGCGACGAACCCGCAAGCGCAAAACAGATGGTCGCCCACGCACGCGTTGCCTGAAGCCAACGCGCAAATCTCAGGCGTGTGGACCGGTGCGGAAATGATTATTTGGGGCGGCACGGAAATAGGGGCCAGCAAATTCAACTCCGGCTCGCGCTATAACCCGGCCACGGATACCTGGCGCACTACGAGCGGCGTGCAAGCGCCCGACGTGCGCAAACAACACTCAGCGGTCTGGACCGGCACGGAAATGATTGTCTGGGGCGGATGCGGCCCCCTCGACGAGCACAATTGTCAAATCGCTACTGGCGGACGCTACAACCCCATGACCGACGCCTGGCGGTCCACCAGCAACGTTAATGCGCCAGCTGCTCGCATCAACCACACCGCAGTCTGGACCGGGTCCGAAATGATCGTCTTCGGTGGGTGTTCTTTCTCGAATAATGTCTGCCGTTCAGAGAATGTAGACAGCACGGGAGGACGCTATAATCCTTCCACAAACACCTGGCAGGCCACCAGCACTGCCAATGCGCCTGGGCCTCGGCAGGACCACATCGCGGTCTGGAGCGGGACCGAGATGATTGTCTGGGGCGGTCAGACGACATCATCGGTTCTGAATGACGGGGGGCGCTATAACCCTGCGAATAACACATGGGTAGCAACCAATCCCAACGGCGCGCCCTCGGCACGCTACGATCACAGCGCAGTGTGGATTGGTAGCCGCATGATTGTGTGGGGCGGAACTAACGGCCGCGCTTACTTCAACGATGGTGCCCGCTATGACCCATCCGCAGATAGCTGGGAGGCAGTCGCTACCGCTGGCGCTCCCGTTGCGCGAGCCGCGCATACTGCTGTCTGGAGTGGCACGGAGATGATCGTCTGGGGCGGTTGTTCCGGAAGTTTGTGTACCACAAAATTTAACAGCGGCGGCCGTTACAACCCGACAACCAATAGCTGGGTGCCCACCAGCCAGGCCGGCGCGCCCGTTGCGCGGTCTCATCATGTTGCGGTCTGGACCGGTTCACTCATGGTAGTTTGGGGCGGTGCGGCGAACGGAGATCCGTTCACAGGAGGTCGCTATGAAACGGGGTCGGATACATGGACACCGACAAACGCCAATAAGACTGCATCCGCGCGAGAATTCTTCACCTCCATCTGGACCGGCACGGACATGATTGTCTGGGGCGGAGACGACCGCTTTGTCACTCAAACCAATACCGGGGCACGTTATAACCCGGCTACTGACAGCTGGCAGCCAACCGCCCAGGCGGGAGCGCCAACCGCCCGGCATTTGCATACAGCGGTTTGGACCGGAAGTGAGATGATCATTTGGGGCGGCGGTTCGGGCTCCACGATTTTCAAGACCGGCGGCCGTTATAACCCACTTAACAATACTTGGACTGCCACGAGCACTACCGCAGCGCCCGGAGCACGTAGTAGTCACACCGCGGTCTGGACCGGCACAGAGATGATTGTCTGGGGCGGAAGCGGCTTGACTTCGCCTTGGATCAGAACCGGCGGGCGCTACAATCCCTCGACCAACGCCTGGACGGCAACCACCCTGACCAACGCGCCCATCGCCCGCAGTTCCCACGTCGCAGTGTGGAGCGGCCAGCAAATGATCGTCTGGGGCGGCGCAACCGCGACGTTTGATACCCGTACCGGCGGCCGATATGATCCCGCAACCAACACCTGGTCTGCCACCAGTCTGGTCAACGCTCCGTCCGAGCGAAACCTTCCCGCTGCTATTTGGACTGGCGACAAAATGCTTATCTGGCGCGGCCAGACTTACGATGGCACCTATAGCTATCACAACACGGGTGGCCTTTATGATCCCATAAACGATGCCTGGGTATCGACCAGCATAGTAAACGCGCCCACTCCTCGAGCTTTCTTTGCTTACGTGTGGACTGGCACGCAAATGATTGTGTGGGCCGGCTGTCCGTCGGACCCATTTGGGGGTGAGGACTGTTTTGGCGGCGATGGAGTCTTTACCGGAGGGCAATACAATCCTTCTACCGACTCATGGCGGCCGACTCCCGTCCGCGGCGCGCCCGGCCCGCGCTATAGCACCAAAGGCATCTGGACAGGACGCGAGATGATCGCCTGGGGCGGACTCCAGACCGACTCTGACACGTATACCTGGACAGGCGGACGTTTCCGTCCGCCACAGTAACATGGTGGTTGGACCCAACCATCGCCTTGTCTGGAACTGGGCAGCTTTCACGAGAGATAGAAGGTTGGATTAGGCGGCTCACGCCCGAGCAGAAAAATCCGAGCCACGCCCACTAGGGTCATATCCCGCGCGGCGGAGCGCACAGCTCGAAGTGAGCAAAGCCGCACCGCAAACCGTTCTGAATGATCAATAAGAGCGTCCAGTGCAGTGAAGTACTGGAAATAATGGCTGACAATCTCGGAAAAAGCCGAATGGAGAACGATCTGGATTGTTGACGTACACCGGACGACGGAAGGCGTTTCGTTGCGGTGGCATCGGCGAATCGCTCGCCTGCTTACTGCAATGCTCGGATGGCTGGGCGGCGCCGTTTACATCGTTCGGTTCCTTCGATCGAACACGCTCGTGCGCTCGAACTAGGCGGCACGCGGGCCCGGCCATCCAGGCCCGCAATTCACAAAACGCCGACCGCGAAGGGACCGATACTCAACTCACCGCGCCGGCATTGCATCTCCCCACGCCGAGGCCGACGGGTTGAGTCGAGTGGCCAGCGACGGGGAATGGTTCGCCTTCATTTCCGTCCCCGCCTCTTTTGTCGGCGGTATGCCTCTGGCGCGAGCTAGGAATCCGTGCGCAATGCCGGAAGCATCGACGTAACGACCGCAGATGAATCCCTGGTCATTGACTCCGTTTAGCGATGTAAAGGTTGATCCGGGATAATCGAAAGTGGAAAACTGGTTTGGCGGGACAAAGAAGAGTCCATGAGTCGCGCCTGAGCTGTCCGCATATCTGCCCACCACCCAGTTCCGATCATTAAGTCCAAACAGGACTGTCCCAACGGAGCCCGAAGGATCGATCGGGAAGTGCAGCGTCCCATTGGCATCCCGGTAGTAGCCGTGAAGAATTCCTGAGCCGTCTATATAGTATCCCACCGCCAACTGCTTTGAATTATTGAGCTCGTAAGTAAAGGTCGAGAGAGCTGCCGGGACGCTAAACGACGTTAAGGTTCCGGCAACGCTGACGAACGCCTGGAAGATCCCGCTGCCGTCAGGATCAAACCCGCCGGTAAAGTCGCCGGCATCGTTTATCGAAAGCAGATTGGTTTGGACCGTGCCGGGAACATCGTATTCTGTGAAGGTGCCACCCGACAGGAAGAACGAGTGAAGGGTACCATCGCTGATGGCGTAGTCACCGGCCACTGTGCGTGAGTTATTGATGCCGCGTCCTTCGGTAAAACCGACGGTATCGTTAGGGTCGACGATCGGCGCGCTAAAGCTACCATCGCTGAACCGGACAAAGGCCCGCGCCACCCCGCTCGAATCGATGAACTCGCCAACGACGTCACCTCTTTCGTTAATCTTTTGTGGAAGGGTCAAATTTCCGGCCCCGGGATAATCAAAAGTGGTGATGACTTCGATAGAACCCGAGTTCGGTGCTTGCTGAGCGAACGTTCCCATCAATGGGAACACGAATAGAACTGCCAGAATGCTGATAATTATTTGTTTTGGTTTCATGATGCTTATTGCCTCCTTAGTTGAATTTCCATTCCTAAAACGCCGATGTGGCAGAGGCACAATGTCCAGTTAGCGAATTTCGATGTGACCAGTTTGCGTGTTATCTGGTTTCGTCGGAGCTCATTTTTGACTTCAGGACATTTTCCGCTCTTGGTCGTGCTGGGGGTGAAAGTGTCTCAGTGGCCTAACGAGAAGGAGATAATCCCGGCAGGGTGTCGTGGCAAACAGGCCAAAATATTTGCCAGGGGATCTTATTGGCCGGACACAGGTCCACTATTAACTGCAGCATCTCATCTTGTGAAAGCATTCTCTGGATGCAAAAGTCGTGTCGGAAAAATGAATGGCGTGATCTACGGACGCACAGGCTCATCGGTCGCAAAGCAGCGCCGGCGTCGTTTAGTCATGTCGTTTGAAATGGTGCGGCTGGATCCCGCGTCGTCCGAGCCGCTTTACCAGCAACTGTATCGTCAAATACGGGAAGAACTTGAGAGCGGCAGTTTTTGCGCTTCCCGTGTGCCTTCCTCACGAGTACTCGCTACAACTCTCGGGATTTCGAGACCAACCGTAAGCCAGGCGTTCTCCAAGCTGCTTGAAGAGGGCTATCTTCAAGCACGGAAACGCTCTGGTATCTTTGTCGCCGATCATTTACCGGCGACTTTTCTGAAAGCTGCCAGGCCGGCGACGATCGCGCGCACCGAGCACTCCCCGCGTGTCGCTCGACGAATCGCCAGAATGACCGATTGTCGCAGCGGCCGACAACTCGATGTCGGCATGGCCGGCCCGCCGAACGTCATATTCGTCGCGGGATTGCCGGCCGTGGATGAATTCCCGATTGCTGTTTGGGAACGCTTGCGCGAGCAGGTTTTGGCGAAAAAGGGAGCGCACCTGTTGCGTTATGCATCAAGCCGTGGCGAGATCGAACTACGGAAGGCAATCGCGGCTTACTTATGCGACTTCCGCGGGGCCAATTGTAATCCCGACCAAATCGTCGTCGTGGGCGGCATGCAGCAGGCAATGCTGGCGTGCGCGCTGGCGTTAATCAATGAGGGTGAAGTGGGATGGATCGAAGATCCCGGCTTCCATCAGGCGCGTAATGTCTTCACTTTTGTTGGGGCCAAAATTGTCCCGCGCCCGATCGACCATGAAGGGCTGGTAATCGGGAAGTGTTCACGGCGAAATTCTCCCAAACTCATTTTCGTCACACCGTCGCACCAATTTCCCTTCGGTGTGACGATGAGCCTTAAGCGGCGGAAAGCTCTGATCGAGTTCGCGGAATCGCGCGATGCCTACATCCTGGAGGATGATTATAATTCCGAGTTTCGTTTCGATGGGCCGCCGCTGCCGTGTCTTCAAGGTTTGGACAATGCCGGCAGGGTGATTTATGCCGGCACGATGAGCAAGATCCTTTACCCATCGCTGCGTCTCGGTTTTCTGGTCGCACCGCCAAAACTTGTCGACACGCTGGTCAAGGTGCGCGCTGTCATGGACCAGCACTCCCCGGCGATTGATCAAGCTACCCTGGCGCGTTTCATCACCGAAGGATTTTTCCTCAGCCATGTGAAACGGATCCGCGAACTCTATGCCCAGCGACGCGTATTCTTTATTGAACAATTCCAAAAATGGCTGGGCGACTATTTCGTTCTGGAAGTGACGCCAGCCGGTTTGCACTTCATCGCCTGGCTGCGGCGCGGGGAAGATTTCCCGTTATTCATGCGTGCTCGCGAGCAAACCGGCATTTGGCCCCGCCCTCTTTCTTTCTTCTGCATCAAGGCTCAGTTGGATCCGGCATTTGTCTTTGGATTTGCGGCCTGGTCGCAAGCGCAAATTCAACAAGGTTTGGCAAGACTAGCATTGGCGGTCAAAGACCTGAAGCAGCGTGGCGCGGGAAACGGTTCATCATTTCAAATCCGCCCTTTCTCACCTGCTACGACCCCATACTGGCCATCGTGAGCTCCGATCAAATTAACTGGTTGACGAAAATTGGATTGAGCAAAAGAGTCGGGCCCTTTCGAGCCTACCCGACAATCAGAATGACTTGTAGACGCAACCTGTCGCTGGCGGCTCATTGGCGAAACGCGCCGTCGTCCACTTAATGAGCAGCTCCTCGAGCGGCGTACTGGGCTGGACAATCGTGAGGTGGTCGCGTCCGGCGAATGTCCAATACTCGAGTTGTTGACCAGCAGAGCAGCGCTCTTCGACATACGCATCGGTGGCAGACGGCGGCACGACGATGTCCGAGAGGCCTTGCGCGATTACGACAGGAGCCTTTATCAGACCGTTCGCTGCGTTCAGCTCAAGCCGAGCTTGAAGCGCTTTGTTTGAGCTCGTCGCCAACGCTGGACCATCGAACGTCGCCGCCAGCGCCTCAATGCGTTGCAGATCCTCGGGCGGGAGAAAGTCGCATAAGTTTACGATCTCACGCGCAGCATCGAGCGCCTCGGGCCGAAGCGCTTGATCGAAGATGATGTCAGGGTAGAACCGGCTGTACGACAAGGCTAGATACGGTCCAAACCGCTTATCCACGTCGACATTCATCGCGAGAATCCTCTTAACGTTTGCGGCCGGTGCGATTGCGGCGATGCCGAGAATTTCGAGATCCGGCGCGTAGCGCGGCCCGACAATGCCGGTCCAAAGTGCAGCGTGCCCCCCTTGCGAGTAGCCCCATGTCACCATGCGTTTGTCGAGCGTAAGCTCAGACATCTGCCGCGCGGCACGAACCGAATCGAGCGCTGCACGCGCTTCGCCTTCGCCGATCAGGTAGGGATGTGGGCCACCCTTCTCTGCGAAAGAGTAATCTGTCGCGATCACGAACCACCCAGCCATCACGATCCGGTCGCGCCAGAGGATGCCCTTGCTCGATGCCGACAGAAGCGACGGCATGCATTTCTGTAACAAGCCCGTCGTGGCGTGCTCCCACGCGATGACAGGACGTGGGCCTGCGGGAGGATCGGTTGACGCGAACACTGTCGCGACCGCCGTCGCCGGCGTGCTGTCGTTCACAGTGGTTGCATACAGGATGCGCCAGCCTCGCATGCCGACTGGCAGTATGACGTCTTTAAGCGGCTCGCTCCGTAGTAATGCGCCAGGCTCGCGCGATCGATCCGGCGGCGGATCGTAGAATGCATCTGGCGCGTGCGCAGTGATGCCCGCGCGAACCACCTGCGGTGTCGGCGATGCGCCCGACTCTGAGGACGCTTGTTTGGGCCGATTGCAACCAGTTCCGGCGAGCAAAACAAGCAGCACCGCGGAGCCAATCGAACGAAGTCCGGCAATGTTCATAAGCCCTTCTCCTAGCAAGCTATGATCCGCTGTCCACCTGGCGGCGGCGAGACGACCTAACTATGATTAGACAATGGAGAGAATGGAGAAATGGGGTCAGAGCCTACTATCGACACTGGTTAGTAAATTTTGAGACATAGCTGGAGCTTCTCATTCTTGGCCGATCAGCAATCCGTGGTGACTCATGTACTTGCCATCCGGTCTAAGACAGTCGCTGATTCAATGCGTGTGAAAAATCATCCAGAATACGCCGAACGCCTGAATCGCCCCGCAAATCACCGCGACGATAGTAAGAGCAAGAACGAGATTGGCCGTTCTCTGGCTATTAACTGCAATGCGGATGTCGAGAGCGTCCCGTACGTGACTTCCCCATGTATCGTGGCGCTTAACGGCCTCAAGGGCATCGCGGAACTCCACAATGCCGCTGCCGCGCTGCAGCAGATTTTTGGTTGAAACTAACGCAGCCATACCGCATTCAAGAACATGAACCGAATGCGACTCTTCTCTCCAGCTGCCCTGGCTTTTACTCTGCTTTGGACAGCTAACTCACAGTGTTACTCCGCGGAAACGGATCTTGCCGCAATCAAAGCCGAAATTACCAAGCGCCATGATGAAGCGGTGAAACGTTTGCAGGATTGGATCGGGCAAGTGTCGATCGCAGCAGAGGATCGCGGATACCCCGAAACCGCGGAGTACATGGCGAAGCTCGCGCGCGATGCTGGGTTTCAGCAGGCGACCGTGATCAACACAGATGGCAAGCCGGGCGTCTTCGCGACGCTCGACGCCGGTGCGCCAAAAACGGTCGGGCTCTATTTCATGTACGATGTCAAACAGTTCGATCCGTCAGAGTGGTCGTCGCCGCCGACCGAAGCGCGAATCGTGGACAAACCGCCACTTGGAAAAGTGATGATTGGTCGTGGCGCGGTGAACCAGAAAGGGCCCGAAGCGGCGTTCCTTGAGGCACTGCATGCAATTCGCGGCGCGGGGAAGAAGATGCCTGTGAACCTGGTGTTGGTGGCTGAAGGCGAAGAGGAGATCGGTTCGCCGCACATTCCGCAACTCGTTAGGCGTCCTGAGGTGCTTGCGGCGCTCAAGAAATGTGTCGGCGTATTCATGCCGTTTGCGGCGCAGGACCTCGACGGGATCGTCACGGTGAACCTGGGCTCTAAAGGCGTTATCGAACTCGAGCTTGTCTCGAGCGGCGAAAAGTGGGGACGTGGCCCAGCAAAGGACATTCACTCGTCGCTCAAGGCGATGGTGGACAGTCCAGCGTGGCATCTGGTCAAAGCGCTCAACACACTCGTGTCCGACGACGGTAACGTGATCATGATCGACAATTATCCGAAACCGCTTCCGCTGAGTGCAGAAGAAAAAGCGATGATCGAAAAAGTATCGAAGACGCGCAGCGAAGCGCTGGCGAAAAAGCAATTTAGCGTGCAGCATTGGATCAATGATCTGCCTTGGGAGCAGGCGAACGAAAGGCTCGAATCGCAGCCGACTGTAAACATCGAAGGACTCGTGGGCGGCTACACCGGCCCCGGCGGCAAAACGATTCTGCCGCATCGCGCCGTCGCGAAAATCGACATGCGTCTCGCGCCCGATATGAAAGCGGCGGACGCGCTTGCCGCGTTGAAGGCCCATCTGGCGAAGCGCGGCTTCGGCGACATTGAAGTGAACATGACCGGCGGGTACGATCCGACTGCCACATCAAAAGATTCGGCATTGATCCAGGCGCAGTTGGCAACTTACAAAAAGTT
>QHOX01000357.1 GCA_003219465.1 Verrucomicrobiota bacterium | reverse complement strand
GATCGAGCTTCACCGGTGCACTGGCAAAGGCCGCCGCAGCATTGCCGCGCTCACTT
The DNA here is from genome assembly GCA_003219465.1 of Verrucomicrobiota bacterium. Taxonomy (GTDB): domain Bacteria; phylum Verrucomicrobiota; class Verrucomicrobiia; order Chthoniobacterales; family UBA10450; genus Udaeobacter. Next base: position 2,567 of record QHOX01000357.1, on the reverse strand, counting down.
TGCACGCGCTTCTCCGGCCCGTAACTGGTTCCGACGACCGCCGGATCATTGTCGGCTGTGAGCTTGAATTCGACGTTGGGCTTGTCTTTCGAGTAGCTAACGACAACCGCGTCCGCGGCGGCTTTGGCGCTCTCGAAAGTGTCAGCGACGGCGAGCGCGACGTATTGACCATAGTAGCGAACGACATCGTCCTCGAAGGCCGGACGCCGTTCTATGCAAATGCCTTCATTCCCCTTCCCGGCGCTCGAACGGAAAATTTTTCCGATGTTTTTGCGATGAAGGATCGCACGCACGCCAGGCGTCTTTTCCGCCGCCGCGGTATCGAGCTTGGTGATCTTGCCGTTCGCGATCGTGGCCTCGACCGGAACGGCATATAACAATCCGGGGAAGTGGAAGTCGGAGGCATACAGCGCTGTTCCGGTCACCTTTAACGGCCCATCGACGCGCGGAGTGTCGCGACCGATCGGTGACGTCGTCTGGGTTTCTTGTGTCGTCGGCATGTTCGGCTGCTCGTTAGGCAGCTTGGGTCGCGAGCTTCAGCGCATGCACGAGGCAGCGTTTAGCCAATTCGACCTTGAAGCCGTTTTGACTCTGAGGCTTGGCGTCACGCAACGCCGTATCCGCCGCCTTTCGAAACACGGCTTCTGTCGCCGGTTGATTTGTTAGTTCACCTTCCGCCTCAGTCGACCTCCAAGGCTTTGTGCCCACGCCCCCCAGCGCGATGCGAGCACGCGCTATTTTTGCGTTCGCAACCGTGATCACGACCGCAGCAGAAGCGAGCGCAAATTCGTAGGAAGCGCGGTCGCGCAGCTTTAAATAAAGTGATCGGCTGCCGGCGGCCGGCGGCGGAAGCGTGACATGAGTAATCAAGTCGCCTGGCTCTAGCACCGTCTCGCGTTGCGGCGTGTTTCCGGGCAAAACGTGAAAATCTGCAATGGGAATACTCCGCTCACCCTTCGTCCCGCGCACGTGAATGGTCGCTTCGAGTGCGGCCATGGCCACATTCATGTCGGATGGGTTTGTCGCAATGCAATGTTCGCTCGTACCGAGGATGGCCAAACTGCGGTTTGCTCCGGTGATCGCCGCGCAACCAGAGCCGGGCTCACGCTTGTTGCACGGCATATCAGTCGCGCGGAAATACATGCAGCGCGTCCGCTGCAGGAGGTTGCCAGCGGTGGTCGCCATGTTTCGAAGCTGGACCGTCGCACCGCTAAGAAGCGCTTCGGAGAGGACGGCGTAATTCTTACGAACGAGCGGGTGGTAGGCCAAATCCGAGTTGCGAACGACGGCACCAATTGTTAGGCCCCCGTCGGGAAGCGCTTCGATCTTGTCGAGCGGCAGCCGATTGATGTCGATCAGCGTCTTTGGCTGCTCAACATTCAACTTCATCAGATCGATCAGCGTCGTGCCGCCACCGATGAAGCGAATTTCCGCGCCCTGCTGCGCTGTGGTCGCCTTCGCCGCAGTCGCAATTGCTTGCGCGCTGTCGCTGGCCCGCGTGAGCGCGAAAGTTTTCATCCTGCGTTTGGTTGCTTGGCGTTTTGCCGCACACTCTGAATAGCAGCGACAATGTTGGGATAGGCTCCGCAGCGGCAAATATTTCCGCTCATGAACTCCTTCACTTCCGCGTCCTCGGGCCCGCACGGTTCTTTCAACAGCGCCACGGCCGACATGATCTGCCCGGATGTGCAATAGCCGCATTGATAGGCGTCACTGGCAACGAAAGCAGCCTGCACCGCGTGCAAGTTTTCCGGTTGACCGATTCCCTCAATTGTCGTGATCTCTTCGCCTTCATGCATCGCGGCGAAGCAGAGACAGGAATTCACGCGCCGGCCATTGATGTGCACGGTGCACGCGCCGCACTGGCCGTGATCGCATCCCTTTTTCGATCCGGTTAGATGCAAGTGTTCGCGCAGGCAATCGAGAAGGGTAGTGCGCGGATCGATCCGCAAATCGTGTTTCTTGCCGTTCACACGAAGCGTGACCGGGATGGCATCTTTCGATTCTGGAGAAAGTCCTGGTTCCACCTTTGTCGACCGCTGAGCCAATGTTGTCAGAGCAGGGCCTGTCGTCGCTAACAAACTGGCCATGCCGATTCGAGAGAGAAAAGTGCGGCGAGTAGATTGCCCAAACTCAGATGGAGCGGGTGCTTCAGGCCTTTCGGGAGTCTCGTCATAATTAGACATCCAAACCTCCTCGTCCGAAGCATAGGTTACGGTCTCGAACTACGGCAAGCTATTATTCAGAGGATGTAATTATTTTTCCGACTTTAGAGGGGGAGCGGTCTCCTACTTTCGGGGGAGCATGATTTACGCGGCACGATGTGAATTCGTTGACAAAAGCTGCTCCGTTGCCCCGGACGCGAGAACTTTTCGAACGAGAGGAGCAACGCGCGTTCCGAGCAGCTCGATCGCGCGCAACATTTTCGCGTGCGGCAACGCCGCGACGCTCATCTGGAACGTGATACGGGAAATGCCGCGTAACGACTCGTTTACGCGCAGGATTTTTTCCGCGACGGTTTCCGCATCGCCGACGAGGAGCGCACCGGTCGGTCCGAGCTGGGCGTC
>QHOX01000356.1 GCA_003219465.1 Verrucomicrobiota bacterium | reverse complement strand
AGTGCGACGCGGCGGCAGAACGACGCGGGTGGGAAATCGTTTTAAGGGCGCGCCAATGACACGGGAATTATTTCTGAGCACGTGGTGAAGCGCAGCTTTTTACGCTGACTCGATAAACGACAGCCAGCGTAGCAACCGGAGCATACCAACCTCCGGAACGCGTCAGATAAAATAGGATTGTACCGATATGTTGATTGTAATGAAAGCCAACGCCACAGCGCACGAGATCGACGCGGTGGTTGAAGTGATTCAGGCAATCGGATTCCGCGCGCATCCGCTGCCCGGTCCGACGCGGACTGCCATTGGGATTACTGGAAACGAGGGGGTAATCGACAGCCGGCGTTTTGAGGACCTCCCCGGTGTCGCGGAAGTCATTCGCGTCACCAAGCCGTACAAATTGATCACGCTCGATTTGCGTCCGGAGAAAACAATTGTGCGGGTTGGCAACGCTGCCATCGGCGATGGCGAACTCGCAATTATCGCGGGGCCGTGTGCGATTGAGAATCGCGAGCAGGCGTTCGCTGTGGCGGAAGCAGTACGCCAGAGCGGTGCGCGTTTCTTCCGCGGCGGCGTGTGGAAGCCACGGACATCGCCTTACACATTTCAGGGTTTAGGCGAAAAAGGTTGGGAAATCATGGCCGAAATCCGCGAAGCATTCGGCCTAAAGATCGTCACCGAAGCGGTCGACGAGTCTAATATCGATCTTATCGAGCAATACGGCGATGTCATTCAGATTGGCGCTCGCAACATGCAGAACTTTTCGCTTTTGAAGAGGGCGGGCCGGTCGAAGTTGCCGGTGCTGTTGAAGCGAGGGATGGCGGCTACCCTCGAGGAATGGCTGCTCGCGGCCGAGTACATCATGGCGGAGGGCAATTACAACGTTATCCTGTGCGAGCGAGGTGTCCGCACTTTCGCGCAGCATACACGTAACACGCTCGATCTCGCGTCCGTGCCAGCGATTCGCCGTATTTCCCACTTGCCGGTAATCGTAGATCCATCCCACGGCACGGGTAGCGCCTACATGGTGACCCCGCTCGCTCGCGCCGGAGTAGCAGTGGGCGCGGACGGCCTCATGGTCGAAGTTCACAACCACCCGGAGCTCGCTCTCTCTGACGGCGTGCAGGCGCTAACGCCTCCGGAGTATGCGCAACTGATCGAGGAAGTTCGCGCGATTCACAAGCTTATGTCATCGCCTTCCTGACAACACTTCAAAGCAAAACCGATCGCTAAGCAGATTATAAATCTATGCTCCTGCTGATCGATAACTACGACTCCTTCACCTACAATCTCGCCCAATATTTCGGCGAGCTTGGGTGTGAACTGCTCATTAAACGAAACGATGAGATCGCGCTGGATGAAATCGCGGAGTTAGCACCCGATCACATCTGCATTTCGCCCGGGCCATGCACGCCGCGTGAAGCGGGCATCAGCAAAGAAGTGATTCTGCGCTTCGGGCCCGAGATTCCCATCCTGGGCGTTTGTCTCGGCCATCAGTGCATCGCCGAAGCGTATGGCGGAAAGGTAATCCGCGCTTCCCGGCTCATGCACGGGAAAGCATCCATGGTCAGGCACAATGGAAGCGCGCTTTTCTCCGATTTGCCGACGCCATTCGAAGCCGGCCGATACCATTCTCTGGCCGTCGAGCGAAGTTCCTTCCCAGCATCTCTCGAGATCACGGCCGAGGGCGACGACGGCGAGATCATGGCGCTGCGCCATCGCGAGTTCGCAGTGCAGGGAGTGCAGTTCCACCCCGAATCCGTCCTCACGAGAGACGGCAAAAAAATTCTCGCGAGCTTCCTTTCGCGTCCGGCACATTGAATGAAACCGCAGCTCACTCCAACGCTGGACGAATTTTCTCAGCTTGCGAAACGCGGGAATGTCATCCCTCTTTTCGCAGAGTTCGTCGCTGACGGCGAAACGCCCGTTTCAGCCTTCAAGAAACTCGATCGCGGCGGTTACAGTTTTCTCTTTGAATCGACCGAAAAGAATGATGTGTCGGGACGGTGCTCATTCGCCGGTATAGAGCCGCGGACGGTCATTCAAAGCCACGCGCGCGAAATCCGAGTTGTTGAACGTGGGGATGAGCTGCGATTTGAAGCGGCAACCGATCCACTCGATGAAGTCCGCAAATTGATGGCACGTTATCAATTCGTCTCGCGCCCGGAATTGCCGCGATTTGCCGGCGGCGTTGTCGGCTTTCTCGGGTACGAGGCGATCAGCTTCTTCGAACCGAAGGTTCCATTGGCGCATCATGATTATCTGCATCTACCCGAGACGCTTTTCATGCTCACCAACAGTGTTCTGATTTTTGATCATCGGCTGCGCAGCTTGAAGATCGTCGTGAACGCATACCTCGATGATGGTCCGCCAGGACAGGTTTACGCCCGAGCGGCTGAATCGATCGATGAGATCAGGCGCCAACTCACCAAATCTGCCGATCTTCCACTCATTCCCACCTTGGACTGTGAAACGCGTCCCGCTCGCAGCAATTTCCGCCCCGCGGAATTTGAGTTGGCAGTTGAACAAGCCAGAGAATACATCCGAGCCGGCGACATCTTTCAAGTTGTCCTGTCGCAGCGATTTGAGTCCGATTTCGGCGGAGATCCTCTCGATTTTTATCGCTGTCTGCGTTTCATTAATCCTTCGCCGTACATGTTTTGCCTTAAAGCCGGCGACGATTTTGCGCTCGTTGGCAGCTCGCCGGAGATGCATGTCCGGCTGACAGGCGAAACGATTGAGATTCGCCCGATCGCAGGGACGCGCGCCCGCGGCGCGACCGCAGCACAAGACGAACGCAATGCCGCCGAACTGCTCGCCGATCCCAAGGAACGCGCCGAACACATTATGCTTGTCGATCTTGCGCGTAATGATGTTGGACGCGTCGCGGATTTCGGCACGGTGCGTGTGACCGAGATGATGGAGATCGAGCGTTACAGTCACGTCATGCACATCGTTTCAAATGTAGCTGGGCGTCTGCGCGCCGGCTGCACTGCGTTCGATCTGGTTAAAGCGACATTTCCCGCCGGCACTGTCTCCGGCGCGCCGAAAATCCGCGCCATGCAAATTATTAGTGACTTGGAAAAGACCAGACGCGGCTGCTACGCGGGTGCGATCGGTTATTTTGGCTTCGACGGTAATTTCGATTCATGCATCGCGTTGCGCTGCGCCGTGTTGAAAAACAAGAAAGCGTACTTTCAAGCTGGCGCGGGTATTGTCGCCGACTCGGACCCACACTTGGAATACGAGGAGACAGTCAACAAAGCGCGCGCAATGGCGAAGGCTCTCTCAATGGCGACACAAATTCGATGATCGGCGATGCTGCGATTCCACAAATGAATCTCAAGAAAGATAAGAATGGCGTAGCACGACCCCGTTGGTTGCTGCCAACGCCACCGCGAACAGATGAATTCCAACACAAGGCAATTGACGTCGGCGATTTCGAACTCCGTCAAATGACATTGTGCTTGATGCGCGGCGAGAATCTCAGCCGTGCTGAAGCTGAGAAGTTTCTTGAGGCGTTGCTGAGTCCTGCCGCCACCGACGCGCAGGTGGCGGCGGCGCTTGCTGTTTTGGCCGTGAAAGGTGAAACAGTCGAAGAGTTGGCCGGCATGGCGGAGGCCATGCGAAATCGCGCCATTCCGGTGCGGTGCCATCACGAGCGTTTCATCGACACCGCGGGAACCGGCTCGAGTGCAGCGAAAACTTTTAACGTCTCGACGGCGGCAGCTTTTGTCATTGCCGGCGCCGGTTTGCCTGTTGCGAAACATGGCTCGCGCGCGGCGACATCCCATTCAGGCAGCGCCGACGTGCTCGAAGCGCTGGGCGTCAACACCGCTGCTCCACAGGAAACCGTCGAGCGTTGTCTCAACGAACACGGAATCTGTTTTATGTTTGCGCCATTGTTCCATGGCGCAACGGCTCGCGTCGCGCACGTGCGCCGCGAGCTCGGCGTGCATACCACGTTCAATCTGCTCGGTCCGCTAACAAATCCCGCGCGCGCGCCCTTTCAGATTCTCGGCGTCTGGCATCGTTCTTTGCTCGAGCCAGTCGCGTCGGCCCTCGCTCTGCTCGGCGCGGAGAAAGCGTGGATTGTCCATGGCGCCGACGGTCTCGACGAAATAACGCTGACGCGCGAAACTTTTGTCGCCGCCTGCTCGGCTGGCTCTCCTGTAGAAACTTTTACGATCTCACCTCACGATTTCGGACTGGAACGCAGATCGCTCGATGGAACGCGCGGCCGCAGGCCAGCTGAAAATGCGCAACTGATCCGTGCAATTCTGCAGGGTAGAGAAGATGAAAATTATGCAGCGGCACGCGATCTCGTCGCTATGAACGCCGCTGCTGCGCTTCACGTTGCAGGAGTAGCGTGCGACCTTCGCCAGGCAGCGAGCCTTGCACGCGAAAGCATCGACAGCGGACGCGCGATGTCGAAACTCGAGGCGCTGATCGGCGAAACAAATCGACAGAAATGAACAGAAATTTCCTTACACAAATTCTTGCGAAAAAGCGGCAGGTGGTTGGACGCCTTCAACACGAGTTTTTCGCCCGCGGATTTCGCGAGCGCGCGCTGGAGATTCGAAGCAATGCCACTCCGCACCGCCTGCTGCGAGCACTGGAGGCGGAGTTACCGAGACTGAAGATTATTGCGGAATTCAAGCGCAGATCGCCGTCGGCTGGAATTCTTCGCGACGATCTTTCCGTCGCGGATGTTGCTCGTCGTTATGAGCGAGGTGGCGCTTGCGCCATTTCCGTTCTCACCGACGACGAATATTTCGGCGGTTCACTTGAGGATCTCAGCGCAGCCCGCTCCAGTGCCAAGCTGCCGGTTTTGCGCAAAGATTTCATCATCGATCCAATTCAAATTTACGAAGCGGCCATGGCAGGCGCCGACGCTGTATTGTTGATCGTGGCAGCCCTGGATGATGCTTTGTTGGGCAGA
>QHOX01000130.1 GCA_003219465.1 Verrucomicrobiota bacterium | reverse complement strand
CGCACGTCGTCGTCGCTGGTCTGCGAAAAGTCTTCGTAATACTGACCAACAGCTTGAAAGAATGGAGGCCTGCTTAGGCAGATGGCTTCGTCCGTTTCCTGTGCAAGTTCTTCGCAAGTATCTGGCGGTCCTACCGGAACTGCCACGACGATTTTTGCCGCACCCTGCTGCCGCAAAGCCTTTACCGCTGCGCGCATGGTCGCGCCAGTGGCCAATCCGTCATCGACCAAGATGGCGATCTTGTCGCGCAACTCCGGCGCCGGGCGTCCTTCACGATAAATTTGTTCGCGCCTTTGAAGTTCGGCTGTTTCCTTGGCCGTCACTGCTTCAATCGCCTCACTTGCGTATGGTATTGCGCGCACAACATCTTCGTTCAACACGCGCACGCCGCCCGAGGCGATCGCACCAGCAGCCAATTCTTCGAAACCCGGAACACCGAGTTTACGAACGACGAAGACGTCAAGCGGCGCATGTAAGCGTTTTGCGACTTCGTAGGCCACAGGGACACCTCCTCGCGGGAGCCCGAGCACGACGACGTCATTTCGGTTCGCATATGCTTCGAGCTTTTCCGCAAGCAACCGCCCCGCTTCAGTCCGGTTTGAAAAGGCTCGTTCCATGCGGCTGACTGCGCTATGCGTGAAATCCCTTCCTTTTAACTTTTCGCGTCTCGAGGGGGCACCGGGCGTGCTTAAGTCGGCCTGCTTCGCTGAGGGCTACGCAGGCCAGTGCCTACAAGCGTTAAAACCGATACTAGCTTTGCCCAGCAGGATTTCGGTTCGGCCACGGCGGTGGCGACGGGAAATCGAAGCGTTTTGTCTTCAGCTCGTCCTGAATTTCCTGAATGGCGCGATCGAGTTGTTGATCTTCGCCTTTGAATTCTTTCCCAGGATCGTTGTCGACGACGATATCAGGATCGACTCCGTGACCTTCGACGATCCATTGTTTGCCGTCTTTGGAGTAAATCGCGAACTCTGGTTTGAAAAATTGACCGCCATCGACGAGTGGCAGCGATTCGCGAATGCCAGTGACGCCGCCCCAGGTGCGTTTGCCGATGAGTTTGCCGAGTCCGAGCGTTTTGAAGCGATACGGGAAAATATCTCCATCGGAAGCGGAGAATTCGTTGATCAATGTGACCATCGGACCAGCGAACGTTTGTGACGGGTCGGTTTGCGGCATGCCGTTGCGCGCGATGCCGATCATCACCAGCGCGCGCCGCAATCGCTCGATCACCAAGGGTGAGACAAAGCCGCCGCCGTTGCCGCGAACATCAACAATGAGCGCGTGTTTCCGGATTTGCGGGAAGTAAAGCTTCGTGAACTCGTTGAGCCCGGGCTGGCCCATGTCGGGAATGTGCAGGTAACCAACTTCGCCGCCTGTTTTCTGCGTCACATAATCGATGTTCTTTTGCACCCAATCGATGTAATAAAGTGGCGCCTCGTTATCAGTGGGCACTACGGTGACGTCACGCGCGCCGGCGTCGCTTGGGTTGGAATTCACGCGCAGGATCACCTGTTTGCCGGCAGTGCCGATGAGCGCGTCGTAAAGGTTTGGCAAAGTCGAGACTGGCGTGTTGTTGACTGCCAGAATGTAATCGCCGGGTTTCACATTCACCCCGATATCTGTAAGCGGTGAGCGCGTTTTCTTGTCCCAGTTTTCGCCTGGTAAAATGCGCTCGATCCGATAGGCGCGCGTGGCCGGGTCGCGCGAAAACTCTGCGCCAAGGAGGCCGAGTTTGATCCGGGGCGTGTCCGGCCGCTCGCCCCCGCCAACGTAAGCGTGGCCGATGTTCAATTCGCCAATGAGTTCCCCTAACAAGTAGGTGAGATCATTGCGATGATTCACAAACGGCAAAAGCGCCGCGTACTTGTCGCGCATCGCCTTCCAGTCGATGCCGTACATGGTCGGCGAGAAGAAGAAGTCGCGCATTTGCCGCCAGCATTCGAAGTAGATCTGGCGCCACTCGGCACGACGATCCAGCTGCATGTCGAGGCCTTCGATCTTGTGCTCGTGATCCTTGGTCTCGATTTTATCCTTGGGGACATCGATGATGGCGTAATCCTTTTTAATCTTCACCAACATCTTTTTTCCGTCCAACGTAAGCTGATAGTTGTTCGCTTCGCCGATCACTGTTTCCTTGCGGTCGTCGAGATTGTAAGCGTAGAGGTGCGATTTTTTGTCTTTCTCCTGGAACAACTCTTCGTCGTCCTCGCCCACCTCATCGCCGGCCGTGCGGCGCAGATAAAAAATGCGATTGTCATCCAGCATTCGGATGTTGCGATAGTTTCCCGGCGTGATTTCCAGACCAACGATCCGGTTCTGGATTCCGTCGGGATCAACTTTCACTACGACTGGCTTCTTTGGTTTTTCTTCCGGTTTTTTCGCGCCTGGACTTGCCTCCGGTTTTTTCTCCTCAGCTTGCTTCGCTTTTTCTTTTTCTCGTTTTTCCGCGGCCTTGCCCACCTCATCGCTCTTCGGCGCGAGCGGGTTTGCGGTTTCTTTCGCCAGCGTGATGAGATAAACGCGCTGCATGTCGCGGTAAACGTTCGCGAATTCCTGATCGCCAAAAGTCGGTTTGAAATCGCGCGCGGAAGCGAGCACCAGATATTTGCCGTCATCGCTGAAGACCGGTTCGCCCGAGCCGTACAAGCTGTCGGTGACTGCGGTCTGCTGTTTGTTCCCGACTGAATAAATGTAAACGCGCGGCATATCGTTCTGTTCGGGGCGCGCCCAGGCGATCCACTGACTGTCCGGCGACCAGTTATAACCCTGGATCTCGCCGAATTTGTCCTGGTCGACGAGCGTCACCGCCTTGGACGCAACGTCGACATAGCGCAACCGCTGCAAGCGATCGCTCCACAGGAGCTTTTTGCTGTCGGGCGACCATTTCGGTGCGTAGTAGTAGGTGTCGGCACCGTTAGTGATTTGTTGCGGCTCGCCTTTTCCGTCCTGCGACCGCACATAGAGTTCGTTCTCGCCGGTCGCGTCCGAGTTGTACGCAATCCATTTTCCGTCCGGTGACCAAACCGCGTCGCGTTCGTGCGCTCCTGAAGTTTTGCTCAGGTTGCGCGGCGTTCCGTTCTTTGCCGGGACCGAAAAGAGATCGCCTCGCGCAACGACGATCGTGCGCTCGCCGTCAGGCGCGAGGTTTACGGATTCAAGGTGCTTAGCCGCATCGACCAATCCGCCGCGGCCGCTGTCGAAGTCTTCTTTAATGTCGATGGGCAGAGGGGCGGCCTGGCCTGTGGCCAGATCATAGCGCCAGATGTGACCAGCTTGCTCGAACACGATCGATTGTTTGCCGATCGATGGGAACTTGATGTCGAAGTCCGTGAAGTGCGTCAGCTGCTTTGTTTCCTTCGTTGCAAGATCCACAACGAAGAGATTCATCCGGTTGTCGCGGTCAGAGATGAAATAGATTTTGTTATCCGGTCCCCACATGGGGCAGATGTCCTGCGCCGGATTGTTGGTCAGGTTTTCTGTCGCGCCGGTTTTGAAATCATAGATCCAAATGTCGTCTGCCATGCCGCCGCGATAATGTTTCCATGTACGGAACTCGCGAAAGATGCGGTTGAACGCCATCTTCGAGTCGTCCGGCGAAAACGAAACGAACCCGCCGCGCGGCACCGGCAATTGCTGCGGCAATTCTGCATCGAGCCCGACGGCAAACAGCGACCCGACGAAATCGTCGAACGATCTCATCCGCGAGCGGAAGACGATGAGCGGTTTGGTATTCTCCCATGCCATCACGATATTGTTGGGACCCATGCGATCAGAAACGTCATCGCGCCCAAGCGTCGCTGAAGTCGTGAGCCGCTTCGGTGTGCCGCCTTCGGCTGGCATCACGTAAACCTCCCTGTTGCCGTCGTATTCCGAAGTGAACGCGATCAGTGTTCCATCGGGCGAAAAGCGCACAAACGAAGTGTAGCCTGGCCCACTCGTCAGTCGCCGCGCCGTGCCGCCGTCTTTTCCGACCGTATAAAGCTGGCCTGCGTAGCAGAAGACGATGTCCCGATCATTCGTGGTCGGAAAACGCAGTAGCCGCGTCGTGTTCGGCAAGTTTTGTGCCGAAGCAGTTATCACTGAGGTAAGGACGATCGCGATCGGGAAATAAAGGAAGCGACAAAGCATATTCATAGAACAACGAGAGCGAAGTGAGCAAAGTGCCGTTGAACGCATCGGATGCAACAGCGATTTCATCCCCAGATTGGATGCAGTGCCGCGACGAATTGGATTCAGAGTGACCTGGGAACGCAGATGCGCGGTTAGCCGAAAATTTCGGTTCCTGTTTGCTACTCTATGCCTTGTTTAGCCTCGGCTGTGAGAACTCGCACCATCATGAAATGTGGATGTACCCTTTCCCAGGCAAGTGCTTTTTCTTTCGTGTGGAAAAAACGGTCAATGACGATCGCGTTCCGCTCAGCCGTAGTTCGGCCACATGACCGTGCTGCCTTGCGCTTGACCACGTCCGGACCGGTGTCGACAGCCATGCACTCGCCATCACCAAAGGTCACCTTGCTGCCATAAGGAATCTTCTTTGGATCTACAGCGCAGTGGTCCTCGCGTAGCTGTGCACCATTCCATGCAGCGCTCTTCCCCGAACCTTCGCCAGGCCAGTAAACTGTGACGCGCGCGAGTGCCGTGCGATCACTGGCGAACACTTGACAACCAAAACTCAGAACGAGCCCAGCTGTCATGATTAGCCGCTTCATTCCTTTATCCGATGATTCCCGTACGCGTAAATCGGGGAGCAACCGATCAGCGAAACTGCGAGCACTCAATTCTATTATAAACTTCGGAACTGCACAGCCGTTTGGTCTTGCGAACGGCTATTCGTTACCCGTTGGTCGTGTTTCTCAAAGCTTCCAGTCTACGGCGTGCTCTTCGAGGTAGGCATCTACGGCGCTGCCTATCGTCGGATAAAAGTTTGTGGCGCCGAAGCGATCAAATAGCTCGAAGCGTCTCAGCTTGTCCTTGACCGGGTCCTTCATTTCGGCGAACCGCAACTCGATGCCGGATTCGGTTAGGGTGTGCTCGAGCTCGCCAAGCATGTCAGCGGAAGTCACGTCAATGCTGGTGACAGGCTCGGCCGTGACGATGATTCGTCGCACCGGAGTCGGCGATTCTGCAATGGCGTCGAGCACGCGCTGGTGGAAGAGCTCGGCGTTGGCGAAGAAGAGAGGTGCGTCCCAGCGAAATAGCACCAGGCCGGGAACGCGACGCGCGGCAGGATAGCGCTTGATGTCGTGGTAGCCGCGAAGACCATCGACTCGGCCGAGCACTGCGAAGTGTGGCCGCCAGCCGTCCCACAGGAACTCGATAATCGCAATAACTATGGCGATCCCAATGCCGGGGATCACGCCGAACACCGCAACGCCGACAAAACAGACAATCGACAGCCAGAATTCCATTGCTGAAATTCGGAAGATGCGATGCAAGTCTGTGAATTCGAACAAGCCGATAGCTGCGGCGATTACGACTGCAGCCAGCGCGCTGCTGGGCAGGTCCTTAAGCAGGTTGGGTGCGAACATCAGAAGGAGCGCGACCGCGATCGCGCCCACAACTCCGGTGAGCTGCGTCTTCGCGCGGGCCGCTTCTGCGACCGGAGTGCGTGACGAGCTGCTGCTGATCGGGAATCCTTGAAAAAAGCCGGCGGCGAGATTGGCTGCGCCCAGACCGATCATCTCCTGATTCGGATCAACGGCCGTGCGTGTCTTGGCGGCGTACGTGCGCGACAAGACGCTCGTGTCCGCGAAAGCCACCATCGCGACAGCGCATCCACCAATAACCACTTCGCCGAGGTGAGCAAAAGTGATTATCGGCAATGTAAACGAAGGCATCCTTGCGGCAGCCGTCCGAGAACCTTCACCCCAGCGGTAGAATCGAGGTTCAGGATACCGACGACGATAGTCGCAGCGACGACCGCGAGCAGAAGACCCGGGATGCGCTTGTAGGGCTTGAGCAAAAGGATAACGACGAGTGTGCTGGCGCCGACTGCGAACGAGGTCCAGTTCGCCTGTCCGCCGAGGATGCCTTCGGTGATCCGCACCAGGTCGCGCAATGGGCCGGCGGCATCAATCGAAAAACCGAAAAGCTTTGGCAGTTGGCTGATCAGCACTGTCAGCGCGATGCCGTTCATGTAGCCGTAGCGAATCGGCTTCGAGAGAAGCTCCGTGACAAATCCCAGGCGCAACACACCTATCAACACGCATACCAGACCCGAGACAACCGCCATCATGCTCGCGAGAGCTACCGCCCGCATGGCATCGCCACCTGAAAGAGGGAACACGACCGCGAGAATCACGGGCGCCAGAGACGAATCCGGTCCGAGCACAAGAATGCGACTGGGACCAAAGAGCGCGTACGCGAGCAAGGGCACGATCGTCGCATACAGCCCATAGATTCCGGGAACGCCCGAAGCCAGGGAATAAGCGATACCGACCGGCACCAGCATCGTAGCCAGCACCAGCCCAGCCATCACATCGCGCGGAAACCAGGCGGCTTGGTATTCGCTCAGGATCTGCAGTCCCGGTAGCCAACGCTTCCAGCGCCTCATAGTGAGTGGTTCTTGTCCGCAATCATTCGAAATCGTCGTGTTGGATTCCAATCTTTTTTAGCGACCAACCGTCAACGATTCACTTAGAAACTGGCGGAAGGGGTGGGATTCGAACCCACGGTGGGTTTCCCCACGCTCGATTTCGAGTCGAGTGCCTTAAACCGGACTCAGCCACCCTTCCGTGCCGAAAAAAGAACGTCGAACCCGCCTACGCCAAAAGCTTCGGCGTGGCAAGCGCTGAACGTCCAACATCCAACGTCCAACGCAAGTCTCACGCAGACGATCCTGTCTGCGAGGAGGCCGTGGCTTGCTAGCAGCCATTAGCACGGCTGGACCTCGGGTGGGAGTTCCCTCGTGAGCCGCGCCAGCCTTGGCAGACGAGACTGTTCGCCTCACGAGGCCAAAAAATGTTACAATTTTAAGCTTGCCATGTGTGCCGAGCTTACTGCATCTTGTATGTCCACAGGACAGCCACGCTATTACTTGTTGTTGACCGGTATTCACAGGTTTTTGGCGCCGCTGTTCACCAGTATTGCCAACTTATTAGGAACCTCAACCCCTCCCACTGCCATGATTCAGCTCAAACCCGGAATCCCCCCTGCTTCACTAAGTAAACCGTCACACTCGGCCGCACGTCGAAAAAACAGGATGGAAAGGAAGAAAAATGGCGGCCTGCGTTTCAAGCGCGTGTTCAGCGATCCCGCGATTGCGCCCTTTGATCAAATCGAATGGGAACGCCGCAACGCGGAAATCAATGACGATGGCGGCAAGGTCATTTTCAAACAGGAAGATATCGAGGTCCCGAAGAATTGGAGCGCGCTGGCCACGAAAATCGCCGTGTCGAAGTATTTCTACGGCGACATTGCTAATGGCACCGACCCGTACAAAGGCGGAAGAGAAACTTCGGTGCGGCAGTTAATTCATCGCGTCACACGCACCATCACCGACTGTGGAATCGCGGATAGTTACTTCGCCGATGCGGAAGCTGCCGAAACTTTCTATGACGAGTTGACCTGGCTGTGCTTGAACCAGCACGGCGCGTTCAATTCGCCGGTCTGGTTCAATGTAGGGTTGTATCATCAATATGGCGTCGGCAAAGGCGCGGGTGCGGGGAATTATTTTTACAATCGCGAGACTGGCGAAGCGGAACGCGCGGCTTCGCAATATGAGTACCCGCAGGGCAGCGCCTGCTTCATTCAGAGCGTAGGCGATACGATGGAGGACATCATGCGCCTGGCGACCAGCGAAGCGATGCTGTTCAAGTACGGCAGCGGCACCGGCACCGATCTTTCTTCGCTCAGATCGACAAGGGAAAAATTGAGCGGCGGCGGCAAACCCAGTGGACCACTTTCGTTTCTGAAGGTTTACGACCAAGTCGCGAACGTCGTGAAGAGCGGCGGGAAAACAAGGCGCGCGGCCAAGATGAACACGCTCAAGGATTGGCACCCGGACATCGAGGAGTTCATCGACGCGAAGCAAAAGGAAGAGAAAAAAGCGTGGGCACTCATCGAGCACGGCTATGACGGCAGTTACAACGGTGACGCGTACGGATCGGTAATGTATCAAAACGAAAACGTGAGCGTGCGGGTGAGCGACGAATTCATGGAAGCGGCGCAGGAGGGGCGGGAATGGTGGACGCGCCGCGTAACGGACGGCCAGCCATGCGAGAAGAAAGACGCCTGCGCGCTGCTGCGCAAAATCGCCGAGGGCACGTGGGTCTGCGGCGATCCCGGGATGCAATTCGATACGACGATCCACAAATGGCACACCTGTAAGGGCACCGACCGGCAAAATTCTACGAACCCATGTAGTGAGTATCTCTTCCTCGACAACACCGCCTGCAACCTCGCGTCGCTTAATTTGATGAAGTTCAAGAACGCCGACAGCGATTTTGATGTCGAGCGATTCAAGGCTGCGGTGCGGATTTTCATCACCGCGCAGGAGATCATCGTCGATAACGCAAGCTACCCGATCAAAGACATCGCGGAGAACTCGCATATTTTCCGCACGCTCGGGCTGGGTTACGCGAATCTCGGCTCGCTCGTCATGAGCTACGGCTACGGCTACGACAGCGTGGAAGCCCGGGCGCTCTGTGGCGCGGTCACTGCCATCATGACCGGCGAAGCTTACGAGCAAAGCGCGCGCATGGCGCAAGCGTTGGGAGCGTTCCCTGGCTATCACGACGCGCACGCCAGCGGTGTCCCGAAGCCGGTCGCCAAGGACAACATCGCGTCAATGCTGGAAGTGATTGAGCTGCATCGCTGCGCAGTGCGCGAAATTTCGGATGCGAAAGAGTTCGCGCATTTGAAAGAGGAGGCTGCAAAAGTTTGGGACAGCGCAGCGGAACTCGGAAAGCGCAACGGTTATCGCAACGCACAGGTCACCGTGCTGGCGCCGACAGGCACGATCAGTTTCCTAATGGATTGCGACACTACTGGGATCGAACCGGACATCGCGCTGGTGAAATACAAGCTGCTCGCCGGCGGCGGCATGTTCAAAATTGTCAATCAGACAGTCAAGCCCGCGCTGGAGAAACTGGGTTACAATTCCGAGGAGATCGAACGCATCATCGCGCACATTGACGCGTTTGACACGATCGAGGACGTCACCGACACCGATGGATCGACAATTTCATCGGGACTAAAGCCGGAACACTTGTCGATCTTCGATTGCGCGTTCAAGGCGTTCAAGGGCAAACGCAGTCTCAATTACATGGCGCATCTGCGGATGATGGCAGCTGCACAGCCATTTCTGAGCGGCGCGATTTCAAAGACCGTGAATCTGCCGGAAGCGGCCACCGTGGACGACATCATGAGCACGTACGTCGAAGGTTGGCGGCTGGGATTGAAATCGATCGCGATTTATCGCGATAGTTCGAAACGATCTGCGCCTTTGAACACGCGCAAGACAAAAGACATGGGCACTGTAGCCGGCATCGGTGATGCCAGCCCCGAGGGGCACGCGCTCCAAAAGCGCATTCTCGAGTTGGAACAAGAATTGGCCACAGTGCGCAACCGGCTTGATCAACCGGTTCGGCATCGCATGCCGGACACGCGCTCGTCGATGACCCACCGGTTCGAGATCGCCGGTCACGAAGGTTACATCACCGTCGGTTTGTACGAAGACGGGCAGCCGGGCGAGCTTTTCATTACCATGTCAAAGGAAGGTAGCACCATCGGCGGACTCATGGACACTGTCGGCACGCTCACGTCGATTGCGTTGCAATACGGTGTGCCGCTGGAGAGTCTCGTGAAAAAATTCGCGTATCAGCGATTCGAGCCGAGCGGGTTCACAAAAAATCCCGATATCCGCCACGCAACAAGCATTACCGATTACGTTTTCCGCTGGCTCGCGTGCCAGTTCATTAAAGGCTACAAAGAAGCAACGTCGCCGAGCCGCGCGCAGCCCGACTTGCCGCTCAAAGAAATCGGCGAGATCGAGAAGAAAGCTCTCAACCGGCCGGTCACCGATTTGGCTCGTACCGGCGACAAGCAAGTGATCGATGTCATCACAAATGACCCGCCTACGCATCCTGGTGCCGCAGGACATAGCGGGAATGGCAATGGCCATGATGATCGCGTCATGGTCGCGCTCGGCAGCATCTTCATGGGAATCACCTGTTCGGTGTGCGGCAGCGACAAGGTAATCCGCGCCGGGGCGTGCGGGGTTTGCATCGAATGCGGCACCAGTCAGGGTTGTAGCTGACGCCCGCGAATCACGCAGATCGACGCGAAACCAGCATCACACCCATTAAGCTGGATAATCGGACTGACCTGCGCTTGATTGGAAACGCGGACGCACATGGTTACACTGCGCCCGCCCGACTTTGGCTACGAACTAAATGAACAAGCTCGACGCGCAGAGACAAAAGGAAATTCAACAGGCTGAGGAACTGCTTTTCGCGGGGCCGCAGGCGCTCGGGTTCGCCAAGGGACTTTTCCACGGTCATTTCGTAGCGGACTGGGTGATGCCGTATCCG
>QHOX01000353.1 GCA_003219465.1 Verrucomicrobiota bacterium | reverse complement strand
GTGGTGAAAGTAATGATCCCAGTTACCAAGGGACTTGATTACCTCATTCTTGTCGGGGGCGACAGTTCTGCCGTGGATCTCGATCTGTACGTGTACGACGAAGACGGCCAACTGATCCTCGACGATCGCCGTCCCCCGCGACGGGCAGTCCGGGAGCGGATACGCGAAGGAAGACGTGGAGGTGTTGAACCAGGTGGCGACGAATCGGGCGTGAAATTCCGCGCCAGTTATACCGGAACAGTAGAGGCATTTATTCACATTGCCGCTGCGCGAGGGCTTGCCTCTTATGCCGTACTCGTAGGCAGACGCGGCATCGAAAGCGCGCCTGCACAGGAACCACGCACGTTAGGCTTTGAGCCGACTTTCCAAATGGGCGGAAGCCCGACGCCCGTTTCCAAATGGGCGGAAGCCCGACGCCCGCTCCACCGCCGCCGGCCGGAATTCCTCTAACTCGTCCGTCACCAAAATACCCCTAAAAACCCAAACCCAAACGCTATGAAAAAACTGATCCTCATCCTGCTCCCAACGGCGATCTTTGTCGCTGCCTGTTCAGAACCCGCACCACCCCCACCGCCACCACCGGTCGCGCACAAAGCGCACAAAGCCAAATCGGAGCCGCAAGAATTCCAAGCGGTTGAAAAGCCATCCTCTTATTCGCAGTAACCGGAGTAGAAAAATTTTCAAAAACGTGGCTTGCCTGCAATCCCCCAATTCGTTTACGACTTGTGGATCGCGGCCACCCTTAGCCCGCTGCGAAATAATAAATAAGGAGAAACGATGCTGAAGATAAAACTGAAAAATTTGTTTTGGACAGCTGCTGCGCTTTTCTGCGCGACGCAATTTTGCTCCGCTCAATCGAGCGATACCCTGCCCACCATTGGGGTCCCGCTGTCGCGTCCCGCCCCTCTGATTCCAAATTCCGACACCGATCTGACCATGGGCGGCGAATACAAATCGACTAAAGAAGTCGTCCAGCAGGAGAAGCCGGTCTGCTACAATTGGTACGCGGAAGGGGGATACACATCTGAATATATCTTTCGCGGCACAAACCTGATGCCGGACTCGGACGGCGGCGGCTTCCTCGGCGCCCAAGTGAGCCGATGGGGATTTACGCTTGGTGTCTGGGGAATTCACCAGTTCGGCACCGCACGCGCGCCAAGCTGGTCAATGGGCGAGAGCGGGGGAGGAGGCGCTGGCCTTTTTTCAATCTTTGTTGCTAATCCTCCGCCCCCATTCCCCCCGCTCTTCCTTTCCTTTTCAGCTAAGCCAGAGACCGTTCAGAACCGCTTCAATGAGATCGATGCTTTCCTGGAGTATCATCGGCAGTTTGGCTGGTTCGACATAACCGTCGGCAACATCGCATTTTTCATTGACCGAAGAGCCGAAACATCCTTTGACGCGACGTCCTTTATACCTTTTTTGGGTAGGTCCGTCACCTTCCCCTTTCAAGCAGTTGGCCAAAATACTGTCCAAGACGAACAGTTTGACCGGCTTTATGTCAGCCTGTCCACGTCTAAAATCCCCTACATCACTCCAAAGATCACGTATTATCAAACAATCTATTCGGAGGGAAACGAACCATTCAGAAAGCTGTTTTTTGATCCGGACTTTTTTCCAAGCATCGGCCTTCCAGGCGGCGGCCTCTTTGTCTCCCATCACGTACCAGAGCGAAACGACGCGCTCGGAGGCTATTTGGAGGGTAGATTGAATGGGAATTTCCATATTACCGACCGGATTGATTTCAATCCATATGGTATTATTTCCGTCAGTTTCCATGATCGAACCGAGCCGGTAGACGATCCGATAACCAAAAGGGAAATCATCAGGGGTCGGACCTTGAGCGGCTTTAATAATGCGCAGATCGGCGTCGAGGTCCCGATTCTCCTATTGCACGGGGGCGGGGTTTCGACAGGCCCCTGCGCACCACCCGATCCTCACTTAAGGCTAGTGCCCTTCGGGTGGTATTCCTATCACATTTCAGAACCCGGTCCCGGCACGGACCGTAACGAGTGGTGGGGCGGCGCTAAGCTGACACTGACCTTCTAAACGATCTCACGTCGAGCGGAGTTCGCCAGCCGTGCCTTGGCAAAGGTTCACCGCGGATCCCTCGGCTTCGTTCGGAATAACAGGCTGAGTGCCACCCGGCTGACTAGTCGCCTGGAGCGTTAGGCCACCAGGGGGAATGATAAGCGCGGACGTAGTACCAATCTGGTCGAAAATGGACTTGCCGATAATGGCGGCGTTGCGCCGTGGATGCGGACCTGCGCGGGCTCACATTCTTTCGTTCCGTTTGATCTATCGCCGTCTCGGATGACGAATATTTCTTCTCACCGCTTACTGAACCGTCTTCGGCTTTGCAGAGCGTAGGAATGAATCCCACCGTGATTAGAGCGAGGAATGCAACGCGTTTCATATATCATTAGACAAGTAGCATGACTTATTGTTGTGCATAATTTTTTCTTTAGCCGCCGGGAACGCCGCCTTCAAACGCAGGTCTATGGGCTGGCTCGCTCCTGGGTTTCGAAGGGGCCGGCGCGCGCGGCGCTGGTCTCGCGGACACAGGTGGAGGCGCGTTAGACGCGGTGGATGACCGAGTAGTGCTGCGCCCGGCTCCAGATGATTTTGCAGCAGTTTGCCCGGAACTCGAGCTTCTGGTGCTGGAGTCGCCTGATCGCGTTCGCCCGCTCGCGTTCGACGGATTTTCCGGCGCTGCTTTCGACGCGAACTGTGGCTGGCCGGGTTGCGTGTGCGAGGTCGATTGTTGACCAGTAGCGGCGTTGCCAATCGCATCTTGATTTGGCACTGCGACATTTTGTGTGGCGTTGGGCGCAGTTGCGGGATTCGTTGACGTTAGCGCCGCAGGTTCGGTGGTTTGATTTTGCGGCGCGCCGCTTGGCGCGGCTTCGGGCCCGCTTGGGGCATTCGTTAACACCGGTGGGGCGGTGTCCTTGGCCGCGATTTGCGGTGGCGCAGTTTCGCTCGTCGTTGCGATTTGCTG
>QHOX01000352.1 GCA_003219465.1 Verrucomicrobiota bacterium | reverse complement strand
CGAACTGGTTTATGCGTGCGCGTGGCTCGGCGTCATCGCGGTTCCGTTGAACACGCGGCTTTCGGTCAAAGAAATCGACGTCATCCTCAGCGACGCCAACCCGCGCGGATTGATTCGCCATTCGTCGCTGCCAGTCCCGACAGTGCAAGTTTCCTGGCAACTGGTGCTCGACCAAGAGCCGTTGGAAGTTCGGAGCGATTCCGTTCCAGATCGGATTTACGATCCGGATGCGATTCTCGCTCTCATCTATACCAGCGGCACGGCCGGCCAGCCTAAAGGTGTTGAGATGAGGCATTCAAATATTCTGGAGAACGTCTATCACACCAATTTTTGGTTCCCGCTTAAAGAAGGTGCGGTGCATCTCCATGCCGCTCCGATTTTTCACATCGCTGATTTTCCATTCATGTTCGCGGCACCGGCTTTCGGCGCCTGCCAGGTGACGATTCCGAAGTTCAATCCGCAAACCTTCTGCGAGACGGTGCAACGCGAACGGGTCACTCACACGGTCCTGGTGCCGACCATGATCAATATGCTGACCCAATTTCCGGAATTCAAAAAATTCGACCTAACAAGTCTTCAGCATTTGGGGTATGGCGGATCTCCGATGGCTCCCGAGCTCGTGCATCGGACGCGACAACTGTTACCGAACGTCAAACTTGTTCAGGTCTACGGACTCAGCGAAACCGGATTTCTCACTGGCTTGCTCGATCGCGAACACACCGAAGACAAACTCATATCGTGTGGGCGACCTTGCATGGGCATAGACATCCGAGTCGTGGACCAGTCAGGAAACGAAGTCAAAACGGGCGAAACAGGGGAGTTCGTCGCGCGGGGCGCAAATGTCATGAGCGGTTACTGGAACAACGCGCAAGAGACTGATCGCGCGTTTCGGAATGGATTCTTTCGCACCGGCGACGTCGGCTATCGGGACGGCGCTGGCTACTTCTACATTCTGGATCGCCTCAAGGACATGATTGTTACCGGCGGCGAGAATGTTTATTCCGGCGAAGTCGAAGCCGTCATTTACGCACATCCCGCAGTTCGCGAAGTGGCCGTATTCGGAATACCTGATCCAAAATGGGGCGAGATCGTCATGGCATGTGTTGTGTTGAAACCGGGAAAGACTCTAAGCGCGGATGAGTTGATTGCTTATTGCCGGCGATCTCTGGCCAATTACAAGGTTCCACGCCGCGTCGAGTTTTCAGATACCGAGCTACCAAAGAGCGGCTCCGGCAAAATACTGAAGAGGGTTTTGCGCGACCGTTTTTGGATTCATCAAGAGCGCGCTGTGAGTTAACCAAGAAATATCTGTCAACAAATCATGACTCAGCCAAAACGGTTCCAATTTACAAGTACTGATGGTCTTTCCATAGCGTGCGTGAAGTGGGTTCGGCCGCAGCACGTCCGTGGAGTGGTTCAAATCGCCCATGGGCTCGGCGAACACATGGGCCGCTACGCAGAGCTGGCCGAGACCTTGTTAGAGGACGAGTTAGCAGTTTACGGAAACGATCACCACGGTCACGGCCTTACTGCAAAACCGTCTGGAAGCTTCGGCCACTTTGGGCCCAGTGGTTTTAATCAGCTCGTGGAAGACATGGTTTCTCTTAGAGTCGTCGCTAAGGACGAACACCCGGGAAAGCCGTACATTCTGCTGGGGCACAGCCTGGGTTCGTTCGCAGCGCAGCAATTTGTTCTCGATCACGGTCATTCAATTGATGGCCTGGTGCTATCAGGGTCTGGCACACTCGACGGCTTAGCTCGCGTTGCGCAATCGGTGCCTGAAGGAGAGGATCCGATGAAGTTAATGAACATTCGTTTCGAGCCAGCTCGCACCCCATTTGATTGGCTTAGCCGTGACAACGCGGAGGTAGATGCCTTCATCAACGACCTGCTCTGCTTTCCAAGCCTCAAACCAGAATCGATGCAGTCGTTCCTCGACGCCTTCCCGCGACTGGCTGATCCGCGCGAGATTCGAAAGGTGCCGGACGACCTTCCTCTATACATTTTCTCAGGAAGCGACGATCCAGTTGGGCAAAGATTGGAAGGAGTACGCGTGCTGATCGATCGCTATCGCAGCGCGGGTCTCGCTGCAATCGCTCACGATTTCTATACCGGCGGTCGGCACGAAATGCTGCACGAAACAAATCGCCGCGACGTGATCACGAATCTGCTGGTCTGGCTTTCCGGCATTCTCGAAAGGAGTTCGTGATGTATTTCGAATTCCATGTCGTGGCGACGGAATTTAGGCGCAAAATATTAGCGACCGCAGCACCACACTTCTCAGTTTTTTTTTCTTGATTGCCGCGCACAAAAAAGATAGCAACGAAACAGCAACAAAGGGGGACTTAACAAAGGTGAAATCGCCGATTGGCACGCGTGACCATTTAGTTGCTGCAACGTGCGCTCAGTCCGCGGCACGGCGCGGAGAAGGCAAAACAAAGATGTAAGGTCCGTCGCGATGCAGACCTCAAATGCTCTGGATCCACAGTCGCCACTGGCGCGTGCAATCTACGATTTGGGGATTGTTTCCGGCGTTGTTTTCGCTCTGATTTTCGTCATCGTAACGGGCGCGATCGTCTACGCGATTTTTCGCTTTCGCGTGCGCGAGGGTGAGCCCGACCCGAAGCAGATCGCCGGAAACAGGAAGGTGGAAATGGCGTGGACG
>QHOX01000129.1 GCA_003219465.1 Verrucomicrobiota bacterium | reverse complement strand
CCGAGGCGCATTTTATCTGCTTCTGCTTGTGGCCGTGGGCGCGATTCCATTCGCGCTGGCGCAGTCGCGCAGTCGCGGGACTACCAAGCGAGGGGTGGCTAATGCGGCGAAATTAGCCGCTGTGCCGCCTGCGAGCGGGACGGCTCAGGCGACGATGTCGTCGGGCGTTCACTCTAAAGGGGCTTCGCAGTCTAACGCTGGCTCGCAGTTTCTTCCCTATGACGTGCGTACTTTGCCCGGTCGCCATGCCAAGCCGGGAGAAAATCCTACCCTTCTGACTCCGACCACCGGTCCTAGGTTTCGCATTTTACTGCAGCCACGGCTACCGAACGTGGTCCTTTACGACCAGTATGATAATGCTGGAACCAACGCTACGTCGTCACAGGACTTCGAAGCTTCCTTCGATCCATTTGATGACTTTACCGCTGACGATTTTGTGGTGCCTGGGGGTCAAACTTGGAATATTTCTGAGGTTGACGTGCAGGGGACGTATGACGGTTTTACCGGCCCGGCCGTAGCCTTTCACGTCTTTTTCTACCAGGATTCGGGCGGTCTTCCTGGGACACAGGTTTACGCTGCGATGAACCAGCCGTACACGAGTTCGAACAATATAGATTTTGTCATTAACCTGAGCACTGCGGCAGTGCTGTCCCCGGGCACCTATTGGGTTTCGGTGCAGGCCCGGCTGGATTTTAACGTGGGTGGCCAATGGTACTGGCAAGACCGGACGGTGCAGTCCAACAATGGTGCAGCATGGGAAAACCCTGGTGGTGGCTTCGGTATCTGCACGACTTGGGGCCGCAGGGGGGACCCGGCGGGTTGCAACATTGATCCAGGAGTTCCTGACCAGGTTTACCGGCTAGCAGGTACGATTGGCGGCGGCGGCACGCCCTCGCCGACCCCAACGGCTACAGCGACGCCGACTGGTAG
>QHOX01000128.1 GCA_003219465.1 Verrucomicrobiota bacterium | reverse complement strand
ATAGATACCAATACCGCTTGCACCGGAACCAACTTCATCTTTACGGCGGCATATTTGGGGAGCTTCGATCCGACCAACATCTGCAACAACTGGATTGGAGACGCTGGGTCAAGTCCCAATCCGGACCAGGCGTTTCAGGTTGAGGTACCGGACGGGCAGACCCTTGTAGTGGTAGTTAACGAAGTGTTTGGCGCGGATTGTCCGGCTTACACTGTGACCATAACAGGGTTGTGCGGAGGCGGCACACCTACCCCGACGCCGACAGCTACGGCAACGCCTACCGGCAGCCCAACGTGCACACCCGGCGGGGGCAAGATCTATAATATTGCCGGATTTGCCCTTGGTATCCAAACCACTACGACCCGGATCTACGACATTGCCACCAATACCTGGACTACGGGAGCACCGATACCTGAGCCGAACGGGTTAGCCGATCATGCTACTGCGTATTGGAGCGGGAAGATTTACGTGGCAGGCGGCTTCAATGGATCGGGACTCGGGCTCAATACGCTGCGTGCCTACGACATCGCCAGCGATAGCTGGTCTACTCTTGCATCGATGCCGACAGGGGTGTTCCTGCCTGGGTTCGGGATCATCAACGGCAAGTTATACATTGCCAGCGGTAACACCGGATTCGGCGAAGTGGCCGACTTGCAGATCTACGATATCGCGACTAACAGTTGGAGCAGCGGCGCGCCGGTGCCGACGCCAGTGACAGGGCCCGGTAGCGCGGTGTTCAACGGGCAAGTCTACTTGTTCGGAGGCGGGGCTCCGTTTCCCACGCTTACCACCATCACGCAAATCTACGATCCCGGCAGCAACACTTGGAGCAGCGGACCGAACATTAACGTGGCCCGGGTGTGGTTCTACGGAGGAGCGATAGACGATAGCAGCATTGTGGCTCCTGGCGGAGACGACGCCACCATCTTTCCGACCAATGTCAACGAACAATTGACTGCCAGTTGGGCGATAAAGGCACCGTTGCCGTATAATGCTCGCGGACCGTTTGCGGTGAGCGATGGCACCGTTGTGTATATCGGAGGTGGCTACGATGGCACCAATGTCCACACCGACACGCTGCGTTATGATCCGGTGGCTAACAGCTACACGCCGTTGGCGCCTGCGCCCGACCCTCACTACCTTTCGCAGGCAGTGATCGTTGGTGGCGGTGGATGCGGCACGCCAACGCCGACACCCACCTGCACTCCGATTGTGATTAACGGAAGCATCGCCACTGGCGATCCCACGCAGACTGATAGACTAGTACACAGCGGTATGCCGCAAACTTGTCCGCCGAACGGTAACACGTGCGCGACCGTTGGTGATACGCATACCTTCCGTTACGATGCTTATACGTTCACCAACCCTAGTAATGCAACTCAATGCGTGACGATCGATACAAATACGCAGTGCAATGGAAACCATTCCATCTTCACTGCGGCACATTTGGGGAGCTTCGATCCGAACAACATCTGCACCAACTGGATTGGAGACAGTGGCAACAGCCCGAATCCGGATCAGGCATTCCAGGTTGAGATTCCTGCTTGCCAAACGTTTGTTGTCGTGGTGAGCGAGGATCATCACGCAGGATGCCCGGCCTACACGCTGACTATAACAGGGTTGTGCGGCAGCGGCTGCGTCTCGCCTACTCCGACGGCGACAGCGACGGCAACAGCAACACCTACAGCGACAGCTACACCAACGGTGACGAATACAGCAACTCCGACCGCAACGGCCACAGCCACAGCTACAGGAACGCCAACGTCAACAGCAACGGCAACGCCAACGGCGACGATCAGGCCTACGCCTACGCCGCGGGTTAAACCGACGCCGAGACCGGCTCCGACACCGGGGCCGCGCCCGACAATCAAGCCAAGCCCGACCTCCTCGCCAACTGCGCCTCCGGCAACACCGACAGCGACACCTACAGCTACAGCTACAGCAACGGCAACAGCCGCAGCTACCGCAACGCCAACGGCAGCCGCGACGCCCGTCGAAGTGTTTGTGTATGCTTGGCCCCACCAGGTTGCGCCCGGTGGCAACTCCGGTTTTTTCATCAGCACGGTACATGGTCCCGTGGCTGCACCTCTCACGGTGTTCTACACGATGGGTGGCACCGCAATTTTAGGTACCGATTACACGCTTAGCGGCACATTTGGACAGGCAACCATTCTAGCAGGCCAGACCGAGGCCGAAGTTGTGCTCCATGCGATCGGAGGCGTAGGCAGGACCGCCACCATGATCTTGACCGCTGGACCCGGTTATTTTGTGTCACAAGTGGCTGGCCAAGACACAATCACAATTGTCAACCCCTAGCGCGACCCTCGAAATCCCGCACGAAAAACTCATTTTTTGTATTGACCGCCTGTTGGTAATCCGATACACGCGAAAGACAGATCCTTATGAAAAAAACCATCTTGACCCTCTACCTCTCTGCTCTGTTGGGCTCACTCTGTGTTGCAGGCCCGGAATCCAAAGGATGGGCACAGGTGAAGCAAGTCGTTCCGCAGCCACCGGTTGAGTGGTATGGTCCCAACGAATGGGTGTTGGGTCTGTGGGCTGCTTATGCCTTCACAAATGACAACCAGAACCAAAGATTCCACTTCAGCAATAAGGAGTTTGCTGACGCAGACAGGGAGTTTGACAGCACTGGACAGCCGGTGTTTCTCGGCGAGTCCAGGCAGGGTTTTATGGACGACCATGCCTGGGGCGGCGGCGGTGATGTGAAGTATTTCTGGAACCGATATCTTGGGGTCGGCTTGGAAGGCTTTGCTCTGGACGCAAACAACACCGTAGGCGCAGTCTTGGGCACACTCACTGCGCGGTTTCCCATCGGGCATAGCCGCTTCGCCCCCTATGTATTTGGGGGCGTCGGCGGGTTGTTCGGCGCGGAAACTAAGCAGACCGATTTTTTCTTTACCGAGCAGCACGTAGCTCCCGGAGTCGAGGAGGGTGAAACCGAAACCATCACCGGGCGTAATAACAACAGCGACAATGCCAGGGTGATTGGCCAAGTCGGCGGCGGTTTAGAGGTCCGGCTCAAGCGCCCATCGGAGACGTCGAAGCTCGCAGTCGGCGTGATGGGGGACTTCACCTGGAACTTCACCGGCGGAAACAACAATCAAAATTTCGGGATGGCTCGCTTCGGGTTAACCCTGGCGTACTAAAAGTCTCGTCGGCACAGAGACCAGGGCCGCAAAGTCAGTGCCGCCCGACTGCCTGGCGGTTGTCTGGCAATAAACGCGGAGACTCGCCCTCTCCAGCGCGCGGGGAAAAGGTTTGACATCGCGCTGTGGTTTGGGTTACAAGGACGGGCTTTTCAATCATCTCATCCAATCAATCCTAACCCATCGGTAATTCCATGATTACAAACTCAAGCCTTGCTTCCACGTTTACGCCGTCGCGCTGGCGCCGTATTTTTTGTTCATTGCTCCTTTTGGCCGCGTCTGTCGCTTTCGTAGCGACAATTGCTGTTTCGCGCCAGCCGGCCGTCGCGGCGGGCGCGGGCGGGAGCTACGCGTCGCCACTTGGCAAGATCGCGCCGTGGGTGATGGAACACACTGCCAATGGCCAGCAAGCAGAATTTTTCGTGGTGCTCACTGATCAGGCTGACCTGAGTCAGGCAGCTGCCCTGCAAAGTAAGGCTGAAAAAGGCCGCTACGTTTACAACGCATTGCTGAACAAGAGCCAGACCACACAGGGACCAATTCTGAAATGGCTGCGCGACCGCGGGCTCGAGCACCGCTCCTTCTACATCGTCAACGCAATCCTGGTGAAAGGAACCCGACAGGTTGCAGAGGCACTGGCAGCGCGGGCTGACGTGGCACGAATCGAAGGCAATCCACACATCCAAAATCGTCTTCCCCAACCGGAAGGCGTAGGAGGGGCGCCGCCGGCACTCCAGCGGCCCGCGACAATCGAACCTGGCATCAATTACACGCATGCGCCCCAGGTATGGGCGTTGGGTTTTACCGGACAGGACATTGTTGTAGCCAGCGCGGATACGGGCGTTCGCTGGACGCATGACGCGCTCAAGCCGCATTACCGCGGTTGGGACGGCCAGAATGCTGATCATGATTACAACTGGCACGACTCCATCCATGACAGCGTCGGCAATCCCTGCGGGAATGATTCGCCTTTCCCTTGCGACGATTACTTTCACGGCTCTCACACCACGGGCACTGCGATTGGTGACGACGGCATGGGTAATCAGATCGGGATGGCGCCTGGCGCGCACTGGATTGGTTGCCGCAACATGGACGTCGGCACCGGCACACCGGCTCGCTACATTGAGTGCATGGAATGGTTCCTGGCGCCTACCCAGATCGGCGGCGGCAATCCCGACCCGACGAAAGCGCCTGACATCACCATTAACTCCTGGGAATGCCCGTCTTCGGAAGGTTGTTCATTTGACACGTTGCAGGCTGCTGTGGAAGGACAAGCTGCTGCTGGCATCATGATGGTATCGGCCGCACAAAACTCCGGGCCAAGTTGTTCGACCGTGGAAAATCCACCCGGAATTTACGAAGCGACCTACTCGGTGGGCGCGTTGAACACCGGCACCGATACGATTGCCGTCTTCAGCAGCCGCGGCCCGGTTATAGTCGATGGAAGCGGCCGGATCAAGCCTGACATCACCGCTCCAGGCACTAACACGCGTTCCGCCTCTAACACCGCCGACAATGCATATACGTTTGCCAGCGGCACGTCCATGGCTACTCCGCATATTTCGGGCGCGATGGCGTTGCTCTGGTCGGCGATTCCAAGCTTGCGACATCAGCTTACGGATAGCCGTGACGCTTTGAATAACTCAGCTGTCCATATCGCTTCGACAGCATGCGGCGATGCGGGTCCACCAAACAATGTCTATGGCTGGGGCCGGGTTGATATCTTTGCAGGCGTAGGCGGCAGTACGCCAACGCCAACCCCGACGGCGACGCCAACTGCAACACCCACGGCAAGCCCCACCGCAACCGCAACGGCATCAGCTACACCACGTGCGACACCCACACCCAGGTCCCAGCCAACGGCAAGGCCGCGTCCCACTCCAGTGCCCCGTCCCTAAGGGGCAAAGCTGATAGCTAATAGCTGATAGTCGGTAGCTGATAGTCTGTTGTAGCCTGCATCGGCCTGTCACGCCGTAGCCGTGGCAAAGGCCGATGATCCCGGGCGTTCCCGAAAACCCGTCCCGCCGGAGCATCGCCGAAGGCAGATCGGCGGTGAAAGAATTCAAAATAGTATTGACACCTTCTCGCTGATTCGGGTAGAAGGCGCTTCCACTCTTGGAATCGAGGGGATTATCACGGCAAGGAGAAAAATCGGGTTGTTGCGCCTCGTGCCGCTTCACCCACAACCATCATCATTAACTCAATGAAAGAGAAATCCATGTCTCACTGTGTCCGCTGCAACTTCGGCGAAGGCGGCTTCTTTAAACTCCGCGTCCTAATTGGTGTTCTGTTTTGTTTTGCGGCGATCACGGTTGTCCTGCTCGCGCTTGGTTCGACGGCCACCGGACAACCGGGGACACCATCAACTCAAGGTGGTCGGCCACCCGCCGGATTGGCCGCGGCGAACAAGATCGCGCCGTGGGTGATGGACCACACTGCCAATGGCCAGCACACCGAATTTTTCGTTGTCTTAGCTGATCAGGCCGACCTAAGCGGTGCGGCTAGTTTGCCCACCAAGGCAGAGAAGGGCCGATTCGTTTATCAAACCCTGCTGGAGAAGGCGCAGAGGACACAAGAGCCTATTCTGGAATGGCTGCGCGACCGCAACATAGGGTATCAATCTTTCTATGTCGTTAACGCTATTTTGGTGAAAGGTACTCGCGAGATCGCCGACGCATTAGCAGCCCGAGCGGATGTAGCGCGGATAGAAGGCAACCCGCTTATCCATAACAATCTGCCGCGACCAGGTGCTATCGAAGTCCCTGCGCAACCGAAGCGGCCGGCTACAATCGAGCCGGGAATCCAATACACGCACGCTCCTGATGTCTGGGCGCTAGGGTTCACCGGGCAGAACATTGTTGTGGCCAGCGCTGATACCGGCCAGCGGTGGACGCATGATGCGCTTAAGCCTCACTATCGCGGCTGGGACGGGCAAAACGCCAATCACAACTACAATTGGCACGATTCGATTCACGACAGCGTCGGCAATCCTTGCGGCAACGATTCGCAGCAGCCTTGCGACGACTACGGCCACGGCTCTCACACCACCGGCACTGCGATCGGCGATGACGGAATGGGTAACCAGATCGGCATGGCGCCAGGTGCCAAGTGGATCGGCTGCCGAAACATGGACCAGGGCAACGGCACGCCAGCAAGATACATCGAGTGCATGGAATGGTTCCTTGCGCCTTACCGGCTCAACTGCACGCCCAACGAAGGCGACCCAAGCAAGGCGCCTGATATCACCATCAACTCATGGGGTTGCCCAGTCTCGGAAGGGTGCACAACCGGCGACGAACTGCGAGCCGCGGTTGAGGCCCAGGAAGCCGCTGGTATCCAGATGGTAGTTGCAGCGGGTAATGATGGTCCTAGTTGCGGCAGCATCGACCATGGCACCCTGTCAGGCCCGCCCTCGTTCTATGCGGCATCTTACACGGTTGGAGCACTGGTAAACGGCACTGATACCATAGCTGGCTTTAGCAGCCGCGGCCCTGTCACAATCGATGGGAGCGGGCGCATCAAGCCGGATATCACTGCTCCGGGCACAACCGTTCGCTCGGCATGGAACGGCACCGACAGCCAATACATAAGCATAGATGGCACGTCCATGGCTACTCCGCATATTGCCGGTGCCATGGCGCTGTTATGGTCAGCCATTCCCAGCTTGCGACATCAGATCCAGGACAGTCGCGATGCTTTGAATAACTCGGCGGTATTTATTTCCTCGACACTGTGCGGCACCGCTGGGCCGCCCAACAACGTGTATGGCTGGGGCCGGATCGACATCGCCAACGCCGTGGGGACACCGTCACCAACTCCGAGCCCGAGTCCTACGCCCACAGCAACAGCGACGCCGTCTGCATGCGGACCGACGCCATCGCCGACACCTACCGCCTCCCCAACGGCGACCGCTACTTCTACTCCAACAGCAACTCCCACACCTTCAGACACACCTACGCCTACCGCTACCCCAACGGCTACGGCTAGCTCTACGCCCAGACCCACGCCTACACCGAGATCAGCGCCGTCAGCGAGGCCTCGTCCGACTCCGGCGCCGAGACCATAGAAATCTTCGCAATCGTGAAAATTCGAACGGGCGGCGCGGTAGCGTCGCACGAAGGGGGATCACTCGTGATCAGAGATCGGTGCCTTTTTGGCCGGCTCGCACGGAGTGATGGAGTCTACCGGCAGACGCGAACGCGTGCCCATTTTGTGGGGTGGGCAGCCCTTCGCACGTCGATTTTCTCAAAATAGTGTTGACACGTTTTTGCGAATTCAGGTACAAGGGCGTTCCACCGTCGGAAACCAGGGAAATTAACCACATCGGGAGAAATCACGTCGCTACGCATTACAGCGTGTCGACGACATCACCACTCAGCTCAAAGTTCATCCAATGAAAAAGAAATCCGCTTCGCAATCCGCATTCTTCAAGCTTCGTCTCGTGCTCGGCGTTCTGCTCTGCTTTGCGGGGATCTCAATCGTCCTGCTGGCGCAGCCGCGATCTCCCTCTGCGCAATTGGGCAATTCACAGCCGATTGTGCAGGCCCAATTTCGCGGTGTGCTCCCCGTGGTGAAGTTCGATATCTCGCCGCCGCTGCGCGATATGAAACCGCTGCCTGCAAAGGGATGCACGCTGCGCGAGAACGAAGACCGCGAAATCATGCCGCCCCTGGCCGCGCCCGTTGGTCCGGTCGTGCCCGACCCGGTTGTGCAGCGAGTGCTCGGCAAAATTGGAATACCGGGACCAATCATCAGCTTCGATGGAAACAGCAACATGTGCGGCTGTGTTCCGCCCGACCCCAATGGAGCGGTCGGTCCCAATCACGTGGTGACGATGTCCAACCTGCATTTTCAAATCTTCGACAAGAGCGGGAACTCGCTCTTCGGTCCGGCAGCGAACAATACGCTCTGGAGCGGATTTGGTGGAGACTGTCAGACCGATAATTCTGGCGATCCAGTCGTGCTTTACGATCAGTTGGCAGACCGCTGGCTGCTCTCGCAGTTTACCGCCAGTGGCCCGACCTACTTCGAGTGCGTTGCGGTCTCACAGACAAACGACCCGACTGGTGCCTATTTCCGATATGCCATCGCGACTGGAAATAATTTTCCCGACTACCCGAAAGCTGGAATGTGGCCGGATGCCTACTACTTCAGTACGCGGGAATTCCTGAATGGCTCGCAATTTGTCGGTGTGGGCGCGTATGCGCTGGATCGCGCCCAGGCTTTGGCCGGCAACCCTAACCCGACGATTGTCGGGTTCCTTGCACCGCCAAACCCGTTATACGTCGTTGGCGACGGTTTGTTGCCGAGCGATCTGGATGGACAGACACTGCCGCCTAACGGGAGCCCTAATTTCTTTGTAGGCTCGCAGGATGACAACGGCGGTTACGGCGCGCCAAACGATGCGTTGAACCTATGGAAATTCCACTACGACCCTGTCACCCCAGGGAACTCGACTTTCATGCTGACTAACACGCTGCCGACTCAGCCGTTTAACTCGATCCTGAATGCAACTTGCACCTCAACGCGCGCATGTATTCCGCAGCCGGGTACCACTACTCTAATCGATCATTTGGGCTATCGCCAGCGGCCACTGTTTCGGCTCGCCTATCGGAATTTTGGCAGTCATGAGTCGCTGGTCACCAATCAGTCGGTGAATGCCGGAACAGGACCTAACGGCGCCGTGTCGGGTATTCGCTGGTGGGAACTGCGCGATCCTAATGGCAGTCCGGTTATTTTCCAGGAGGGGACCTATGCGCCTGGTCTTACCGATGGGATTCATCGCTGGATGGGGAGTATCGCCATGAATTCACTTGGCGATATTGCCCTTGGCTTTAGCGCCTCGAATGGCACGAATCCGTCAGTGTTTCCCAGTGCGTTTTACACCGCCCGCCACGACGGCGATCCGCCGGGCCAAATGACCTTGGGCGAAGGATCCATCATCAACGGGACCGGCTCGCAAACCACCACTCTACACCGCTGGGGCGACTATTCGGCTATTGACATCGATCCAACCGACGACACCACTTTCTGGTACATAAGTGAGTATGTTCCTACGACAAGCTCCATTGGATGGCGATTGCGGATCGGCGCGTTCAATCTGGCCGGAGGCGGCGTAAGCCCGACGCCCACAGCTACCGCAACAGCTACGGCAACGGCAACTCCAACAGCAACGGTCAGACCTACTCCAACTCCAAGAATCGCTCCCACACCGCGGCCACGCCCAACCCCTTTCCCACGCCCCTAGCGCCTCTGGCTCCCAATGATTGGGGTGATCGGTGATTAGGAAACGGGGAACTCGGATGAGGTGGATTACAGGTCGTGAACCGCACTGACTCTGGGGTGGCGCCGAAGCGAATGACGGCGTGCCGCGTGGCGACGTGGCCGAGACGGGGCGATCCGCGTTTGCGGAACTACGGCGCGGCAAGCACAGCGAGGCGACTACCACAACTGACGTTTCTGGTGTTTATCGCTGCGGTCGCAACTGCTTTGGGGCAAGCCCCCACCTGGAGCCCGCGCACCACCAGGCCACTGGAAAAATACGACAATCCGCCAGGGTATATCTATCGACTGGAGACTTCGCCACGGATGATCTCGCCGTATGGTGTTTTCATCAGCTACCAGGCAAATGTCGATGCAAATGGGAATAACATCGTCGGTGACGCGGCTAACGAATGTTCGATCTCGGTTGACCCGACAAACACCAGCAAGATGGCAATCGGATGGCGGCAATTTAACAGCGTATTATCCAACTTTCGGCAAGGCGGCTGGGGATACACCACCGACGCAGGCACAACATGGACGTTCCCTGGTGTTCTGGAAGACAACGTTTTTCGGAGCGACCCAGTAACGAACTCGGATGAGGCGGGCACCTTCTTTTACCTCAGCCTTCTTGGAACACTTTGTGAGAACATGTACCGCTCAACCAACGGCGGCCAATCCTGGACAGAACTGCAAGCCGACGGACTCGCCGGCGGAGGCGACAAGGAGTGGTTCACCATCGATAAAACCAACGGCCCTGGACATGGCTTTCAATACCAGTCAGACGACGGCGCTAACTGCAGCGGCGGGGGCGTGGAATTCCAGCGATCCACCGATGGAGGAGTCACCTGGCAGGCTCCGATCGTTGTTCCTGGTGGCACTGATTTAGGAACGCTCGACGTGGACACCAACGGCAACCTCTTCATCGGTGGCGAAGGATTCAGCGACTTTAATTGTGTACGCTCAAGCAATGCACAGTTTGGGGACCAGACACCGACCTTTGACCAAGTCAAGTCAACATGGGTGGCGGCCTCGGTTTCGGGGGA
Organism: Verrucomicrobiota bacterium; assembly: GCA_003219465.1. Classification (GTDB taxonomy): domain Bacteria; phylum Verrucomicrobiota; class Verrucomicrobiia; order Chthoniobacterales; family UBA10450; genus Udaeobacter. Next base: position 4,650 of record QHOX01000128.1, on the reverse strand, counting down.
ATCAATCCAGCAGGACTCACTGGACAGTTATGCCTGGCTGTGGACCGCTCGTGGACAGTGACGAACAACAACATTTACATGCTGGCGAGCGTGGCGCCTCCCGGGCGAAGCACAACTGACGTAATGTTTGTGCGCAGCACCGACGGCGGGCTAACCTTCAGCGCCCCGCACAAGGTCAATGACGATCCGGTTAACCCTAGCAAATGGCACTGGTTCGGCACATTCTCAGTAGCGCCCAATGGACGGCTCGATGCGGTTTGGTATGACACGCGCGACGCTGCCAATAACACGGACTCTCAACTTTTCTATTCCTTTAGCACTGACGCCGGCGTCACCTGGTCGGCTAATGTTGCTGTGAGCAATGCGTTTAACCCCTTCGAAGGCTATCCAAACCAGAGTAAGATCGGCGACTACATTACCATCGTTTCCGACGAAACGGGCGGCAATGTAGCGTATGCTGCCACATTTAATTTCAACCCGAACCTAAGCCAACACGAAGAGGATGTTTATTACGTGCGGGTATTTCCCGGTGGACAAGGACCTTCACCTACGCCGACACCTACGGCCAGCCCGACACCAACAGCAACAGCGACAAGTACACCTACCGCGACGCCAACGGCAACCCCGACCGCTACAGCAACTCCAACGTCGACACCAAGGCCCAGTCCTACTCCAAGGGGTACTCCAATGCCTAGGGCTCGCCCCACTCCGTATCCAAGGCCCATGGGTTTGCGGTGATTAGTGATCATGGATCACGTGAGGCGCTCACTGGAATCGCCGCGGCGAAAAATCGCGTTTCTAGTCAAATCCACAAATAAACTCTCGACAAACCAGCTGCTTGTGATTACGAAGAGCGCCAGCGAGTCGATCGAGGTTCGACGAATCTTAATCTGCTTTATCAATTCAACCTTCGAACCACACCACTGATATGAGACGCTCCACAGTTTCACACACGCTATTGATTTGTCTGGCCTTGCCGATCGCTCTGTCCAGCTCTTCAGCTCAGCTGGCGCCCACTTGGAAACCGCATGGGCGCGAGCCTTTCGAAAAATATGACAATCCACCTGCCGCGCCTCGGAAAATAGAGACTTCCCCACGAATGATCTCGCCGTTTGGCGTTTTCGTCAGCTACCAGGTGAATGTGGATGCGAGCGGGAACAACATTGTTGGGGACGCTGCGAACGAGTGTACGATTTCTGTCGATCCAACGAACCTCAGCAGGATGGCCATCGGTTGGAGGCAGTTTGATGATGTCACGTCAAACTTTCGGCAGGGCGGCTATGGTTATACCACTGATGGCGGTATCCATTGGACATTTCCCGGCGTGTTGCAAAACAACACCTTCCGCAGCGACCCGGTAACCGGCTCGGATGAGACAGGGAATTTTTTCTATCTCAGTCTCAGATCGGACGGCTTTTCGTTTTTCTGTGATGATATGTGGCGTTCGACCGATGGCGGCGCGGCATGGACGCTGATTTCAGGCAAGCAGGGGGCCATCGGGGGCGACAAACAGTGGTTCACGATCGATAAGACTGGCGGACCCGGTCACGGCTTCCAATACCAGGCCTGGGACACCGCCGGTTGCGACTTCGGGATGTTCAACCGCGCGACCGATGCCGGAGTCACGTGGGAAACCCCGATTAATATTCCCAACACGATTCAATTCGGAACGCTCGATGTGGATACCAATGGCAACCTTTACGTCGGCGGCGAAAATGCATTCGTCTCCGGCGACTTTTGGTGCGCCCGTTCGAGCAATGCGCAGATCGGCGGCCAGACACCAACTTTCGACCAAAACACCGCCGTCGACATGGGTGGCGAGTTAGCAGGTGGTGGAATAAACGGAGTGGGACTGGACGGACAGTTATTCCTGGCTGTGGACCGCTCCGGAACGGCGACGAACAACAACATTTACATGCTGGCGAGCGTGGCGCCTCCCGGGCGAAGCACAACTGACGTAATGTTTGTGCGCAGCACCGACGGCGGGCTAACCTTCAGCGCCCCGCACAAGGTCAATGACGATCCGGTTAACCCTAGCAAATGGCACTGGTTCGGCACATTCTCAGTAGCCCCCAATGGACGGCTCGATGCGGTTTGGTATGACACGCGCAACGCTGCCAATAACACGGACTCTCAACTTTTCTATTCCTTTAGCACTGACGCCGGCGTGACCTGGTCGGCTAACGTCGCTGTGAGCAATGCGTTCAACCCCTTCGAGGGCTACCCGAACCAGAGCAAGATTGGCGACTACATTACCATTGTTTCCGACGAAACCGGCGGCAACGTAGCGTATGCCGCCACGTTTAACTTCAACCCGAACCTAAGCCAACACGAAGAGGATGTTTATTACGTGCGGGTATTTCCCGGTGGACAAGGACCTTCACCTACACCGACGGCCACGGCCAGCCCGACACCTACGTCTACGCCTACGGCGACAGTAACTCCTACTGCCACAGCGACTCCCACGCCAACGGCAACTCCGAGGCCGACGCCAACCCCCAGATTTGAGCCCACGCCGAGGCCTCGTCCCACTCCAGCACCGCGGCCCTAAAGGTGAAAAAAGCGGATAGCCGATAGCTCATAGCCGATGGGTGACATGGGAAGTGCGAGCATTCTGTTCCCACCCGGCGGGCATAATGAAGGCTTGTTTTCCAGACGTCTGCGGGGGTGGCCTGCGAAGAACTCAGGTTTCAATGTTGTTACCAAACATTCGAAGAATATCGCTCGACAACCTCGCCGTTCTAGATTAAGGGGGGCGCACCGGCGCGGCGATCAGGGATTCCAGCTTGGTGAATCGCCTGTAGCTTCGTGGTTTACCGCTTCAACCTTTCAACCTTGAACCACTCAATGAGATATTCTTCGCTTTTAACCCTGACCTCCTTCATAGGTCTGACTTCACTGCTTGTGCTTCCCACCATTTCGGGTCAAACGCTGGCACCCACACGCAAGCTTCCGCTGGACGAGCCGCTTGAAAAATACAATATGCCACCGGCTCCTCCGCGAAAGATTGAAACATCGCCGCGTATGATCTCGCCCTTCGGCGTATTTACAAGTTACCAGGCAAATGTCGACGCAAACGGCAACAATATTCTTAGCGACGCGGCGAACGAACCGTCCATTTCTGTTGATCCAACGGACGGCAACAAGATGGTAATCGCCTGGAGGCAGTTTGACAGCATTGACTCGGACTTTCGACAGGCCGGCTGGGGTTATACGACTGACGCCGGCATACACTGGACGTTTCCCGGCGTATTGGAGAACGGCATTTTTCGCAGCGACCCGGTGACACTTTGTGACGAGGCCGGAAAATTCTTTTATCTCAGTCTTGAGTCGACCGAGCAACAATCATTTTTTTGCGACGATGTTTGGAACTCAATAAATGGCGGCCAGTCTTGGCTGCAGGGCGGACCAGGGCATGGAGGTGACAAGGAATGGTTCACGATTGATAAGACCAATGGCACGGGGCACGGGTTCCAATATCAGTTTTGGACAGGGATTTTCAGTTGCGACGGGGGCGAATTTACGCGTTCGACTGATGGCGGGCTCACGTGGATGAGCCCGATTAGTGTTCCAAACGACACTCACACCGGAGCGCTGGACGTCGATACCAATGGTAATCTTTTTATCGGCGGCCAAGATTTTAGCGGCCAGTTCAGGTGCCTTCGCTCGTCCAATGCGCAGAACGGGAGTCAGACGCCAAGCTTTGACCAAAATACTCTGGTTAATCTGGGTGGCTTTCTTATTCAGGGCGGAATCAATGGCATAGGACTTTGCGGTCAGACGTTCATCGCGGTGGACCGCTCCGGGACGGCGACAAACAACAATATTTACATGCTGGCCAGTGTGGTGCCGAATGGTCAGAGCACCACGGAGGTAATGCTGGCACGGAGTACCGACGGCGGACTCACGTTCAGCGCACCTATCCGCATTAATGATGACGCCAACCACCAAAGCAAGTGGCACTGGTTTGGCACGCTTTCGGTGGCGCCCAATGGGCGCATTGATGTGGTGTGGTACGACACGCGCAATGCTGCGAACAACATCGATTCTCAATTGTTTTACTCCTACAGCACTGATGCCGGCGTGACATGGGCGCCTAACATTGCCGTGAGCGATTCATTCAACCCGCAATCAGGCTTTCCACAGAATGACAAGATAGGCGATTACATCACCATCGTTTCGGACGCTACCGGAGGGAATGTGGCATATGCCGCGACCTTTAACGTCAACCCGAACGCGGTCGGCGGGCACGAACAAGACGTCTATTACGTGCGAGTGTTCCCGACGGGAGGAGGCACGCCCACGCCGACACCTACGGCTTCTCCAACGCCGACCGCGACGGCTACAGCTACGCCGACCGCCACGGCGACAGCAACTCCAACAGCTACTCCTACTCCCAGGCCGACGCCCACCCCGCGAACTGAGCCGACACCCAGACCGCGACCCACGGCAGCACCGCGACCGGCCTCTGCTGCCCGTTAAACGCTGAACAGTTGCGAAAACGCTGCGTTTCGACTGCTGGCGAGCGCGTCCTCGCGATAGCCGGGCTTTTTTTAGCCCGACACAGCAAGTGAAAATGTAGCGAGCGAGAGCGAGACGCGTGTCCAATCGAAAAAAATCGTTGCGATGCCCCCGGCAAATTAGGTTTCA
>QHOX01000351.1 GCA_003219465.1 Verrucomicrobiota bacterium | reverse complement strand
GCATTTTTCACCTGCTCGGGAGTATCGGCATTTGTCCGGACGCCAAGCCTGCGAAATTCATTCGTCCACTTCATTAGCTTCGCGAACTCTTGATACGTAACGCTACTCTTCGGATCGAGCGATCGATCGACGAGCACCTGAACAATCTCGGACGGTGCAGTTGTGACTTCGCCGGCAAAAACCTCGCCCGCGGTCCCGTCAACCGAGATGTAATCCCCCTGTTTTAACGTTGTTCCGTTGGCGCTGAGCGTGCGCTTTTGGTAATCGATTTGAATCGCGGTCGCACCGCATACGCACACTTTGCCCATTTGTCGGGCGACCAGGGCGGCATGCGAAGAAACTCCACCGCGCGAAGTGAGAATTCCCTCTGCCGCGATCATCCCGCGCAAGTCTTCCGGCGAAGTTTCAATTCGGGCGAGCACGACTTTGTCTCCTTTTTCCGAACGCGCCACGGCTTCTTCTGCGCTGAAAACAACGTGTCCTGAGGCCGCGCCTGGCCCAGCGGCCAAACCGCTGCCGATCTTTTTTGCTTCACGCGCCGATTGCCGATCGAAAATCGGCGCCAAAAGATGAGCGAGCGAATCGGCTGGGATACGTCGCACCGCCTCTTTTTTAGTAATCAATTTTTCACCGACCATATCGACGGCGATCCGGACTGCGGCATGGCCGGTGCGTTTACCATTCCGCGTCTGCAAAATGTAGAGACGATTTTCTTCCACCGTGAACTCGAGGTCCTGCATATCCTTGAAATGACGTTCAAGGATGGCGCGGACTTTCATCAGATCTTTGTGCGCTGCCGGCATTTCCTTCGCCAGATCGGCAATCGGATGCGGCGTGCGCACGCCTGCGACAACGTCTTCACCCTGCGCGTCGATCAAATACTCGCCATAGAAGACTTTTTCGCCGGTCGCAGGATCGCGCGTGAACGCGACGCCGGTCGCGCTCGTTTTTCCCATGTTGCCAAACACCATTGTCTGCACGTTGACTGCCGTGCCCCAGTCGTGGGGAATCCCGTATTTCCGGCGATAAACAATCGCGCGATCGTTCATCCACGATCCAAAAACTGCGCCGATTGCGCCCCAAAGTTGTTCGGTTGGATCTTGCGGAAACGATTTTCCGGTCCGCTCTTTGATCAACGCCTTGAAGCGCTGCACCAGCTCCTTCAAATCGGCGACCGTCAATCGCACATCTGGGAAATCATGTTTGCCGTAGCGTTCATCTTTTAGGTGTTCGATGACACTTTCAAACGGCTCGTGGTCTTCGCCTGGCCGTTTCTGGACGCCCATGACCACGTCGCCGTACATTTGCAAAAAGCGCCGATACGAATCCCAGGCGAAGCGCGCGTTGTTTGTCTTTTTCGCAACAATTTCTACCACCTCGTCGTTCATCCCGAGATTCAGGATCGTGTCCATCATTCCAGGCATGGAATCGCGCGCGCCCGACCGTACGGAAACGAGCAAAGGCCGCTCTCTGTCGCCAAGTTTCTTCCCCACCGATTTTTCAACCCGCTCAAGCGCATCTGCGACCTGAGCTTTCAGCTGAGGCGGATAGCTGCGTTTGTGATCGTAAAAGTAACTGCATACCTCGGTGGTCAGTGTGAACCCTGGCGGCACAGGCAAACCAATGCGGGTCATCTCATGGAGGTTTGCGCCTTTGCCGCCCAGGAGCGGTTTCATGCTGCCCGCTCCGTCGGCGTGACCGTCGCCGAAATAATAAACATAACGCGGCGTTTTCGCTTTCTTTCCGGCAGCTGCTGCCCGCACGTTGGATGTCGATCTTGTTCTTGCGCGCCGAAATTCTTTTCGAATGCTCGATTTTCGTTTTGTGGTCATGATTGAGAAGCGCAGAAAGACGTAAATCGATCCGGCAGCTGCCGGACGCCAAACTAGTTTCGGGCGTCCCGATGGTCAACGCGACAAGCGAATAAAGGAAAACAAAGCGGTTCACCAAAAATCGCCCGGACTAGTTTGTCCGTCGATTTATAGCGGCGCGCTTCCGTTGTTGGTTAGAACTTCAGAAATCGCCGCCGTAAATTCATCCACGCCAGTGCTCGGCACGATGATGCAGTTACGGCGACCATGAGCTTCCTCGGTGATGCGCAAGAATTTCCCGCGATCGTTCTCACGGAGCTCCACATAGAAATGCTTGCGCTCAATCTGCAGTTCTTTCGCCTCGATGATGTTATCCATTTTTCCTGAGCCGCCAACTCTACCGCAGTCGATTTGCGGAATGGAAGAAAAATCCGTAGTGTTTTTTTGCGCCTCCTCTCGGAGGAGACTTTTGCGCAGGGCACCCACTCAGGGTTGGACTCAAGCCCCTGGATGGTTCACAAGGAGAGACGGCTGGGGCAGCCGTCCGTTTTAAACACGACGGCTGGGAAGCCGTTGCTCCTTGACGCTTACCAAAATTCGCCGTTTATGGATTGGCCTTCGAGCGTTTCAATTATGCCGTCACCAAACAGAAGGAAATTTTTGGAACAGATGGCGTGCGCGGTGTCGCGAATTGATCATGCAAGCGCTCGCCGACGAATGGCAACGTGACCGCCGCGGCGAAAAAACTCGGCATTAGCCGGCGGACGTTGCATTGAAAGATTAACGAAATGAATCTGGCGAAAGCGCCAGCCGAAACCACGGACGCAAGCGGAAGCGAAGAGTGATTACATCCAGGTCGGGTGCTCTTCAGCAGCAAAAAGCCGCCAGGCTGTGAAGCGTGACGGCTTTTGGGACTGCGTCTGTTTGCGTAGTCG
>QHOX01000034.1 GCA_003219465.1 Verrucomicrobiota bacterium | reverse complement strand
TTTGGTGTGCTTGGTGTGACCGGGGCCGTTGTGTTGATGTTCGCTCACGGTCTCTCAATCGCGTTGCTATTTGGCATCGCAGGCGAATTGCGCCGGCGCACTGGCACGTTGGTTTTTGATGAGCTCGGCGGACTTGCGAGGGTGATGCCTTTTGCCGGGCTTGCGTTTGGATTTGGCGTGTTCGCCGCAATCGGTCTTCCGGGTTTTGCCAATTTCGCTGGGGAAATCATGATCTTTTTTGGCGCGTTCAGGAACGGCTGGGAAATCGGGCGATTTCACATTTTTCAAATCGCCACCATCCTTTCGCTATGGGGCGTGGTGCTATCGACGGTCTACATGCTGCGCGCCTACCGCAAAACGTTCATGGGCTCTTTTCGCGAGCAATGGCAAAAACTGCCCGATCTTAGCCCGGCGTTGCGTATGCCCATCACGTTGCTCGTGGCTGCGCTACTTTGCTGTGGATTCTTTCCGCAATTTTTCGTGCGAATCGTTACTCCTGCGTTTCGCACATATCTCTCCGCAAACAAATGAGCTCGATTACCGCGCCCATTCTCGAAATTGCGGTGCTGGTGCTCGGAATGGTGATCCTGATGATCGAAGCGTTTGCTGAGAAAGTCGACAAACGCGTTTTAGCTTTCGCTGCGATTACCGGGCTCGCGGTAGTTCTTGTCGCCAGTTTCTTTGTCGCTCCCTCTCAATCGACGTCTCCCGCGACTGGCTTCTGGAGTTTTTACACAGCGGACCGGCTGGCGATCTTCTTCAAGCAATTCGCGCTGGTGACCACGATTTTCGTTCTGATCATGACGATCGATTACGCACCAGTGATGCGCAGCTTCTTTCCCGGTGGCCCCCCGCAGGCAAGCCTTGGCGAATTTGTCGCGCTGCCTCTTTTCACCTGCACCGGACTGATGTACCTCGTTTCGGCAATTGACTTCGTTTTCATCTTTGTCGCCCTCGAGCTGGTAACAGTGTCGTTCTACGTGCTGGTCAGTTTTACCCGGCGCAATCCCATGACGCTCGAGGCGGGAACGAAGTATCTCATACTCAGCGCGCTTTCCACGGCATTCCTCGTGTACGGAATCGCCTGGATTTTCGGTGCAACCGGCCAGACAAATCTCTATCGGCTAACGGCGGCACTCGCGAATACTGGCAGCAACTCCGGTGCAGTGTTGTTAGGTATGGTTTTCGTTCTGGTCGCGCTCGGTTTCAAGATTGCGGCCGTCCCTTTCCAAATCTGGGTGCCGGATGTTTACCAAGGTGCGCCCACGCCGGTGACTGCGTATCTCTCGGTCGGTTCGAAAGCCGCCGGGTTCATCGTGCTGCTGCGTGTTCTGCAACCGTTCATGAATCTTCCGCAAACACACCGACTGGTTTTTGTGATCGCGCTGCCGACTTTGATTTACGGAAACCTCGCAGCGTTGCCGCAAACGAATCTGAAACGACTGCTCGCGTACTCGAGCATCGCGCATGCGGGTTATCTGCTAATCGGCGTCGTCTGTTTCGATGTTCGCGCGATATCTTTCTACCTCGTCGCTTACCTGTTGATGACGCTCTTGAGTTTTGCAGTGCTGATAATCGTGGCGCAGCAAACTGGTGAAGAAATTTCCGATTTTGACGGGCTTGCCAAACGTTCGCCATTTCTTGCGTTCGCGATGCTGATTGGAATGGTCTCTCTGGCCGGTGTCCCGTTCACAGCGGGATTTCTCGGCAAATTTTATATTTTTTACGCAGCGGTTTTGCAGCGTCAGATAGCGCTAGTCGTGGTGGGCGTGATCACGGTCGGCTGCGGATTCTACTATTATCTGAAGGTCGTACTCGCGATGTACTGGCAGTCCAGTTCCGATGTCGACGCTGTCCCGGTAAACGGCTTGTCACGAATTGCAATCACGGCGCTCATTATCGGGACAATTTGGCTGGGCGTGTATCCACAGCCAATTCTGGAGGCGTTGAAACGTTAGAAGGTTGTAGGCCGTGCGTCTGTGTCAGACGCCTGGCGTGTGAACAGACAAGTTCTACGGTTCGCGGCGAGCGAACGCTAATCGCTTAGCTCGACATTCCAGTAAGCGAGATCGACGAAGTGCTTCCAGAGATCGTGCTGCGGAGCGGAAAACGTGATCTGCACAAACGGCCGCCACTTCGGCCGCTTCGGTTTGCGGATCAAGCTCATGTGCGCTTCGCGCGGGAGCCGGTTGCCCTTGCGCGTATTACAGGCAATGCAGGAGCAGACCACATTCTCCCACGTCGTCGTTCCCCCGCGGTCGCGCGGCACGACATGATCCAAATTAAGTTCGCTTCGATCGAAGAGCTGGCCGCAGTACTGACAGGTGTTCTTGTCACGCTCGAACACGTTGTGGCGAGTGAATTTTACTTCCTTTTTCGGAAGCCGATCGAACACGAGTAGCACGATCACCCGTGGGATGCGGATCTTGAACGAAATGGTCGTGACCACTTCATGGTCGGGCGCGTTCTCGGAAAGATCGCGCCAGCTTTCGAAATCGTGCGTGGAAAAGTTGTTCGCGTCATCAGAAGAAACAATCTGTGCGTGCCCGGCGTATACGAGCGAAAAGGCGCGGCGAGCAGAGCAGATGTTCACCGCCTGCCAGAGCCGGTTGAGCACCAAAACCTGACTGTTCAATAATGTGTGCAAGTCTGTAACGGTAACAGCGTTATCGCCCGCCTTTTACGGACTTCCGCGTAAATTGGCCGACGCTATCATTGGCCGTTTTCCGTGTCAACGCGAGTGGAACCCAGCGCGCGTCGACGCAAATAACTTCCTTGGCTTTCAAATTCGTGATTATTCGTGTCCATTCGTGGTTACATGAAAGCGCAATTTCCAGACGAGGAGACTAAGTCCGGAGAATTCAAACGCCAGGAGGACGCGTTTCGCGAGTGGGTCTGAAATGATGGCTCGACACCTTACGCTGCTGAGGCGGGCCGCTATCATCTTTACGTCTCGCTGGCCTGCCCGTGGGCGAGCCGCACGGTCATTTTTCGGAAACTGAAAGGACTGGAAGAAGCCATTGGCGTGACCGTGGTTGATCCGATTCGAGACGACTCAGGCTGGGCATTTCGCGATCCGTCCGGCAAGATTCCGCCCGGTGCGCCGTTTGAATCCACCGATCCGATCAACGGCTTCCAATTTTTGAGGGAAGCCTACAAAGCGACGGATCCGGCCTACGACGCCCGAGTGACCGTGCCCGTCCTCTGGGACAAGCAAACGAAGCGCATCGTGAACAATTGCGAGGACGACATCTGCCGGATGTTTAACGAGACCTTTAACGAATTCGCCGAGAACAAAAACGTAGATTTTTTTCAAAAAGACATCGAACCCGAGCACGCAAAGCTTTCTTCCTTTCTCTACGACAACATCAACAACGGGGTCTACAGAGCAGGTTTTGCCACCCGCCAGCGGCCCTACGAGCGGGCCTGTCGCAGGCTTTTTGAAGCGCTTGATGAACTCGAAGTTCGTTTATCGACGAGTCGTTACCTTTTTCCAGATCGCGTTGTCGAGGCAGACTGGCGGCTATTTTGCACCCTCGTTCGGTTCGACGTCGTCTATTATGGCCATTTCAAGTGCAACCTGCGCCGCATCATCGACTATCCAAACCTCCAGGGCTATCTGATGGACTTATATCAGCAGCGCGGCATCGCCGACACGGTCAATTTCGATCACATCAAGCGGCATTACTACATGACGCACACGGCGATTAATCCAACTCGCATCGTTCCGATCGGTCCGCTTCTCGATCTCACAAAGCCACATGGTCGCGAACGATTGAAGTAAGGCAGTTGCCACCGCAACAATTCTTCATAGAATCGTGCGCTTCAGTCTGATGCGCCCATGATTTTTTTCGCCTTCAACATTCTTACTTCCGGCGTACCGCTGTCGATGGTCTGCGCTGTGATTGGTCTTGCGGCCGCGTTTTTCCTAATTGCCGCGGTGGTCCGGTCACCCGCCGGCAACCAACGGATGCGTGAGATTTCCGGTGCCATTCAGGAGGGCGCCAAGGCGTATCTGAATCGTCAGGTGGTCACCATCAGCTCGATCGCAGTCATAATTTTCATTTTGCTCTTCATTTTCAAAGATCGCCCGACGGCGATCGGATTCGTAATCGGCGCGTTCTGTTCGCTTTCGGCCGGTTATATTGGCATGCGCATCGCGGTGATCGCCAATGTGCGAACCACGCAGGCCGCAACGCAGTCGATTACGAAGGCGCTCCGAATGGCCTTCAACGGAGGAGCCGTGACCGGACTGCTCGTGGTTGGGCTCGCGCTTCTGGCAGTATCGATTTTCTATAGTGTCGTCGCGCGCATGGTCGGTCCGCAGATGGCGATCAACAGCCTGGTAGGTCTTGCGCTCGGGGCGAGTTTGATCAGCGTGTTCGCGCGACTCGGCGGCGGCATTTACACCAAAGCTGCTGATGTCGGCGCGGACCTCGTGGGCAAGATCGAGAAGGGTCTCGAAGAAGACGATCCGCGCAACCCGGCAACGATCGCAGACAACGTCGGCGATAACGTCGGCGATTGCGCCGGCATGGCCGCCGACGTGTTCGAAACGTACGCGGTGAGCTTGATCGGCGCGATCCTGGTTGGCGCGCTCACGTTGCCTGGCAACCCAGCAGCCGTGATTTACCCGTTTGTGCTCGGGGGAATTTCCGTGCTGGGCGCGATCCTGGGCGTGCTGTTCGTCAACGTTGCCGGCGGAAAACCGGCCAGCCTGCTGATGGGTGGCGTAATCACGAGTGCAATCGTTTCGGCCATCCTGTTCTGGCCAGTGACGCACTATCTGTTCCCGACGGGCATCATGGTGAACGGCCAGCTGCGCTCACCAACGCAACTGTATTTCGCTTCCCTCGTCGGTCTGGTTATGACAGCCGTCGTCGTGGTGATCACGAATTACTACACATCGATGCGTTATCGCCCCGTGCAAAAAATCGCGCGCGCTTCAGAGACAGGCCATGCGACGAACATCATCGCTGGTCTTGCCGTTGGTCAGCACGCCACCGCGCTGCCGGTAGGTTTCATCGCAATCGCTATTTTGGTGAGCTTTCATTTTGGCGGCCTTTACGGAATCGCCATCGCAGTGATGGCAATGTTGTCCATGGCCGGGATCATCATTTCGCTTGATTCGTTCGGCCCGATTACCGACAACGCGGGCGGTATCGCAGTAATGAGCAAGTTGCCCAGCGAAGTGCGCAACGTCACCGATCAACTCGACGCGGTGGGCAATACCATGAAGGCAGTGACCAAAGGCTACGCCATTGCTTCAGCCGGCTTGGCAGCGCTCGTTTTGTTCGGCTCCTACGTGCAGGAACTCAAAATGCACGTGACACGCAACGGTCACCCGTTCGTGTTCGAGTTTTCGCTTACTGACCCGAAGGTAATCATCGGCTTGTTCCTCGGTGGGTTGCTTCCGTTCATCTTCACCGCCTTTAGTATGGACGCCGTAGGCAAGGCGGCCGGCGCTGTCGTGCGCGAAGTCCGTCGGCAACTGCAAGTGCATCCCGGCATCATGACCGGCCAGGACACGCCTGAGTACGGCACGTGCGTGGACATCGTGACGAAAGCGGCGTTGCGCGAGATGATCGTGCCGGCGCTGCTGCCGCTGATTTTCGTGGTGGCGGTGGCGGTGATTCCGCAATTGGGCCCTGTCGTGCTCGGAGGTTTGCTCGTAGGAACGATTGTCACCGGGCTGTTTATTGCCATCGCCATGACATCCGGCGGCGGCGCGTGGGACAACGCGAAGAAGTTCATTGAGGAAGGCAACCTTGGCGGCAAAGGTTCGTTCGCCCATCAAGCGGCGGTTACCGGCGACACCGTCGGCGATCCTTACAAGGACACCGCCGGACCTGCGATCAATCCGATGATCAAAGTCGTTAACATTCTCGCGATATTGATCATTCCTATTTTCTTTTAGTTTATCGCGCTCTCCCGCTGTAGTGTCGTAGATATTTGCCGGCAGCGATCTCCCTAGGAGCTTTTACTGAAAACAGTTGGTTTAATTAAGAATGCGTGGCAGAATCAGCGCCTCCCTCCACATGCGCAGCGCTTTGGAATCCCCTGTACGACTCAAGTTTTGGGGCACGCGCGGCTCGATCGCGGTGCCCGGTCCTGAAACTCTGCGTTATGGTGGAAATACCACCTGTGTAGAGTTACGCGCAGACGGTGAGATTATCGTGCTCGATGCCGGCTCAGGCATCAGACCACTCGGCGTCGCTCTGCAAAAGGAGTTCCAAGCGCAACCGATCAAGCTCTCGTTGCTCATCACACACGCGCATTGGGACCACATTCAGGGCTTCCCATTCTTCAAGACCGGGTACGATTCCAACAATCAGATTCGCATTTTCGGTTTTGACGGCGCTGGAGCAACGTTCCGTGAAATCATGACCGAGCCGATGAGAGCGCCGTTCTTTCCCATCACCATGCGTGAGCTCTCCGCGAAGATGGACATCAACAAATTGACCGAGATGAAGTTCTCGCTCGGTAAAGTGGACGTACACGCCGCGTTCGTAAATCATCCCGGCATGTGCGCTGGTTATCGTCTTTTCACCAGCGCCGGCTCAGTTGCTTTTCTCCCGGATCACGAGCCGTATGAATTTTTTCTGCATGCAGCCGCCGAAAAGCAATTGCCGCCGGACCAGAGCAAAGAAATCGCGGCGGACGAGCACACGCGGCTGGTGCAATTCTTGCGCGGCAGCGAAGTTCTGGTTCTCGACTCACAGTACACCGACCAAGAGTACCAGACTCACATCGGCTGGGGACACGGCTCGGTCTCCAGCGCGGTTTCCCTCGCACTCGAGGCAGAGGTTCGAACGCTTTTACTCTTTCACCACGACCCAAGTCACGACGACAAAATGGTGGACACGATGGTGGAATCCGCTCGCGAACTCGTGGCAAAAAGCGGAAAACTTCTGGAAGTGGCAGGTGCCCAGCAAGGCAGAGAAATCCTGCTGGAAACAAAAAACGTCGCCGCGGCGTAAATTTATCCTCGGAGCCGACGACGCTCGACTTGCAGCGAGGCACATCGATCCTTATTTTTCTCGCTCGTTGCCTCGTGGTGTAACGGTAGCACTAGAGACTCTGGATCTCTCTGTCTAGGTTCGAATCCTAGCGAGGCAGCCACGTAAACCCCGAAAGCTTTCGGGGCACGTGGCGATGCCACTCACTGCGAAACCGCGTGAGCCGAAGCCTTTTACGCGGTTCGAATTTTAGCGAGGTAGCACATCATTTAAAAGTTCGCGGTAGAAAACCCGGAATGGGAGAGGAAGGTGGGAGCTGCGATTTCGTTGCAGCTTGAAATAGCTAGAGCGGCGCAGGAGCGAGCTGTGAAACTTGTTCGCGAGCAGCTGAGCGGTTTTGATTCGGAAAAAATCGAGCGCGATCCCTGTGCGCGGCGAGCACGAAATGAAGTCGAATCATGGGAGCGCCTGCAAGCGCGTTTTACCGATTCAAAAGGACTTGGCTGCTGGAAAATCGGAATCGATAGTCTATTCCGCGAAATGTCAGTTGCGAAAACGTAGATGAATCGCGTGCTGCCAAAGATCAGAAAGCGGGCTGCTCTTAAGCGAATGCCATCTAAACCTGCAGGAATCGGATGGCATCCTACGGCGCTTACACGGAGGCAGTTTAGGCTGCATTACCCCTTCGTCGTTCGCGTTACCATCATGAACGATCTGGCCTGTGTTTTTCGAGTTTTACACGGGGCGGTGGGTTATCAATTAACGCAATTCCCCAAACACCTGTGATATGTGTCGTTGCATATTTTTAAGCTGCGGATTGGATTGATAGCCTTGTGAGCTAAGTCAACACATTGGTCATAGCTTGCCCGGCATCGGGTTTGGCAGTCTAGGCCTTCTGCTAGTGCGTGCCAAAAAAGACCCAAACCTAGGGAAATTAGAATTACGCCTGTAATTCTTCGCTTCATTGATTTCACCTCCTTCGGAAAAAGCCCTTGAATCAAAAAGTTTCAGGCATCTGGCGAGGCGGATTACATCAACCGTCGTTTCGAATACGGGCGCGAATTTGGTCGTATAGCAGCGGCAAATTGACACGCACTAAGGATTAAATGCGGCAACTTGTTTCAATCGGCGACATCGCTGACAATCTGAGCAAAGCCGGATGGAGTTGGTTGTGTTGCGGCAGTGGATCGCAACGGCCGAACGATCTTCGTCGCTGACGCGCATCGCGGCGACGGAAACCGTTTCATTGTCGACCGCGTTTCTGGAATTGGAAACGGCGATTTGTATCTACCTGTTGAACCTCCCGGTGCCGTCGACGGAAAGTTAACGGCGATCTGTGTGCGCGGACGCACGGCTGCCGGGACGTGGAACAAGCAGCCGGCATCGTGCTGAGAAGCGTTATAGAATTGCGATGCGGAAGTTTGGAGCTGACACCGCGAAACTAAGTGGAAGTTTGGAACACATGCGACACCGGCAACCAAGTATCCATGCCCGGTCGCCAGCAAAGATCGTCGGCCCGGATCCTACCATCCGCCAAATAGTTTCGAGCAGTAACTTCTGTGTAAGGCCCAAAACGTCTCCCTTCGCGGGCGAAATGAAAATCTAATGCCGAAGACGCTGTTGTGGAGCCCAACGACGGCTGCGCAGCTCTAGGTGAGGCCCCGCACGATGGACAAGCCGCAGCCAGCGAACTGATCTCTTTGCCGCACTCGTAGCACTCGTAGCACGTCGAAGCCTCTTTCAGCGCTTCGGTTACCGTCATTTCCTTGCCATTATGCCGTGCTTGCCAATCCAATTGAACCTGCCCACTCGCGACGGCAACACGAAGCCCGCTGAGAGAATGGGTTTGGAAAGCGACGTCACCGGGTTTTTGCACAAGGTATTTCATTGGCTTCACGGTGCTGTCGACGATTCCGTTGGCGACGTGGGTAATTGGGTTTCGGGAGCGATGTAGGCTGCGTTTACCCATCCAGTCTGTCCATGAACAGTTATCTCCTGCCACGTTGTCGCGCCGTTCGCGATACGCTTGGTGCCGAGCAGTATGCCGCCCGTGCCGGGTTCAAGTCGCGTGACCACCTGATGATCCGGCCCGGCTCCCTCGCGAAGATTGAGATAATCGCCTTGGGGAATGCCGATCACCTGGTACGTCGCCCGGGGCGACGTTGCAGTCGCCACTGATGCATCTGAAGCGTACGGACTCTCCGCAGCGGTAGGACTTGGTTCCGAGGCCATTTGGATACGCGAACTCCCCGTAGCCGCGCCGGCAATCGGAGTCTCCGCGGTGCTGGAAGTTGGTGAACTTTCCGAAGCCGCTTGAATACCCGGCGAACTCCTTTTAGCCGGATCCGCAATTGGAGTCTCCGCGGCGGTAGGACCTGGTGAACTTACCGAGGCTGTTTGGATAGACGGCGAACTCCCTGTAGCCACTTCCGCGATCGCGGGGGTTGGCGATGCCGCTACTGAAGGAGTGTTCGGCTGATTTGTCACCCCGCGAATCAGCAAAACCAGCACTACGCCCGTTAACAGCGCGATTGTTCCCCCAAAAATCTGTTTTGCCCGCGAGGCTGGGCGAGCTTGCGTCGGTAGCGGTGGCGGAATTATGGTCGATCCTATCGGAGCTCCGCACGAGGGACAAGCCGCTGCTAACGAGCTAATTTCTTTGCCGCACTCGTAGCAGCGAATTAGAGCCATTTTTGTAAATCTAGTTACGCTTGCTTCCCGCCGCGCCAAATCTGCTTTGGACCGTTCACCAACCTGACCGAGAACTTTCTCATCTACTTGTACTTCCTAAATCGGCCAGCGGGTTGACTGCGGATGCGCGTCACCGGTCTCGCGTGGCAAGCCAGCGTTGTAAGCAGATCAAAACCGCGTGACGGGAAGAGTTTTACGCGGTTCGAATCCTAGCGAGGCAGATTGTAAATTGGGAGCACGTTAATTAGTATGAGTCGGAACATATCGCTCGCAGAAACATGCATCGCAACGCTCCCTGTTTGCAAGTTGAGTGGTTCGGAAGGTCGCGTTTTCTCGAGCGGAAGACTGCGCACGCAACCCAATCCGTAACGCCGTCGATACTTTCATTTTAAAGCGATGTGGGATCGCATTCGAGATGCAGTTCTCCGCGGTGCAACTCTTTGGAAGCTCACAGATGGTGCGAAATCCGCCAAACGGTTTTCGGCTGGACCAAGACGCGCTTTCCATTTCAAACAACTCAATGCGAAAGCTGAACCTGAACGCCGCGCCCACCGTGGCGGTGATCGGAAAAGCATTCTTCGGCACAGGGCATGCACTCAAAAGCCACATTAATCGGCGCAAGCACATGCCACGCTATGCGGCGTGGGAGATTCATCCCGTGATGAAACTGGACGTTCGCTGAAAGAAATGTCGTAACTACGGCGTCTTTGGCGCGCGTTTGTATCCGGCCTGAATTGCGTCCTGTTCGGTCATGTACTTGCCCTTTTCTGTTGTGCCGTAAAAAGGCGAGCCTTCCCGGTGATAAACGCCTGCCTCGGTATTAACCCATACC
>QHOX01000033.1 GCA_003219465.1 Verrucomicrobiota bacterium | reverse complement strand
GACTGAGTTTCTGGGTCGCGGTCACGAACGAACGCACGGAGGCGTTGTCCGGCGCATTCTTGAGTTTCTCGAAATTAGCTGGCCCCGGGTTTGACGGCAGATCAGAGTGCAGGAACACCTTCAGTTCGCGATATTTTGACGGGTTCCACCGGCGCAACGCCTCCATTTGCTGCGCAGGCGAGCCCGGCGCGACATAGCAGCTTTGGACGGCGAGAAAACGCGGATTCCTCATCGGCGGACCGTGAGCCGTCTTTACGTCGGTTTTTGCCAGTTGCGCCAGATCGACTTTGTCGAAAATTGAGAATGAGGCGAGTTCGGATACAGGATCGGCGTACGCGCTTCTCGGGGTACCAATCAACGCTAACGACAAAACACCCGCGAAACCGGCCAATCGAACTCGTACAATCGTTTCAACATTCATGGCAGATAACCTGTTGGCCAATGAGCCATGGTTGCAAATCTAAATCGTCATCGCAAAAGATCGAGATGAATGAACCGGTCATCGTGCTTGATCATTTGAGCAAAAGCTACGGTAACGTGCATGCCGTGCAGGATCTCTCTCTGACAATCGAGGCCGGCACGATCTTTGGTTTTCTCGGTCCGAATGGAGCCGGCAAAACGACCACCATGCGAATGTTATGCGGTCTCACGCATCCGACCAACGGCCGTGCGACCATCGAAGTCACCGATACTTGGAAACATCGCCAAAAAGTGCGCACCAAGTTCGGATACGTCCCTCAAAGCTTTAGCCTTTATCGCGACCTGACGGTTCTGGAAAATTTTCGTTTTTTCGGCGGCGCGTATGGCGTGCCGGGCGCTGCGCTGGAAGAGCGAATCGGTCGGTTGCTTCGTATCATTGATCTGGAGGAAAAACGGGTCACGACTGCGGACAATCTATCCGGCGGCATGCGCCAGCTGCTGGCGATCGGTTGCGCCCTTGTCCACAATCCGTCGGTGCTCTTTCTCGATGAGCCCACGCGTGGGCTTGATCCAGTCCACCGGCAGCAAATCTGGAATCTGCTTTACGATCTCAGCAATGAGGGAAAAACGATTTTCGTTACAACGCATTATATGGACGAGGCGGAGCGGTGTACTGAGGTTGGTTTCATCGAGAATGGCCGATTGCTGGCAAAAGCTTCACCGCGCGCATTAAAGGCGAGCTTTCGAGCCAGGCTGCTTGAGATCGATGTTGAGCCTCTTATGCCGGCTTTGGTGCAGTTGCGCGAGACACCTGAGTTGCTTGGCGTTTCATTGCGCAGTGGGAGCCTGCGCCTCTACGCGCCGGAAGCCGAGCAACTGATCGCGCGGTGGCGCGAAGACTGGCCGTTTCCCGACATCCGCTTGTTAGGCGAACGCTGGGTAGAACCGGATATGGAAGATGTTTTCACCGCGTACTCGCAAGGATACGACGGTGTTTTGAAGAGATCCGATTCATGAGATGGCTGTCATTCGAGGCGACCGCAAGCGTCGCTTACAAAGAGTTTTTGCACATCTACCGGGATCGGCGGGTGCTGCTTCTCATCTTGTTGCTGCCGCCGCTATTCACGCTCCTGTTCGGTCACGCGTTTGAAACGAGCGAATTGACCGATGTGCCCTGCATGTTGATCAACCGCGACAACACGCCGCGCTCGCAGGAGTTCATCGACATTATTGCAAAGAACAAGACGTTCCGATGGCGTTACGGAACGCCGGAGATAAATAACGAATCGGATTTGCTTGCCTACCACGTGCGCGCAACGCTGGTCATCCCCACAGGGTGGAATGAGAGCCTGAAGAACGGCGATCCGAAACCGTTGCTGCTTTATCTTGACGGCGGCGACATCAACACAGCCGATGCTGTGGAAGGCAGCGTTCGACAGAGCCTTGGAGATTTCCAGTTGAAACAACGCGACCGGATGATTGAGGAATTACCGGAAGAAGTTTTTGAACTGGGCAAGCAGCTTCCGGTGCAAATCCGCAAACGCTTTGTTTCTATGATGGAGATGTGGTCGGTCGATCGCAAGCTGCTCTACAACCCGAAATCGCGCGTCATCGATTACGTTGTCCCCGGGATTATCGGATTGATCTTGCAATTGCTCACAGTCACGCTGATGGCGTGCACCATCGCGCGTGAGCGAGAGTCAGGCACGCTTTACCAGTTGATGATAACTGCGCTGCGGCGTCGTGAAATCGTGATCGGGAAAATGTTGCCGTATCTCGTGGTCTCGAGCTTGCTGATAGTCATCATCATGCTGCTGAGCGGCTGGCATTTTGGAGTTGCGTTTTATGACCTGCCGGCGCTGGCGCTGGTCTGCCTACTCTTTCTTCTTTGTTCGCTTGGGCTTGGATTGCTAATCTCGGCCTTCTCGCGCACGCAAACGCAGGCGATCCAGTTTTCGGTTTTCTTTTTGCTGCCGGTCTTCGTGCTGTCAGGAGCGTTCGCGCCACTTGAACAATTACCCCAGGCGGTTCGCTACATCTCCGAGCTTTTTCCGCTTACACATTTTTGTCGGGCTTTTCGGTTGGTGAACATGTATCGCGCAGGTCTGCAATTTTACGTCAATGATCTGGTGGTGCTTTTGGCTGGGGCGGTGATCACATTTCTTGGCGCTGCTTTTCTCTTGAGGCGAATTGAGCAATAAGGCCGTGAAAATGACGAAGGAATGACAAAATGCCCGATCATTTAGGAGGAAAACACTGCTTGTTTCTGTCGCTCAGTGTGGCTGCTGTGGCGGTTTGCTTCGTCGCAGCAAGCGCGGCTTCGGCCAGCCATGTGAATTCGACGCCGCAGGAAGTGTTCGATGCCATGCGCGGCAGTTTTCAACCGGCAAAAGCAAAGGGTGTGCACGCTCGATATCAATGGGACCTGAGCGGCCCGAATGGCGGCCAATGGTGGATCGAGGTAAACGACGGGACCTATAGAATGGGAAAGGGGCAAATCGAGCATCCGAACGTCAGTTTCATCGCAAAAGACAAGGATTGGGTCGCCATTTGCAATGACCAACTCAGCGGCACGTGGGCTTATTTAACGGGCCGGCTAAAGGTTCGCGGCGACCAGGCAACTGCCAGAAAGCTCGGCGAAATCTTCCCTTAGAATTTTGCTTCTGCTGCGATCCTGAGGTACGGCCCGGGGTCAGTCCGCTTGGACTGGTTAGCGCGGAAGAAATCAAAGTTCCGTTCGACGGTAACGCCTGCGCCAGCAATCAATTTGAGGTGTTTAATGCCGGAATAACCTACCTGCACGCCAGCGCGGTCCTCGCTGTATTGGAGAACCGCGTCATGCAGGTCCAATTTGTGTTCTGTGTGTGAGACGACATCGTCAGTGCGAAAGCTGGTGTAGTTAAGCTCGCCTGTGATCCGAAAGTCCCAATCGTCATTCGGCTGATAAATCAGCGCAGGCTTGGGAAAAACCGCCTGGAGGCGGAGCTTGTCGCTAAAGAGCCAGATAATGCCGCCACCCGGTGCGACCGGCGGATCCTGATAAAGTCCCCAGCCCAAAGCGACAACGGCAAAGATCTTGTCTTTCTTCAATGGAAACGTCACGAAAGCTTTCCCTGGGATATCGACGGCATCCCAACTGACGCTGTCTTGGAAGTAAACGCCGGGATCAAGCTCGATGCTTATTCCTGGGAAATCCTTTACAACGTACTCCACAGCCACGTGAGCGGACGCGGCTTGCAGATGATCGGGCAATCCGTTGTCGGTCCCGTTGAAATCGTAACGTTCATATTCGACCCCAGCGCGAAAGTACCATTTTCCAGTGATCAAAAACCGGTGATCGTAGCTGAAGTCGTTGTAAAGCGAATCACCATTCCCAAGCTTAGATTCGTTAAAATCGCTCTGGAAGGTGTACGTCGTCTCGTATGAGAAGATGTCGTGAGAGTTTTCGTCCGCCGGCGTAGGTGACGGCTGAAGCTCAAAATTTGCGGGCCCAGCCACGGCCGACGGAACTCCGATGCAAAGGAAAAGAACAGCGAGCTTTCGAAATGTCCTCACAGGTTTAAGGCGATCCGGTTACCGACATATCGGATGAAGAAGATGAAAGCGATGTATCGAAGACAAATGATTTTAGCAAGGACTATTTCAACAAGTTGTGGGGCAGCGCTTTCGCCTGTCGGGATCAAGTTAGCAATCCCGGAAGAATTGGGAATTGCCCGAGGGCCAGGGTTCCCGGTTGACCCAGCAGTGAAATGCTGGGCTATTTCAAATTCGACAGATGAAAGGACGAAAGAAAGTCCGGATAGCGTTTTACTTGCTTGCTCTCGGCGGCGCTGCCCTATTTACGTTCCTTCTGATTCGACAGGGCGCGCCGCAGGTTGGCGCGGCTTTCGCCTCCGCGGGTTGGTGGATTGGTGCCGTGGTGGTTTATCACTTCGCTGTTCCGCTCTTGCTGGATGCAACTGCATGGTGGGTGCTCTTTCCAAAGCCCGAGCGTCTGTCGCTGTGGCAACTGTTTTGGATGCGCTGGATCGGCGAATCGGTGAGCACATTGATCCCTTCTGCCGCTGTTGGCGGCGACGTCGTCCGGGCGCGGTTGGCGGCGCTCCATGGTGCGCCGATACCAACCGCGGCGGCGAGCGTTCTCGTGGACATCACGCTCGGCGTTTTTGTCCAGATTGGTTTTACGCTCCTGGGGCTGGGCTTGATTGTTGGCGTCACGGGACACCAGGGCTTTATCCGCCCGACCTTGATCGGCGCCGTCATCGGAGTTCTCGCGATCCTCGGGTTCTATGTCGTTCAACGGCTGGGAATGTTTCGATTTATCGGCAAATTGATTTCGCGGCTGGCGAGCGCGGATGACTGGCATTCGTTGGTGCACAGCGGCCAGAGCTTGGACGAGGCGATTCGCAGGCTGTATGCGCGGCGGCGCGGCGTGATTGGATGCTGCGCGTGGACGGCTACTTCACTGATCCTCGGATCGGGAGAAATCTGGATCGCGCTTTACGCACTTGGTCTGCGAGCGACGCTTATCAATGCGGTTATTCTTCAAAGCATGGTCCTGACGATTCGTTCGGTAATGTTCCCAGTGCCGGGCGCGCTTGGAGTGCAGGAGGGCGGCTACGTCGTCGTTGGTAATTTGCTCGGTATTCCTGGTGATGCTGCTTTCGCACTCTCTTTGATCGCGCGAGTGCGCGAATTGATTCTCGGAATCCCGGGCCTGATTGCGTGGCAGGTGATCGAAGCCCGCCGCCTTTGGCGCGCGCGTTTAGTTGCAAGCGCACGATAGAATTCCAGATTAGCGATTGCGTCTCGACGTTTGCAGCCGCGCACGCACGTAGCGCAAAAAAAACGGGAAAGGGCGTACCGCTCGCCGAAATGTATCGAAAATCAGCTTTCAGGCACTGAGGCATGAGTCGGCCTAACCAAGTATTGTCGAAAAAGGTTCCAAATGGTCACTTCAAGGCCTCGACACAATGAGCTGCCTTCGCGCGAGGCTACTGCGCGCCAAGGAAATCAGGTTAACGCTCGACTTAATAAGAGCCGTAAATGATCCGGCAGCGGCCGGCGCAACTGGACGGTGTAGGCTCCGGATGCAACGGGAATCGTGTCCGCCGCCGGACGGCATCGCCGTCGCGAGTTCGTGCTTCGGAACGGCAAACTAACGTCTTTCCATGAAAGCCGTTGCTGGTAATTTCACGAACGTGCACTTCCGAATCTTCCTTTTGCTTCTTTGGTATCCCCTGGTGGCGCAGGCGGGAGATGTTGATTTTTCGAACTATGATGTGCCGCTCTACACGCAGATTGTAGATCGGATCGAAGCCAAAACCGCTCCTCGCCTTGGCGATAGTCCCCTTACGCGCGAGCGCTATTTTATAATTCCGTTTGCGTATCAAGACCGCGGAAATCACCCGGAATTCTCGCATTCGTTCATCGCTGTCATTCGAGTGTTCGCGGGCAACAATAAACAACGAAAGCTGACCTCGGGCTTGCCAACGCGAAAATACAAGAATTGGGAATTCGAAGCGTTTAACATCAGTTGGCTACCTCGCGATTTCCTAACTAATCCTCACCTATGCGTCTTTGACGGTCCGGGCAGCCGGCTTTTTCCGAAGAACAATGAATGTCCCATATCGCCCGGCCGCAACTTTACTCTCGCAGAAACGATCAAGCTCGCGGTCGACGCAAAGAATGCGGTGGCAATGTGGGGTCCGTACGAAATCCGTAAGGAGGGTTTTGATCTAGGCGTCGCGCGCAAACGGTTGCTCGATAAAGGAAAGATAAAATACCGCGCGGACGACCGTCTTTATCGAAAAGACAAGGTCGCCATCAGTTGTTTTCATGCCATGGCCGGTTTGGACGAGCTTTACCCTAACGGCGGGCTGTTCGGCACCGGATTCATGATGTGGGGGTTCAACGGAACCGCCCGAGTCCTGATCGAATACAGCGAGAAGGCGAGTAACAAAGGCTTACTTCTTGACCCGGTGGATGTAAAAAAGGACCGGTTTGTCTTCGTTTATGCTCCCACCGCGGGCGGTCCAGTGCCATATAACCCGGCCAAATCCGCGGCCGCGTATCACCGATAAGGCCGCAGGCTGGCGGCCGTTATTAGCTACCGAACCGATTCCTTGGTTGGCGCACTTGGCGCCGTTTTGTTTAGGGCGCATCATGTCCGGATTATTCAGCCTCTGTTTTCGAATCGCGACGTTCAAGGCCGCGGTTATTCGAACGATTGTACCCGCGATCTTCATCGTGATCTGGCTTAGCGGCTGCGCAATTCCGAACGCGCGGCCGGAAAGTTCGACACGCGACAAGGCCTTCATCGAATACTGGCCACCTTCAAATGACAGCAAGAAATTGCGGCTGGCGGTGAAGGATTTGATCGACATGAAAGGCGTAGTGACCACGGCCGGTTCCGAATTCCTCGCCAAGCACGCCTCGCCTGCAAAACGCGATGCAAAATGTTTGGCAATCGCCCGCCAAAGTGGAGTGCAATTTGTGGGAAAGACGAATTTGTCGGAGCTGGCGGTCGCGGTTTCCGGCATGAATGCGTACTACGGCACGCCGCGAAATCCATTAGATCGAGGGCGCATTCCGGGTGGTTCGTCGAGCGGATCGGCGGTGGCGGTAGCAAACGATGAAGCCGATGTTGCGTTCGGCACCGACACCGCGGGTTCGATTCGCGTGCCGGCCGCTTGCTGCGGAGTTGTTGGTTTGAAGACAACCTTTGGGTTGGTCCCGATCGACGGCGTGTATCCGATTGCTCCGAACCGGCTCGACACAATTGGACCACTGGCCAAAGACATCGCCGGCACAGTCCGAGGCATGGACTTGCTGCAGGCGGGATTCTCAGCGCGCTATCGACAAGCGGTAGCCGCCAAACCTTCAGCCGACAGGCTTCGAATCGGGCGCGTCTATATAGAAGGAACGAAGCCCAACGTGGATCGCGCAGTGGATGACGCCCTGGCAGCGACTGGATTCAAGGTCGTGAACCTCAGCCGCGAATTTACCAATAAGTGGATTCAGGCTCAAAAGGACGCAGCGACGGTGGCTGCGGTGGGTGCTTGGCTTTATGACCAAAAATTCAAAAACGAATCTCGAGTGACTATCCGGACAAAGGCAGTCATCGCCCTCGGCGGGGTTCAATATAAGACCGCTTATCCCGAAGCGCTGCGGAAACAGGCTGCGTGGAAATCAGAATTGCGCCGCGCTTTCGAACATGTGGATTTCATCGCGCTGCCGACGCTGAAAAATCTGCCGCCCCATGTCCCGTTCTTTGGTGGCACCGTTGCGTTTGAGGCGCGAGCGCTGGCTTTGCAGAATACGCAGGCGGTGAATTTCGGGGGTGTTCCCGCACTGGCCATCCCGATTCCTATCGCCCACCAATTCGTTTCGCTCACCAGTTTGCAACTGGTCGGTCCGCGATTCGCCGAAGCGGATCTGCTGAATGCGGGAAGACTGGTTGAGGCCGCCGTGAAAAACCGTTGAACTGGGGCCGCAGGCGATTTGCGCGCGTAGCGGCACCGGAATACCGGAGACACCGCGGCTAATGATTGTCGTCGAGTTTGTCCTTGGCCTTTTCCAGCGCGCGCTTTTGGTGTTCGCTCTCTTGTTTCTCGGCTCTCCCAGGATGTTCTCGCTCCTCTTTGAGTGCGTGCTTCTCCTCGTGTGTGAGAGGACGGGTTGTCGTTGTAGTGGTATTGGTTTGCTGTCCGGTCATGGCGGGCACGCTTGTCACAGTCTCCGTTGCCGGCCTCCCTACAACAACTCGAGACGCTACCAGCCGGTCGCCCGAACCCGTGTACTGGATTGAGAGCTGACTGCCGGGGGAAATGCGGTCGATTGCAACTGGAGCGCCAGCCTCGTCAACAATCGTCGTCTGTTTGGTTACGGAATAACGCAACGGGCTGGTGCCAGTTTCGCTTTTGACGACCATTGTCTCAGAGCCGGGAATGTATTCCGTGAACGCGCCGTTTGTCGTGGTTACGGTCGTAGTGGCCTGTGCAAAGGCCTGGCTCGACCAGAAGCAGCCAATGGCCAGCAGCGCTGCGCCAAGTGTTGTCATTTTTGTGTTCATATCAATGCATTCGTAGCTGAGAGCAGTCCCGGTCTCGCCTTTGGAACACCAGGGGAGAGTTCGGGCAATAACGCTTCTTAGGCGCGGCGCGAAGACCGCAGGGATGCGGTCAGCCGATCTTAGCAGTATCCTTCACAACGTTCTGATGAAATCCCTAATCTACCGGCTCTTTGCCGCCGCAACAGCATCGTTGCTGTTGGCTGACGTCGGCTCCGCCACTGAACTGCACGCGCGACTGCCAATGTCGCGCCGATCTCCGATACCGGCGGAATCATTCGACGACCTTCTCAAAGAAGGCAAAGCGTTTGAAAAAGAATTTCAGGCCAAGGACGCGTTGCCACTCTATCTCGCGGCGGAAAAACTGGAGCCCAAAAATCCGGAACTTCTTGTCCACGTTGCTCGGCAATATCGATATCTCATGACGGACGCGTCAGACACGCGAGAAAAGCTGCGGCTGGGCCACATCGCGCTGGAATATTCCACGCGCGCCGCAGCGTGTGGACCAAAGGACTGCGACGCTCAGCTTGCACCCGCTATCACACTTGGAAAAATGCTGCCGTATCTGCCTACGAAAGAACAGGTAGCCGCTTCTCCGCGGATCAAGGAATCAGTGGACAAAGCGCTGGAGGTCGATTCGCACAACGATACCGCCTGGCATGTTCTTGGCCGATGGAACCGCGTATTGGCAGAGGTCAGCTCGGCGAAACGATTTGTGGCCGGGCTGATTTATGGCCAGCTGCCGAAGGGATCGATTGAGGAGGCCGAACAGGACATGAAGAAAGCGATCGCGATCAATCCACATCGTCTCATGCACTACATCGAGCTCGGACGGATTTACGCGCAGATGGGAAGGAAAGAAGAAGCGCGTGAGTTTATCAACAAGGGTCTCGCGATGCCCGACACCGAAAAAGACGATCCCGAAACAAAACAACGCGGGCGGGAGACGCTGGCGAACCTTCATTAGCTTTTCGTTAGCGCGATCGGCATCGATCGGGCGCCGGCTTCAATTGCCGCGGGCGTTGGCACTGCCGACCACTCAGGCAAATCCGCCAGGCCGCCGCCCATGAAGAGATGATGCCACAGCTGCGTTGCCACGACAGCCATCAGACCCATCTCGACCGAAAGCCGCGGCAACGAGCCGGCGCGCATCTTACGAAAATCGGTCCGCCATCGAGCAACTGCGGCTGAATCGAAATAGCCGGTTTTGCGCAGCGATTCTTCGCTCAGAAGCTGCGCGACAAACGGCGGTTCCGGTTCCATGTGAAAGCTGTCCAGCGGTGCGCGGAAAATAACTTTGTGCCGGCGTGCCACGGACTTTGGTACCCATCGTTCGGCCAACAGACGCAGGAGGTGTTTATCCCGAAACCCGCGAAGGCGCCAGCGTGGATGCAGTTTCGCCAGGAAATCGAAGACATCCTCGTCAAGAAATGGGTATCGCACTTCGACTGAAGAATGCATCGCGACGCGATCGCCTTTGGCTTGGAGGAGATGCCCGGCAAGGAGAACTCGCGCCGCAATCCAGACTCCCCGATGGAGCGGATCCCATCGCTTCGCGCGGTCCACCGGAAAATCCAGTTCGGTCCACGGATTCGTCTGCCTAAGCGCTTCGTGCATGGACTCGCTATAGAAGCGCAGCTTCGAGATCGCGAGCATTCCGTAGGCATCAATCCAGGCATTCGGACCACCGACCGAATTCTCAACTTCGCGGCGCCAGGCATTTGGAAAATGGGGGACTTTATTCACGCGCAGGTAGATGTTGCGCGCGACATTGCTGAGACCCAACCCGGGAATCAGGTCGAGGTAACCCATGAGTTTGGCAGCCTTGTACCACGGATAGCCGACAAGCCATTCGTCGGCGCCTTCGCCGGTCAGCACCACTTTTTGTCCGCAGCTGTGGACGCGTCCTGACAGTTGGAGGAGAGCCGCGCAGGCCGTGTCAATCACGGGCGCTTCCGCGGCGGTGATCAATTTTGGATACGTCGCCAGCGCGTCTTCGTCGCGAAAATCCTGCACGATCGGCGGTTTGGCGCCGATATGTCGCGCCGAAAGACTTGCCGCATCGAGTTCGTCAAGCTCCGGCTCGTGCACGCGGACGGTATAGGTATTGATTGCCGGACCTTTCAGCCTGCAGGCCAACGCCAGGATCATGCTTGAGTCGACACCGCCGGAAAGATAAGAGCCGACTGGAACATCGGCCCGCAATCGTTCCTCGACGGCTTGGAGCAAAAGCGTCTCGAAGTCGT
>QHOX01000340.1 GCA_003219465.1 Verrucomicrobiota bacterium | reverse complement strand
CCGCGCCATCGCAACATTGCGCGAGAAGCTGATCGAAGAAAGCGTTGTCGTTGCGCTGGTTTGTCTGGTTTTTCTCTGGCACGTCCGCTCGGCGCTGGTGGCGATCATCACGCTGCCCATCGCGATCATTCTTTCCTTTGTGCCGATGTGGTGGATGCACGTCACCTCGAACATCATGTCGTTAGGCGGCATCGCCATCGCCATCGGCGCCATGGTCGATTCGGCAATTATCATGATCGAGAACGCGCATAAGCAACTCGAGCATTTTCGGGAAACCCACAAGCGCGAACCGAATAACGTTGAGCGTATTCAAGTGATCATCGCCGGCGCGAAAGGCGTCGGCCGCGCGTTGTTTTTCGCCCTGCTCGTAATCACAGTAAGCTTTGTCCCGGTCTTTTCGCTCACCGCGCAGGAGGGCCGGCTCTTCCGGCCGCTCGCCTTTACCAAAACGTTCGCAATGTTCTTTGCCGCGTTTCTCGGCGTCACACTCGTGCCAGTGCTGATGACGCTCCTCATTCGCGGGAAAATCACACCGGAAGAGAAAAATCCGGTTAACCGGTTTTTGATCAGGACGTATCAACCGTTTGCAGACTTCGTGTTGCGCTATCGCTGGTTTACGCTGGGCGCAGCGCTGATTGTTTTGCTGCTCACGATCTTTCCATTCAAGAGACTTGGCAGCGAATTCATGCCGCCGCTGAACGAAGGCACTCTGCTTTACATGCCGACGGCAGTACCTGGCATGTCGATCACCGAAGCGACAAAGATTCTCCAAATACAGGATCGACAATTAAAAAAAATCCCGGAGGCCGTGACAGTGTTCGGCAAAGCCGGGCAGGCCGACACGCCGACCGATCCCGCGCCGTTGTCGATGTTCGAAACCATCGTCGCGCTTAAGCCGCCTGAGCAATGGCGGCGCGGAATGACGTGGGAAAAGCTCCTCGCCGAAGTGAACGCCAACATCAAGACGCCCGGCATGGCGAATATTTTCTGGATGCCTATTCAGACGCGCACCGAGATGCTGACCACCGGATTTCGCAGCATCCTCGGCGTGAAAGTTTTTGGTCCAGACCTTGGCGAGATTCAAAAGCTTGCCGTTCAGATCGAAAAGGAACTGGCAGATCTTCCGAACACGCGCAGCGCGTTCGCCGAGCGCACAGTCGGCGGATATTTCCTCGATTTTACTGTCAATCGTGAGGCAGCCGCGCGCTATGGACTCAAGGTTGGCGATGTAAACGACATCATCGAGTCAGCCATCGGCGGCAAGAACATCACGACCACAGTCGAAGGCCGCGAGCGTTATCCCGTCAATACACGTTACGCGCGCGATTTTCGCGAAGACCTCGACTCGCTCAAGCGCGTGCTCGTTCCCACGCCCACGGGTGCGCAGGTTCCGATCTCTATGCTAGCCGATATCCATTACAAAACTGGACCGCCGTCGGTGCGCAGTGAGAACGGCAAGCTCGTCGGCTTCGTTTTTGTGGACATCACCACGAGTGACATTGAGGGCTACGTGCGCAAAGCATCGCAGCTGCTCGCCCAGCGAATTCAGTATCCGTCGGGTTACTACATCGAGTGGGCGGGACAATTTCAATATCTGCTCGCTGCTAAGGAGCGGCTCAAAGTCGTAGTCCCGTTTACGCTGCTGATCATTTTCGTGCTCCTGTACTTGAGCACCCGGTCCGTCATCAGGACCTTAATCATCTTACTCACTGTGCCCTTCTCGCTCATCGGCGCGTTTTGGTTGCTGTATTTGCTTGGATACAACATGAGCGTCGCCGTCTGGGTAGGGCTCATCGCGCTCGCCGGCGTCAGCGCGGAGACAGGAGTGGTCATGCTGCTGTACCTCGATCACGCCTGGGACAAATTTACGGCCGAGCGGCGAATGAATAACATGCGTGATCTGCACGCCGCGGTGATGGAAGGCGCAGTGCAACGCATCCGGCCAAAGATCATGACCGTGTGCGCGATTTTCTTCGGGCTCCTGCCGATCATGTGGTCCCCCACCCTTCAAGCCGGCGCTGACGTGATGAAACGCATCGCGACACCTATGATCGGCGGCATTATTACTTCGGCGATTCTTGAGCTGCTAATCTTCCCGGTCATTTACGTGGTCTGGCGCAAACGCGAACTACCCGACCAGAACGAAGAAGAAGCGCCTTTGATTCCACCGGCGTTGGTCGTTTCGCATGAGACCCGGCAGCGAGTGTTACGATGGATCGCGCTGATCATAACGGCGCTTGCGCTTTTTTACGCGGGCAATTTTGTCTGGCAGAAAATTGGCCCGCACAAAATTTCCGGCGCGCCGTTCACAACTCAAAGCGTCAATGATTTGACCGCTAATTTCATTCATCGGCAAGGCCAACTCCGCCGCGGCAACAACGAATTCCTCATCGAATTCCGAAACGCGCAAGATCAACTCGTCGATGTCGGCAACGTGAAGTTCGACATGGACATGAACATGCCCGGGATGCAGATGCACTCCGGCGGCACAATCGAACGGACAAACACGGCGGGCCGGTATCGCGCTAAAATCAAGATTGATATGGCTGGGGATTGGAACGCGAAAATTTCTTTCGACGGCCCGCACGGAAAAGGTCAATCGAGCTTTTCGGTAACCGCAAAATGAAATCTTTGATGCGAATTAAGAATTCTTCTGGCTGCGTCGATGGAAGTTAGCGCACTTCTATTCGTGTTGAGAACGGAGGTGATAAATAATGATGATGTGTCCGATGTGGATGATGTGGATTTGGGGGATCGTTGGCATTCTACTTATAGTTCTGCTGATCATGGTCATTGCGAAGTTGCTGAAAAAGTGAGGATCAGCATCCCGAAAAAAGCTGTTGACCTTGGACTGGGCTCCAAGGTGTAGAGAGATGAAGTCAAAGAATTGAAGGAGGTGAATTGATGAAAAGAATTA
>QHOX01000163.1 GCA_003219465.1 Verrucomicrobiota bacterium | reverse complement strand
CGGGCTGGTTCGCGCGGAACCAAACCACGAACGAGGTTCCTGCCGGCAAATGGTGCTCCGGCAGCGCCAGTCGTTCCTGCGCATATGCGGAGAACCAGGGAGCGTAGTCCCGGCACTAACGCCTAAGTTCCGCAACCCTGACGCGCGAGTCACGGAACAGATTCCGCTGTGTAACCCCCGACCGTAGCAACGGTCCCAACAGCCGGCGGGTTTTCAAATTCGTAGACATAGTTGTCGACGAGAGATTCGCTCTGCGTATCCCACGTCATCCGAACCTCCTTAGCCTTTGGCGAAGTCTCTTCGCTTTTCACTGTAGGAACGAGAAGGTAGCGGATTTTCTTTGCTTTGAGATCCGCCTTCTTCTTAGGCGCAAGATGCGCGTAATAAGTCTTGGCATTTTTCTCAGCCGTGCGGCGTTGAAGTTCAGTCGCCGTGTGCCGAATGAACATCGTTTGTGTCACTATTGTTCGGCTCATCGCGGGCTCACCCCAGCCAAAACTTAGCCCGGCTTTCACGGCACGTGCACCTTCGAAGAAAACTGCGCCGGAATTGGTTCTCTCACCGTGGGTCACTTCGGCCGAGCCAACGACGATGATGGAGGCGACGAAAGTTGAGACAAAGGCGAGGGTGGGAAATCCGATCGTTAAGCAGTCGAGTGTTCGATACAAACGATGGTAGAATTTTTGCTTCGCCTTGTCGCAAGCAGACCATTGCATTGGAAATAGCGCGACTCCAAGCGCGATGGCGCCGGCGAGATTGAGCGCGTAATTCTCAGGTATAGTGATGTCCATACACAATGAGAATAACGCGACCGCAAAGAGCATGCCAACGAATAATCACGCATTACCCCTAGACCGATTGGGTGTTCAGGCAAGGCGTGCACGGTGGCGTGATAGTAATTGAGCCTTGGATAGCAACCGTCGCAAGACAACCGCCAATCAAATCAGGATCGGAAAGAAGAACGCCATGCCAGCCAGTCCAACCCGAAGTGAAAACATCTTCCGAAGATAGATTTGCTCAGGTTCTTTCCCCTTCTTTCATTGGTAACTCGCGATGAGAGAGATTGGTCAGAAGCTCCCGAAATGTCCGGAGCTTTGGCTTGGTCGCCCCGTCCAGATGATAACACTTGGATGGACAAGAAAAGCATTGTCACCCGGAGCGGTGAAAAGCCATCTCATAGTCCATAAAAAGAAAATTGCACAGGTTCGTATGGCAACTAAAATTCAATCGGATCAAATCCAAAATCTTCAACAGCTTGACGCGGTAGTCGCCGGCCCTAATGATGCGAAGCAGCTGTTCGTTATTGATGGACAGTCTCACTCAGATCTAGACGTGTCTTCTCAAGACAATATCACTCTATCAAACAACGAAATATTTGCTGCCCTGCTGGGGCTGGGTTTGAAAAATGAGCAGTTCGTTCGGGCAATTGCGACAGCTTTGTTTACGAAAACGACTGTCGACTATCCAGGGAGAGCACCGGCGCAGCTGGCGGCCACAGGGGCAGCCTGCAAGATCGTAGCTGTGGATGCGGATTGTGACGACGAATCGGGCCAAGTTGAAGTAAGAATCGAGGCGCAGGTTACCGAGGCTGTTCAGATAAGATTCGAGCTCTGACGGATAATGGGATTTAGTGCGTTCCATCCGCGCTAAATCCAGTAACGCTGGGAAACGTCCTAACGAGAACCCAGGGCGCGACCGCTCGACTTCGCTCAGGGCAAGCTTGGTCGCGCCCTACCAGATTATTTTTCCATTCCCGCGACGTGCTCCGCGTGCTCGTTTGCCGCATGACTGTGAAGGGAGGGGCGAATGCGGAGGAAAAATTGGAACGCGTAACCGAGATCGTCGCCATAGTAGCGGTCGAGAGAATCGGGGCGGTCGTTGATGGTGAATTGCGTGCCGAGACCAATGTCGATACCTTTGCCATGCGACAAGTCGCGGACGTAGCCGAGCGAGTACCCGCTCACTGGAAAAATTTCCGATTCATCGAAAGGTTTGAGCACAAGTTCGTGTCCGGATTTCTGCACGCGTTCCCAGCGAACGTAAACCGTGTCGCGGCCACGCTGGTAATCTGACTCAATCAAGAATGATTGCGTTTTGCCTTCCTCAGTGGCGTTGTTCTGGCCCCAGACAAACGTGTTCGACCAGTTGGTGTCGTGGCCGAGCGGTAAATTGTAAATGGCCGAAGCAGTCGTGCGATGGATGTTTGTTTCGGGATGGAGCTCTTCGGGACTCTTGATGTAACCGTACGAAACTTGCAGCGCCAGATTTCGCGTGGGATTCCAGGAGAGGCGGCCGCTGTATGAATCAAAACGCGGCCGGTCGAAATCGTATCGATCCTCATCCGGTTCGCGCCCAGTGAAAATGCTGCCTTCGATTTTTATATCGCGCCATTGCAACCCGCCAGTTGCTACTCCGAATGTGATATGGGTGGAATCCTGCCAGTGATGTCCGATCGGTGCGTCTGGATCATCCATCGCCGACGGGCGATGCATGAATGCGGGCGGACCGAGCGCCGGCTCACCCGGATAACCGAAATAGACGTAGGCGCTCAGATCGTGCTCGAACTTTTGCGAGAGGCTGAAAGAAAGTTCGTCGAAAAGATCGTGCGGATGTTGGCGGTCGTGCAGCGGTTCTCCATTCCACGATTCACCGGTTTGAAACAGAAGGGGATAACCGCGTCCTTGTTCGGTGAGCGGATCGAGACTCATCATTAAGCGGGAACCGAACTGCGCATTATCCCAAAGCGGATGGGAATACATCCCCATAAACCAGTTTGGTGCATCGATCCGATCGTCGCCGCGTCGCGTGCTGACATTTGTGTAACGCGGAAAAATCGCACCATGCAACATCAGCATATTCTCGCCGAACATGAACATTCGGCCGTACATTGGCGACGAATCCGGCAGCCAGCTTGTGCCCGAGCCTTCGCGGCTCATCGGATCCGCGAGGTCCACTGTGGAATGCATTTCCATCTGCATCTCATGCATTTCATGTGAGGCATGCGCCGTATGCGACTCATGAGTTTCAGTCGCCCGCGCGGTCGGCGTTGGACGTTCGATGTTGGACGTTCGGCGTTTCTTCTCTTTCAGCGGCACGAGTTTCATCCCGCATTTCGGACAATTTCCCGGATGATCCGTTATGACATCGGGATGCATCAGGCAGGTGTACTGCTGCATCTTCTCATGTTGATGTTCGTAATCGTGCTCACTGTTCGCGTGGCTGAGATCAATTGCACCGAGTGGCGCACGCGCAGCGAGTGCGATTGCACTGATCAGAACTAGGAGATGCCGATTCATCGAGTGTCTATAGTGGCAGCCGTGTCGGCTGCGGCGGTCTGCGCAAATGCAGGCGGCACGCCTGCCGCTACAGTGATAGGGACGGCGCTGCTGCGCCGACGGAACATCGCAGCGCGATGTCCCTACCGGAGCTCCGGTGGAGCGTGAGCGAGAAGGCTCTGCTGCAAGATCAATTCAGCGAAAGAAAATGCGCCGGGAGGACCGGTGTCGAGTAACAGCGGCGGAACAGCTCGCAACGAATACGCGACGAATCCTGCCTGAACGGGAAAATGAGCGTCGCAGAATTTCGCATCGTTGCGTGCCCAATCCTTTGTCTTCGCGAGAACGACAGCGCGCAGGACCTTGCAGCACTGCACCTGCGAGGATTGTTCCTTTTGCTTTGCAGGTTTGGAATGAAACGGGCATTCGGTTTCTGCCTTGTCGTTTTCCGCTGAAACCGCTGCGAACGCGCAATGATTCGAGACCGCGATCCATGAGCAGATCGCAATTGCAACAACGGCGTAGCGTGTGGTCGCGTTCACATCCTCCAAATAGTTTCCGCGGCGCGAGTACTCAAATCTTTTCTTGTGAATCAACGATCGGCGCAATGGCTGCCGAGGGTATGCTTTCTGGTGCGACCACGTCGGGAACAGGACCCATCGAGACTGATCGGATCTCCGGTTGTTCCACGCGCGTTGCCATGAGCATCGCGGTGAAAAGTAAGGCGCCTGCAAGAAAATAAGGCGCTCCCGGCAGGTGAATCGGATTTTTTGCGTCGATGAACCACCCAAAAATTCGCAGGAACACCCACGGTCCGATGATGAATGTGATTGAACGCATACTTTGCAGCGCACCTTGCAACTCGCCTTGTTCTCGCTCGCTTACGCGGTGAGTCATCATGCTTTGGGCCGCCGGCATTGAAATATTCCATAGCGAAATGATTGGGATTGAAGCGAGCAACCAAGCGCCGGTTTTAGCCAGGCCGGCAAGCACCATTCCGCTCGCACCAAAAAACTGACCGATGTAAAGTGTCCGCTTTTCGCCGAAGCGCGCTACCATTCGGCCCGTCAACCCTCCTGAAATGACCGCAGTAACGATGCCGACGATCATCAGTGAGATTCCGATCATTCCCTGGCTCCATTTGTAACGATAGATTGCGTACAACGCCCAAACGCTAAAAACGTTATGAGAAAGATAGGCAAGAAACTGGATCGTGGTCAGTCGCCAAAGTTCGTGATGCGAACGTAGTAGTGTTAGCGAACCAACAGGATTCGCACGGCGTAGTTCAAAGGCTTTTCGTTGTTCGCGCGAGAGCGACTCGGGAACGAAGAAGTAGCCCCAGAGCCAATTCGCTAGGCTAAGACCGGCTGCGATCCAAAACGCAAGCCGCGGATTGATATCGCCGGCCAGTCCGCCAATCGCAGGTCCGAAAGTGAATCCGATGCCGAATGCCACGCCGATCAGGCCGAAAGCCCCGGCTCGTTTTTCCTTCGGCGTGACGTCAGCGATGTAGGCCATTGCGGTGGGAATACTTGAAGTGGTAATTCCGGAAATGATTCGCCCGAGGAAAAGCCAGTTTAACGTGGGCGCCATGGCCATCACGATGTAATCCAAGCCGAGACCTAGATTGGAGAGCAGGATGATTGGCCGTCTGCCGAATCGATCCGACAAAACGCCGAGCCAGGGTGAAAAGAGAAATTGCATAAGCGCAAAGACCACCGCGAACCGGGCGCTCCATTTCGCCGCATTTGTCATCTCACCTCCTAGAAAATCGAGAATCAGCTTGGGCAAAACGGGGATAATCAAACCCATCGCCAGGATGTCGAGTGTCACCGTGACGAGAATAAAAATGACCGCGGCAGGGCGTGATTTCATGAGGACAGAGCATGAACGCAACGTTGTAGGGGCGGTTGTGTCAACCGCCGAACAAGCCACTTGGCACAAGCGCCTCTACAACTAATCTGTCGCTGAATTATGATGCCGCTTTCCTATCGCTCTCCGAAAACGCAAGTGCGCGCGAGTAATATCCATGGGCGTGGTTTGTTTGCCACGACGGACATCGGGAAAGATGAAATCGTGGCGGCGAAAGGCGGGCACATTGTCGATCGAAAGACTTTGCGTGAACAAATCTCGCCTCGACTGGGCCCGGTGGAAATTCAGATCGACGAAGATTTGTTCATCGCGCCGGTGAGCGATGAAGAGCGCGAGTCGTCCATGTTGTATCTGAATCACTCATGCGATCCGAATCTCGGCATTCGAGGCGAGATCACCTTCGTGGCCATGCGGGACATTCGCTCCGGCGAAGAGCTCACGCACGATTGGGCGATGACCGATGATGACGATTATTCCCTGGAATGCAACTGCGGCGCGCCTAATTGCCGGAAAACTTTAACAGGCAAAGATTGGCAACGCCCGGACTTGCAGAAGCGTTACGCGGGTTATTTTTCAGCCTATCTTGCGTGCAAAATCGCGATGCGCTGTCATTCCGACCGAAGCGAAGAACCTCACAATCGAAGCAGCAGTCACACGAAGTAGGTGTGTAACCCCATTCTCGAGGGCTTCAGATGGCGTGTTTGCAATCGTGCTCACGCAACTGGCACTTGGACTGTCTCATCTCTGCCTCCGATTGAACGCCCCTTCGAGCGCTCCGCACCGCGTTGTTTGCTGCTACGCTTTTTGGTCGACAGCGTTTTTATCGGGCATGATCCCGATTTCACCCGACACAACCGGTATATAGATGAACACGCGAGTACGCGCTGGCGTTTGCCAGCCGGTCGCGCTTGCGATGAGGTTGTCGCCCTGTTTCTCCGCATAGTCGAAGTAGTCGGAGTCCGCCGGCGAACGCGACCAGTTCGAGTAGGGTCCGATCTGCATCAACACTGTTCGCATGTCTGCTTCTGTCCATTTTGTGGCGGTCCGCTTCTTGAATCTGACGTAGCGCACTTTGTCATTGAACAAGCCAACCGTCACGTCCCATCCGTTATCCATCGTTCCCGTTAGAAAGCCATGAGCCTTCTCGCCTTCAGCAACCATGTCCAGGAGGTTGGATGCCATCGTCGCCTTCTTGCCGAAGTGCGCTTCGACGGCTGGCAGCGATTTGAGCAAAATGTTCATGTTGCTATCGACGTTAGCGGTTCGAATGTCGATAACAAGAAACATGTGCGAGCCGTCTGATTTCTTCGGAATGAAAAAGATTTTATCAAGTTTAGTCGTCGCAGGCGCTGTGCTGACCGGAATGGCCGGTTGTGCCGAGATAAAAAAGCCCGCGGCGCAGATGAGGGCGGTGCCGGCCGGTTTGCGCTTCGACAAAATCGGCTCGGTTAGCTTGTATGCCGGCGAGCCGTGCACGCCGCAAATCATGTTTAATTTTCGGAGCGCGGGGTCAACGGCCTGGCTCGGTGCGCCGAAGCAAGAAACGAAAATACTCACTGAGGCCGCAAAGAAAAACCGGCGAGTCCATATTTCTGGAAAATGGCGACGTGGCGGACAATCGAACTGCAGCTACGTTGAAGTCACGAGCGCGGAGATAACGAGATGAAATCAAACGAGATTGAGGAAACACGTGTAGCCTTCGGACCCGTTGCAATTCGCGCGCTCGCTGTGGGAGCGCAATCAATTGGCGCGATTGCGGTCGGCGCTGTTGCCCTGAGCGCTATCGCCATCGGTTTCATAGCGATTGGCCGTTTGGTTATCGGCCGCGCAAAAATCAAGCGACTAGAAATTGGCGAACTAAGAGTGACCCGTTTGCACGTGACTGACTCGATGATCACGCCGCCGTAAGCGCGTTAGCGGTAGAGATATCGCGCTGCAATGTCGCGGACACCATGACCAAGAAAATCCGTGGGAGTTGCCTCTGCGGTGCAGTGCGTTTTGAGGTTGAGCCCCCGTTTCTCCGCGCGGGTCATTGTCATTGCGAACGCTGCCGAAAACACTCGGGGACGGCGGTGTGCACGCAGGCACGCGTGCGGAAAGAGCAGTTCCGCTTGTTGCAAGGCGAAAGCTTGATTCGCGTTTACGGAAAAGGAGAAGGCGCACTGAAAGCCTTTTGCGTCAATTGCGGTTCCAGCTTGTTCGGCGGCGATTGGCCGGAGGGCGATCAGGTCTCCATCCGCATGGGAGCGTTCGACGATGACCCGGGGATTCGCCCGCAATATCACACGTTCGTGGATGATCGTGCGCCGTGGGATGAGATCACCGATGACCTGCCGCAATATCGCGGAGCTTGGAGCGAAGATGCAGGTCCACCGATAGGGGGATGATTCCGCAATCGAATCAGAAATTCCTCGACCGCTCGGAATGACAGGCTCTTAGTATCGGTAATGCTCTGATTTAAACGGACCGTCGATCGGGATACCGAGATAGTCAGCCTGCTTTCGCGACAGCTTCGTGAGTTTGACGCCGATTTTCTCGAGGTGCAGGCGCGCGACTTCTTCGTCGAGTTTCTTCGGCAACACGTAAACGCCGACTTTGTAGGTGTCACGGTTTTTCCAGAGATCCAGTTGTGCCAGCACCTGATTGGAAAATGAATTCGACATGACGAAGCTCGGGTGCCCGGTGGCGCAACCGAGATTCACAAGGCGGCCTTCGGCGAGCAGGAAAATTTCGTGACCATCCGGGAACGTGTACTTGTCCACCTGCGGTTTGATGTTGGTTTTCTTCACGCCTTTGGCTTCGTTCAGGGCGTCGACCTGAATCTCATTATCGAAATGGCCGATGTTCGCGACGATGGCTTGATCTTTCATACGCTGCATATGTTCCAGCGTGATGACGTCGATGTTGCCGCTGGCGGTAATGTAAATGTCCCCCCGGCCGAGTGTATCTTCGATGGTCGTGACTTCGTAGCCTTCCATTGCGGCTTGCAGCGCGTTGATCGGATCCACCTCAGTAATAACAATACGCGCGCCCTGGCCGCGCAAAGATTGCGCGCAGCCTTTGCCGACGTCGCCGTAACCGCAGATGACCGCGACTTTTCCCGAAAGCATCACGTCCAGCGCACGATTTAGTCCGTCGACAAGTGAATGGCGGCAGCCGTAGAGATTGTCGAACTTCGATTTGGTCACCGAATCGTTGACGTTGATCGCGGGAACCAGAAGCAGCCCTTCTTCGTGCATTTTGTAAAGCCGACGGACACCGGTGGTGGTTTCCTCGGAAACGCCGCGCCAATCCTTCACGATTTCATGCCACCGATAGGGATTCTCGCGCTGAATTTCGAGCAGCAGATCCTTGGTGACTTGTTCTTCCTTGTTCGCCGATTGCGTCTTCGCCCAATCACTGCCTTCTTCCAGCTCGTACCCCTTATGAATGAGCAATGTTGCGTCGCCGCCATCATCGACCACGAGCTGCGGGCCTTTGCCTTCGGGGTGCGAAATCGCGCGATACGTGCACCGCCAGTAGTCCTCAAGCGATTCGCCTTTCCACGCGAACACGGCGATGCCACGCTTGGCCATCGCTGCGGCGGCATGGTCTTGCGTCGAAAAAATATTACAGCTTGCCCAGCGCACGCTCGCTCCAAGATCGGTAAGTGTCTCGATCAGCACCGCCGTCTGAATGGTCATGTGCAACGATCCGGTGATGCGGACACCGGCCAGCGGTTTCTGCGGGGCATATTTCTCGCGGATCGCCATTAGCCCGGGCATTTCCTTTTCCGCGATAGAAATTTCTTTGCGACCAAAGTCGGCCAACGAAATATCGGCGACTTTGTAATCGGTTTCGCTTCGTTCGATTGTCGATGTTTTCATAAATTTACTTGGCGGCCTTCCTTAGCTCCTCCGCTTTGTCAGCCTTTTCCCACGTAACGTCGGGATCATCGACTTTGCCGAAGTGGCCGTAGTTTGTGGTTTTGGAATAAATCGGGCGAAGAAGGTTGAGTTGTTTGATGATGTCGGCCGGTTTGAAGCTGAACGTAGCAAGCACGGCTCGCTCGATTGCTTCTTCATCGACAGTGTGGGTGCCGAACGTGTCGATGTGAACGCTGAGCGGCTCCGGATGGCCAATCGCATAGGCGAATTGCACTTCGCATTTTCTCGCCAGACCTGCCGCCACCACATTTTTCGCAACCCACCGTCCCATGTAAGCAGCGCTGCGATCGACTTTGCTCGGGTCTTTTCCCGAGAACGCGCCTCCGCCGTGCCGGCCCATTCCGCCATAGGAATCGACGATGATTTTGCGCCCGGTCAGACCGGCGTCACCCTGCGGGCCGCCGATCACGAAATTGCCAGTAGGATTGACGAGGAATTGCGTCTTTTCGGTTAGCATTTCCGTGGGCAGCACTTTCTTGATCACCTCCTCGATCACGAAACTGCGGAGTTCCGAATGCTTCACATCACGCGTGTGCTGGGTCGACACAACGACGCAAGAAATGCCCATGGGTTTGCCGTCTTCATAGATCACTGAAACCTGCGATTTCGCGTCCGGCCGCAACCAGCCGACTTTCCCCTTCTTGCGGATGCGCGTGAGTTCGCGCCCAAGCCGATGCGCAAACATG
Organism: Verrucomicrobiota bacterium; assembly: GCA_003219465.1. Lineage (GTDB taxonomy): Bacteria > Verrucomicrobiota > Verrucomicrobiia > Chthoniobacterales > UBA10450 > Udaeobacter. Next base: position 22,568 of record QHOX01000163.1, on the reverse strand, counting down.
ATGGGCGCTGGCATGAGTTCCGGCGTTTCGTCACACGCATAGCCGAACATCAATCCTTGATCGCCTGCGCCTTGTTCTGCGGTGTCCTTACCTTCAACTGCGCGGGCATCGACGCCCTGCGCAATATCGGGCGATTGTTTAGTGATGACGTTGGTGATGAAAATCTTGTCGGCGTGAAAAACGTCGTCGTCATTCACGTAACCAATTTCGCGCACGGTGTCGCGCACGAGCTGTTCGACAGCTAGCACACTGGCGAGCGGCTTATCTTCAGGCAGGCTTGGAATAGTGATCTCGCCACCTACGATGACGATGTTGCTTTTAGCGAACGTTTCACAAGCCACGCGACTGTGCCGGTCCTGCTCGATGCACGCGTCGAGCACGGCGTCCGAGATAGCATCGCAAACTTTGTCGGGATGACCTTCACCGACGGATTCGGAGGAGAAGATATAACGGCGGGACATGGTTCGAAGAGCGCGATTCGTTAAACTGTTACAACGTTAAATCGAATAGCCGAGGGACGGGAGTTCAACCGTTCTAACGATGTAACGTCGCGACCAGACATATTGACCAATCATGATGCGTCGATATATCGTTGGCTCGCATCATGGCGTCAACCATTAATTTGCTGCGATTGCTGGCGGATCCGACCCGCCTGCGGTTGCTACTTCTTCTCGAGCAGGAGGAACTTTCGGTCGCTGAGTTGCAACAGATTCTGGGGATGGGCCAATCGCGGATTTCCAGTCATCTTGCTCAATTGAAACGCGCAGGCGTTGTGGCCGATCGGCGTGTTGGCAAAAATGTTTATTACGGCGCGAACGATCGTGGCCACAACGCACAACACGATCGCGTGGCGGAAATCACCCGCGTGCTTGCGCGCGAATTGCCGGAAACATCACGCGATCGCACAAGTCTGAAGCTTGTACTACAGAAGCGGCAGGATAAGGCGCGGAAATATTTTGATGAACTTGCTGGCAAATTCGGTCGAGGCTATGTGCCTGGGCGATCGTGGCAGGCGCTTGCGCACACGCTAATCACGTTGCTCCCGCCGTTGACCGTCGCCGATCTGGGAGCAGGCGAGGGGACGCTTTCGCAATTGCTGGCGAAACGAGCGCGCAAAGTCATTGCCATCGATAATTCGCCGAAGATGGTCGAGTTCGGGTCACAATTGGCGAAGAAACACGGATTCAAGAACCTTGAGTACCGGCTGGGCGATATTGAGGACCCTCCGATCGCGAAAGACAGCGTCGACCTTGCAATCCTGAGCCAGGCGTTGCACCACGCCATTCATCCCGAGCGTGCCGTCGGCGCTGCTCACCGGATGTTGAAGCGCGGCGGGCGCCTGGTGATTCTCGATCTGTTGAGCCATCGATTTGAAAAGGCGCGTGAACTTTACGCGGACCACTGGCTCGGATTCAGCGAAGTACAGTTACACCAACTCCTCGAGAAAAGCGGCTTCCGGGATATTGAGGTGAGCGTCGTCTCCCGGGAAAAGCAGAGCCCACATTTTCAGACTGTCTTTGCTGGCGGCGTTAAGTGAACGCCGGGGTTGCCTCGGCTGTCAATAGAGCAGGCCCTTGGTTTTATGGTCTCGACCGAGAAATCTGTAGCCTTGCCCGGGTTCTTTGAAGAAGTGAGGCGGCGCAAGGTATATCGGGTGGCGGCGGCTTACATCATCGCAGCGGGCGGCATCATTCAATTCGCTTCCGCGGCGTTTCCGGCGTGGGAATTGCCAAATTGGATGCTGCGTTTGGTCATTGTCCTGTTGCTCTTCGGCTTTCCCATCGCGCTCATGCTGGCCTGGGCGTACGACATCACGGCGCAGGGCGTACGAGTGACCCCAGCAATTGGGGTGCCTCGAAGGCACCGTCGCCGGAACATCATCCTGCTTGCGGCAACCGGCGTGATCGTTTCCGCTGGCACAGGCTTTTTTCTGCTGCCGCGCGTCTCAGCCCACAAATGCGACAAATCAATTGCAGTGTTGCCGTTTCAAAATCTGAGCGAAGAAAAAGAGAACGCCTTTTTTGCGGACGGTATTCAGGACGACGTGCTCACCAATTTGTCGAAGATCGGTGATCTGAAAGTGATTTCGCGCACATCGGTGATGCCGTATCGAGGGAAGGCATCCAACGTTCGTGAAATCGGAAAAGCGCTGGGGGTCGGTGCCATTCTCGAAGGCAGCGTTCGCCGTATTGGCAATCGAGTTCGCGTGAACGTGCAGTTGATCAACGCCGATACCGACGAGCACATGTGGGCGGAAGACTACGATCGTGACTTAACCGATGTGTTCGCCATTCAAACTGATCTGGCACAACAAATCGTGCGCGAATTGCAGGCCAAACTGTCACCCATGGAGAAGGCGCAAATCGAGCGCAGGCCCACTGAAAATGGCGAGGCCTATCTCGCTTTCGTGCAGGCCCACAACCTTTCCGGTGCGTTTGAGAGCCTCGAAAAACTGAGACAGAGCGAGCAACTTTACCAGCGCGCGATCGAGCTGGATCCAAATTTTGCACTTGCCATCGCGCGTTACTCGCAATTGCAAAGCTGGATCGTGCACGACGTCGAGCGCACCCCGGAACGGCGCCAAAAAGCGCGCACTCTGGCCGGGCGCGCCATGCAACTCCAGCCTGATCTCTCGGAAGCGCACCTGGCACTCGGGTTCTCATATTATTACGGCGACACCAAGTACGAGGCGGCGCTGCGAGAATTCGAAATCGCGCGGCGCGGATTGCCTAACGAATCCGAAGTTTATCTCGCTATTGGCGCAATCCAGCGCCGGCAGGGAAAGTGGGCAGAGTCCATCGCGAATCTGGAGAAGGCTGCCAGTTTGAATCCGAAAGACACATGGCCACTGCAGCAACTCAGTTACAATTATGTGATGCTGCGAAATTACGAGGCAGCGAATAAGACTCTCGACCGCGCGCTCGCATTAGATCCGAATGCGATGGAGCTTTTGGGGGTGAAGTCGAGGCTGGCTATCGCGGAGAAGGGGGATTTCGATGTCGCAGAGAAGGCGTTCGAAGCTCTCAAATCGATTCCAATGACGAACGAGCAGAAACTCAAGACCGCGGATGCGCGTACGGACGTCTTTCTCCTGGAGAGAAGGTACAACGAGGGATTGCGGGAGGCGGAAAGTCTGCCGGACGACCAGCTCGCAGCTTATCCCAAGGGCTTGTGGAGTAAGTATTATTATATCGGCTTTGCCCGCAGAGCACTCCAGGACAAGCTTGGAGCGCAAGCGGCTTTCCTCAAGGCGAAAAGCGCCGCTGAGGAACAACTCAAACATAGTCCGGACGATGCCAAGCTACGAATCCAGTTGGCAAAAGTGCTCGCGTTTCTTGGCAAGAAAGATTCCGCGCTGGCGGAAGCGCAACGTGCGAGCGAATTGCAGCCCGAAAGCAAGGACGCGCTTGACGGTCCCGAGATTACGGAAGGTGTGGCCCAGATTTGCGCCATTCTTGGCGACAACGATCGGGCAATCGAAATTCTGGATGGACTGTTGAATCGTCCGAGCTACGTCACGGTGCAGGGTCTAAAAGTAAACCCGATATGGGACTCGTTGCGAAACGATCCGCGTTTTCAGGCTTTGATCGACAGGTACGACGCGGGAGCTTAGCGTCGGCTTGCGTTTTATCTGTCGAGAATAGGGGGGACGAGCGGTCCACTTCCCGAGTAACGCAATCGACTCGGTAAATTGAATGTCGCGCGTCGATTTGTGTCTATATTCGCGGCTGCACTATAGTTCAGGGAACCAAGGCGATTTATGACCGGCTTCTTCGAGGAAGTGAAACGGCGCAAAGTTTATCGAGTCGCGGCGGCATACATCATTGCTGCCGGGGGCATCATCCAACTGGCCTCGGCCACATTTCCGGCATGGGAATTGCCAGACTGGGCGCTGCGTCTTGTGATTGTGCTGTTACTGGTTGGTTTTCCAATCGCCTTGATCCTCGCCTGGGCTTTTGATGTCACACCGCAAGGCATCCGCGCCACGCCAAGCGTGGCTGCGCCTAGAACATACCGCCGTCGCAACGTAATTATGCTTGTCGTGACCGGCGTGATCGTCTCTGCAATTGCGGGATTTTTCCTCCTCCCCCGCATTTCTTCTGCGCGCAAGATCGACAAGTCGATTGCGGTGTTGCCGTTTGAAAATCTGAGCGACGAAAAAGAGAATGCCTATTTTGCAGACGGCATTCAGGATGATGTGCTCACGAATCTGTCGAAGATAGGCGACCTGAAGGTGATCTCCCGTACTTCGGTCATGCCCTATAGGGGCAAAACATCCAACATTCGCGAGATCGGAAAGGCATTGGGCGTCGCTTCCATTCTCGAAGGCAGCGTTCGGCGCGCTGGAAATCGCGTGCGTGTCAACGTGCAATTGATTGATGCCACAACAGACAAACACATTTGGGCGAATGACTACGACCGCGATTTGACGGATGTTTTTGCGATCCAGACCGATCTTGCCCACGAAATCGCAAACGCCTTGCAAGCCAAACTTTCCGACACGGAAAAAGCGCGAATGGAACGCAAACCTACCGAGAATGGCGAGGCTTATCTCGCGTTTGTCCAGGCGCAGAACCTCGGGTGTGCCGTTGAGGATTTCGACAAACTGAAACAAAGCGAGCAGCTTTACGAGCGTGCCATTCAACTTGACCCGAATTTTGCGCTCGCCCTCGCGCGCTCCTCGCTGTTGCAAAGTTGGATCGTGCACACGTTCGACCGCACGCCGGAACGGCGAGAAAAAGCGCGCACCCTGGCGGAGCGAGCGTTGCAATTGCAACCCGATCTGCCGGAAGCGCATCTGGCCTTGGGCTCCTCGTATTACTACGGCGACAACAACTACGACGCAGCGCTAAAGGAATTCGAAATCGCTCAGCGCGGATTGCCTAACGAATCGGAGGTTTATCTGGCCATCGGTGCGATCCAGCGGCGGCAGGGAAAATGGGGTGAGTCCACCGCAAATCTCGAGAAGGCGGCCAGCTTGAATCCAAAGGATACGTGGCCGTTGCAAAATCTCGCTCTTAATTATCAGATGCAGCGAAATTTTGACGCGGCGAACAAAACCCTCGATCGCGCCCTCCAGATCAATCCAACCGGAATCGGGCTCTGGGAAATCAAGGTCAAACTAGCCATCGCTGAGAAAGGTGACTTCAGCGTGTATGAGCAAGCCATGCAGAAAGGAAAATCATTTCCGATGAGCAACGAAGAGCGGCTGAAGATTGTCGGCAGCGAGGCCAATCTTCTCCTGCTTCAACGTAAGTACGACCAGCTTTTGCAGCTGGGTGAAAAGTTCCCGGACGATTCATTTGCCGCCGTTCCGGGGTCGCTGGGAATGAAATATTTCGCCATCGGCATTGCTCAAAAAGGTCTGGGCGATGACACAGCGGCGCGTACTGCGCTCGTTAAAGCGAAAAACATTCTTGAAGAGCAATTGAAGCAAAAACCGGACGACGCAGATTTGCACGTCGGTTTTGCCAAAGTCCTCGCCTGGCTTGGCGAAAAGGACGCTGCCATCGCAGAAGCGCAACGAGCGATGGATTTGCGGCCGGAGAGCAAAGATGCATTCGAGGGCCCGCAGATCACTGAGCAGGTCGCACAGGTTTACACCATCCTCGGCGACAACGCTCGCGCAATCGAGTTGTTGGACGGATTGTTGAGTCGTCCTAGCGAAGTGACGTTGCACGCGCTGAAACTTAATCCGGCGTGGGACCCGCTCCGGAACGATATCGGGTTTCAGGCGCTGTTCACCAAATACGCCGGAAAAGCGTAAGACCCGCATACAGTCGTGCGATTTCGCAACGCTTCTGTCGCGCGATCTGTGCGCGGATCGCTTTTGGTCACGCTGTTGCTATACGCGCTTGCCGCGTTGGCGCATGCAGAGTGGAAAATCCTCTCAGCCGAATCGGAACCTGGCCGGGCAGGAATTGAGCATCGGCATGTGGTCGTGGAAGACGCTACCGCCGGTCAGCGCGTCGCTGTCGATGTTGCAGTTTTCTCCGCCAAAAAGGCTGCATTGCGTGTTATCGATAATCCTGACGGCCAAAGTCTGGGCGCAGTGATGAAACGAGAAAAATGCGTGTGTGGCGTGAACGGCGGTTATTTCGACACGGAATTCAAGCCGATCGGCTTGCGAGTTGCCGATGGCAGAACTTTCTCGCCGTTACGCCGGGCCCGTTTAATCACGGGAATCTTGCTGCAGTCGGACCGAGGTATCGACATCGTGCGTGTCGGTGAATTCTCACGCACGAAAAAAAACATGGCGGCAGTTCAAGCCGGACCATTTCTCGTCGAAGGAAGCAAGCGCATTCGCGGGTTGAACGATTCACAGCTGGCGCGGCGAACTTTTGCCGGAACAGCCACGAATGATCGCGCCATGCTCGGCGTTTGCTCGGACGTTTCGCTTGCGGAGTTGGCAAACATCCTTGCCACAGCGCCCATCGTTGCGGATTCGAAAATCCGCCGTGCGATGAATCTCGACGGTGGTTCATCGAGCGCGTTCTGGTTCGCACGCGAGGACGGCAGCGCATTCTCAATCTCAGGGCGAAAAACGGTGCGCGATTTTGTGGGTGTCGTGCCGAAGTAAATTGTAGGGCGTCTGTGTCAAACGCCATTCGCGATTGGTTATGGCGTTTCACAGAAACGCCGACAATTGCGATAACCTGCGGATCTTAATGAAAATGTTTGGTGGATTCAGATCGGCCGACGAATTCTTCTACGGCGAATTGCGCGGCGATGAAGTGCATCGGCTATCACAGCCTTACTGGATTCAAGTTCAACCCACGGGCGAAATACTGCCGCTCGCAAGTTTGCAAATCGATGTTCCAGTCGCGCCCACGAAATTGATCGCGGTCGGATTGAACTATGCGGATCACATCGCAGAAATGAAACGCACTCAATTCGGCGCGCCGTTAATTTGGTTCAAGGCGCCGAGCTCACTGCTAGCGCATAAAGGCGTCATTGAGATCGCGTTTCCCGAGCACCAAACCGATTTTGAAGTTGAACTCGCGGTCGTGATCGGCGCTCGGACGAAGAACGTGAGCGCGAACGATGCACTCGATCACGTTTTCGGTTACACGATCGGCCTCGATATTACCGATCGCGATTTGCAAAAACAGGAGAAACAATTTGGTCGCTGCAAATCATTCGACTCCTATACGCCGATCGGACCCTTCGTGTATGCCGAGGCGGATGTACGCGACGCCTCGATAAAGCTATGGCAGAACGGCGAGCTGCGCCAGAGCACGCACACGAGCCGAATGATCCATTCAGTTGCGCAGATTATTTCATTCGTTAGTCAATCGCTCACACTTTTTCCGGGGGATGTGATTTTAACTGGAACACCCGCCGGCGTCGGGCCGATTCAAGCGGGAGATGAATTGGAAGCAGAGATCGATGATTGGCCGCGCTTGCGCAACACGGTCGCAATTGCGAAAGATTTCCGACCTGCAACAGTGAAAGAACCTAAGTAAACGCAATTTCAAGCACTTGCTTACGACCTTGCAGGGTAGATATTTCGAAATAAAGATGCGCTCTGGCGCAAGAAGTATCGCGGAAAAAAATGAAAACTTTTGCTGGACTCCCGAACAAGTCCTCTGCGATAAGGGAAAACCTGCACCGAATCGAATCGGTTACCAAACTCGTGGTTTAACTATGAAAACACTACTCACTACCTGTCTCTGTTCACTCGCGTTCGCATTGATTTCGCTCGCGCAAGCTCCACCTCCGGGGCAAGCGCCACCGGCAACCGGCGGTACGAGTCCGGCCGCTCAGGCACCAACCAATCCGGCGGCAGCAGCGCAGCAGCCGCCCGCTACGAACCTGGCGCCAGGGCAACAGCAGCCGCCGCCGCCCGGCGAACCCGGAGCGGTGGGGCAACCTCCAGCTGGACAAGCTCCAGCCGTAGGCCAACCTGGAGCGCCGGGCGCGGTGACCAGTCCGGCAGCAGCTGGCGCAACAAGTCCTGCGGCAGCCGCTGCGACGAGTCCTTCTCCAGCTGTTGCAGCCACCCCGGAACAGCCTGCTGGTTTTTTAGCCGGTAACTGGTTGATCGATAAGTTTCATAAAGGTGGTCCGGTGAAGTGGCCAATTCTGATTGTCTCCATCGTAGCGCTCACCGTCGTGCTCGAGCGATGCTTTTGGTGGGGTGGCCGCTGGTTCCGGCGAGATCCGAAACGGATCGAGAAAGTTTTCACCGCGATTGAAAACGGCGACACTGCCGAGGCTTCGAGGCTTTCGCGCAGTTCCCGCGACCCTGTGCTACGAATGCTTTGGAACGGTCTCAACCATCAGCACAGCTCGCTCGAGGCGGCGTTGCAGGTTGCCGCAGGCATCGAGATCAAACGTGCTGGACGCTTCCTGGTGGTCATGGATACTCTCGTGACGCTCGCGCCATTGCTCGGTCTGTTGGGCACAATCACCGGTCTGATCAGGTCCTTCAGTTTTCTGGGCAACGAGGAACTCGCTGTGCAAGCCGTCACTGGCGGTATCGCCGAAGCGCTGATTGCCACGGCGTGCGGTCTGGGCATAGCCATTTTTGCGTTGATCCCTTTTAACTTTTTCACGTCTCGCGTGTCTAACTTGGAGTTCGAATTGCAAACCGCAGCGACCAATTTGGAAGTGATGCTCCAAGCCCACGGCGCAGAGCGACACGTGGCGATCGAGACTAGCACGCCCTCATCGGCAACGCGGTCTTCCATCTAGCAATTTAATATGCGCGTAGCGTCACCCATTCCACATAAGAAAGCGCGGATCGAGATCATCCCGTTGATCGACATCATGTTCTTTCTGCTCGCCAGTTTTACGATGGAGAGCCTGAGTCAGGTGCACATGAAAGGGAGCAAAGTGAATCTGCCTTCGGGTGTTTCAGGTGAGGTCCAGACAAAGCGCGAATACGTCAGCGTCTCGGCTGATAAGGATGGCCATTATTTCTTCGATAAGGATGAAGTGAAGGACGAGGAATTACTAAACCGTCTGAAAATGGCGCATCAATCGGCGCCTGACGCGAAGGTCTTTGTTCGAGGGGACAAGGATTCAGTCCACCTCAACATTGCCCACCTGTTGGACCTTGTTCGGGCGGCTGGCTATTACAAGATTTCCTTCGAAATTAAGAGCGAATCGCTCAAGGCCGTTCCCGGCCCACGGTGATTTTGGTATGGCAGAAACCGTGACACAAACGCGAGAGCGACCGAGACCGCTAATTTACAGGCCACCCCCGCGATGGTATTTCTGGACCGCGGTTGGTGGTGCTTTAGGGATCCACTTGGCAGCGGTTGTGGCTTCTCAACGGCACGAAGCGCCAGCCGTAGAACTTCCGCCTCAACCACCGCAGGTGGTCGAAGCGGTGTTGGCCCCACCTGAGGCGACTCCCCCGCCGGAAGACATTCCCATTCCAGAGCCTCCTCCTCCTCCTGATGTTCAACCTGAGTTTGTCGAAGAAAGAACACCGCCGCCGCGACAACCGAACGCGCAAAAATTTACGCCAATCAAGGCACCTGGCCCCATGTCGATGTCGCGAGCGAAAGCCCTCGCTTTATATGCGCCGCGTCCACAGTACCCGTACGAGGCGCGTTCGCGGCACGTCACCGGGAGCGGAGTGATCGTCGCCGAGGTCGATTCAGGTAGCGGCAATGTCACTAGCGCTTCCGTCGCGCAAAGCACCGGGAGTCCTATCCTGGATAACGCCGCCACCAGCGCATTTCGGCAGTGGCGATTTAGACCTGGAACAGTTTCCAAGGTTAGGATTCCAATCACCTTCACCATGACAGGCGCCTCGTATTAGAGATGAGAGTACTTTCGCCAGTTCCAAAAAAAAGAGCGCGGATCGAGATCATCCCGTTGATCGACATCATGTTCTTTCTGCTTGCCAGTTTCATGATGGTGAGTCTGAGCCAGACTCACATGAAAGGCATTCGCGTTAATTTACCGGCCGCGGTTGGCCCGCCGCCAAGCGGGGTGAAGGACTTTGTCTCAATCAAAGTGCTGGAAGGAAACGCTGTGTTCTTCGACAACCAGTACGTAGCGGATGATCAAGTGCTCCCTCGATTATTCCAGCTTCACAGGGCAAATAAGGATATCAAAATTTCCATCAGCGCCCAACCGATGGCGATGTATGGCGATGTGATTGGAGTCCTCGACAAAGTTCGATCGGTTGGCATCACAAAAGTTGGGTATCAGATCAGGGCAGCCGGGGGTGTCACCCAAGCGGCTCCGGCTCCTCCGCCTCCTCCTGGTCCTTAGTCGCCGAACTCGAGTCGTCGAAGTCTATCGGTAAGCGCGCGAATCGCTTTGGCGCGATGGCTGATTGTGTTCTTAACTTCGGTGGGCAGTTCACCGAAAGTCTGCTTCAATCCTTCCGGAATGAAAATCGGGTCGTAGCCAAATCCGGAGTCGCCTCGCGCTTCATCGGCGATACTTCCTTCCACAATTCCTCGGAAGGTTCCGAGGAGATTGCCGTTGCGCGCGAGCGCCACGACGCAGCGAAATCGAGCACGACGCCCATCCTCTATGGCGCGAACTCGCGCAAGCTCGCGAAGTAATCTGTCCACTTTGTCCCTGTCTGTCGCGTTCGCGCCAGCATAACGCGCCGAATGAATTCCGGGCGCACCGCCGAGAGCGTCAACCTCCAGTCCCGAATCGTCAGCAATCACCAGAGCTGGCAATTGTCTGGATGCGGCGAGAGCTTTCAGTGTCGCGTTTTCCTCGAACGACGTTCCACCCTCGCGAATCTCCGAAACTTCGGGATGCGCGCCGAGATCGCGCACCCTAAACTCCGGTTCAAGAATATGCTGGATCTCGCGCGTCTTATGGCTGTTGCGCGTTGCGAGGACAAGCTCGATGACCATTCAATTGAAATGTGGAAACCAGAAAACAAGAGTAAATTCTAGTTTCTTTTCCTGATTTCCTGGTTTTCTGATTTACCTGTAATGAGCAGCGAGCGCCGCAAACCGTATCCATTCGATCAGATCGAGCCGAAGTGGCAGGCCATCTGGGACGACCGCAAGTTTTTTCACGCGCCCAATCCCGGCGAGAAAGGTTTCGATCCTGCGAAGCCAAAATTCTACGTGCTCGATATGTTTCCCTACCCGAGCGGGGCGGGGCTGCACGTTGGTCATCCGGAAGGCTACACCGCTACCGACATCGTCGCGCGCTATAAACGGATGCGTGGCTTCAACGTGTTGCACCCAATGGGTTGGGACGCGTTCGGTCTGCCCGCAGAACAATACGCGATCAAAACGGGTCAGCATCCAGCAATGACCACGCGTGAGAATGTGGCTAAATTTAGAAACCAATTACAGCGGATCGGCTTTTCTTACGATTGGCAACGGGAGATCAACACGACCGAACCGACCTATTACAAATGGACGCAGTGGATTTTCTTGCAGATCTACAACTCCTGGTTCAACCCGGAGACGAATCGGGCCGAGCCGATTTCCACGTATCGCGGAACCGATCCGGACGGCGTTCGCCTCGCTTACGTCGCCGATGTCCCAGTCAACTGGTGTCCCGAGCTAGGCACAGTTTTGGCCAACGAAGAAGTTATAGATGGCAAGAGCGAGATTGGCGGGTTTCCGGTTGTGCGAAGGCCGATGCGGCAATGGATGTTGCGTATCACTGCCTATGCAGAGCGATTGCTTGAGGGACTCGACGAGCTGGATTGGCCAGAAGGAATCAAACTGCTCCAGCGCAACTGGATTGGCCGGAGCGAAGGCGCGGAGATCGATTTCAAGATCGAGAATGTAAATCAGCAGATTCGCGTTTTCACTACGCGACCCGACACGGTTTACGGCGGTACATTCCTGGTGCTCGCGCCTGAACATTCATTGGTTGATTTGATCGTGACCGAGGAGCAGTGGCCGGCAGTGCGCGAATATCGCGAGCGCGCCGCGCGTAAAAGTGAGTTGGAGCGTGCCGATCTATCGAAAGAGAAAACCGGTGTGTTTACTGGCGCGTACGCAATTAATCCAGCGATCAATGAAAAGATTCCAATCTGGATCGCTGATTACGTGCTGCTTGGCTACGGGACCGGCGCCATAGGGGGCGTGCCGGCGCACGATGAACGCGATCTGGAATTCGCGAAAAAATTCGATCTGCCGATTGTCATCGTTGTTCAGCCAACAGGGGATGAGCCCGCACTTGGATTCACCGGCGAAGGCATTGCGATTAACTCACCGATCATCAACGGCCTGACGAGCGCTGAGGCGAAAAAGAAAATCACGTCCTCGCTGGAAGAACGCGGCCTTGGCAAACGCGCAATCAATTACAAACTGCGCGACTGGTTATTCTCGCGTCAACGATATTGGGGCGAGCCATTCCCAATTGTTTGGGAAAACGGCAAACACCGCGCATTGCAGGAAAACGAATTGCCAGTCATTCCACCGCCGCTCGACGATTACAAACCGACTGGCACCGGAGAACCGCCGCTGGCAAAGGCAAAAGAATGGATCCGTTACTCCCAGAAGGCGATGCGCGAGACAAACACCATGCCGCAGTGGGCAGGCTCATGCTGGTATTACCTGCGGTTCTGCGATCCGCACAATGACAAGCGATTCATTGCCGAAGAGGCGGAACGTTACTGGATGGGCGGCAATAAACCTGGCGGCGTGGATTTGTACGTTGGAGGAACTGAGCACGCGGTGTTGCACCTGCTTTACGCGCGGTTCTGGCAAAAGGTCTTATTCGACCTGGGTTACGTCTCGAAGCCCGAGCCCTTCCAGCGGCTCGTCAATCAGGGAATCATTCTCGGCGAGGACAACCAGAAAATGTCGAAATCGCGCGGGAACATCGTTAACCCCGACGACGTCATCAGTCAGCACGGCGCGGACGCATTTCGTTGCTACGAAATGTTTATGGGACCCCTCGAGCAAATGAAACCTTGGAGCACTCGCGGCGTCGAAGGCGTCGCGCGCTTTCTTGCGCGCGTCTGGCGCTTGCTCATGACAGAGAATCAGGCAGGCGAATGGGAATTATCCAAAAAAATCAAGGCCGTTGATGCCACCAAGGCGCAGCAAAAGTTGCTGCATGCTACGATCAAAAAAGTCACGGAGGATATCGAAACGTTCTCCTTTAACACCGCGATCTCGCAGATGATGATTTTCGTGAACGCGTTTACGAACGTCGAAACAATCCTCTTGTCGGCCATGCGGACGTTCCTGATTTTGCTAAATCCATTTGCTCCGCACATTTCGTCCGAGTTGTGGGAGAGGTTAAGCGCTGAATTCGGCGATGCGCGCGGGGATGTTACCCAACAATCATGGCCGGCTTACGACGAGCGTTTGCTCATTGAAGAGGAAGTTGAAATCGTCATTCAAATAAACGGCAAGCTTCGTGATCGAATGAAAATGCCGATTGTCGCTACCGAAGAGGAACTGAAAACGGTCGCGCTGTCGAGCCCGAAGATTCAAGATCGAATTGCGGGTAAGACGGTGCGCAGCGTCATTGTGGTGCCGAAAAAGCTGGTCAATATCGTCGTCACCTGATTACATGAGCCGACATGTGGAAGGAATTTAAGGAATTCGCGGTCAAAGGTAATGCCATTGATCTCGCCGTTGGCGTCATCATCGGCGCGGCCTTCGGAAGTATCATTACTTCGCTCGTGAAAGATATTCTGATGCCTCCGATAGGCTTGCTTACAGGCGGGCTCGATTTTTCGAACAAGTTTATTGTTTTAAAGGCAGGCGGGGATAGGATGACTAATTTCTCAACTCCGGCTGACGCGCTAGCTCACAAGGCGATCACCTGGAACTACGGCAACTTTATCACTCTTGTGATTAACTTCGTCATTGTTGCGTTCTGCATCTTCCTTGTCGTAAAAGCGGTCAACAAGATGAAGCGCCCGGCCCCAAACGCCGCGCCGGTGTCAAAAGATTGTCCGGCATGTGCGATGACTATCCCGATTAAGGCGACACGGTGCCCACATTGCACCAGCGAATTGACGCAAAGAGCCACGGGGTAACGTGCTAAATCGACACCGCGGATGCGCGCCGGAGGATCACGGCGTCAGATTTATTTTGAGCTGTTCCAGACCTAGGGAATTTTCGCAAAAACTGCTTGCCCCCGGCTGATCGGACTGTTATTGAGGGCGCGACACGCCGATGCCTAGATGCCTTAACCTGGCGCTCGCGGGAGCTTTAGCTTGCTTTGTGGTAGGCTGCGCGACGCAATCGAAACCAACTCTCACCAGTGGACAGCGCATTCCAAAGGTGCGCACTACCGCGTACACGCATCACGAGGGAGGAAGCGGGGCGCACAACGCAATCGGCACCTATCTTTCCGGTCGGCACGTGTTGAGTGCCGCTTCAGACTGGTCGCGATACCCGCTCGGAACGCGGTTCCGTCTCGCCGATACGAGCGAAGAATACGTCATCGACGATTATGGGAACGCACTGGTCGGCACCGATACTATCGACCTTTATAAGCCGACGCGCTCGGAGGTGAAAAATTGGGGTGTTCGCTACGTGGACATCGACATACTGCAATGGGGCTCGGAGGAAGAAAGTTTGAAAGTTCTTGCGCCACGCTGCAAACATAATTGCGTTCGGAAGATGGTCGCCGCCTTGGAAAAAAAGAAAGGCAAAACCGTCGCGCAGAATAGTCCCCGTCGCACGTCGGCTTCAAATTAGGCTGCACGCACCGCCAGTCGCGCTCATCGCCGGACTTCGCGCCGCGAGTTGCTTTGATTTCGCGCTGATCACGCGGCATTCTTTCCGCCAATGAGAATCTTTGTCGTTGGCGGCGCGGGCTACATCGGGAGCGTTTGCGCCGAGCTGTTGCTCAATGACGGGCATGAAGTCGCTATTTTCGATAACCTGAGTGAAGGCCATCGGGGCGCCGTTGATGCCCGGACGCACTTCATTGAAGGCGAACTTGCGGAACGCCAGCAGATCCAGACTGCCCTTTCCAGTTATCGCCCGGACGCCGTGATGCATTTCGCTGCCAACGCGCTGGTTGGCGAATCGATGCAGAAGCCGTCCAAATATTTTCGGAATAATATTTGCAATGGATTGAATCTGCTCGACGCCATGGTCGCGACTGGCGTCCGGCGGATTGTCTTTTCGTCAACGTGCGCGATTTTTGGTCCGCCCGATCGGGTGCCAATCGACGAAACCGCGCAGCCGCGGCCCATCAGTCCATACGGCGAGTCCAAACTCGCCTTCGAAAAAATTCTACGCTGGTACGACGAGATTCATGGGCTGAAGTTTGTCTGCCTGCGCTACTTCAATGCCTCCGGCGCATCAAAGAAATTTGGCGAAGACCATCGACCGGAGACGCATCTCATTCCGACTGTGCTGCAGGTGGCCCTCGGTGAACGACCGAACGTCGAAATTTACGGAACCGACTACGACACGCCGGATGGAACATGTATTCGCGATTACATTCACATCCTCGATCTCGCCAACGCGCATATTCTGGCTCTCGGCGAAGCTGCCAGCGGCTGTTACAACCTCGGGACGGGCGGCGGTTCGAGCGTTCGAGAAGTGATTGAGTCGTCCCGCAAGATAACGAGACGAAAAATCGAGACGATCGACAAACCACGCAGGCCCGGCGATCCGCCTCGGCTCATCGCTTCCTCGGAGAGAATCAAGAAGGAACTTGGCTGGCAACCGCAATTTCAATCCCTCGACGCGATTATCGAGAGCGCTTGGAAATGGCACCAGAAATTTCCACGGGGCTATAGCGACTAGTGGCAAGCCCAGTCCCCGACTCTAATTTCGCAGCAAGTCTGTTTTGGTAGGGGAGTGTCACTCCGTGCGCGCCGCTTGTGTGAATTGTAAAACGCAACGGCGTGCTGGCGACTTTCGCGGTTTAACACCTACAGTGCGGCGGCGAAAGCTGCTTCAACCGTCTCGATTTGGAGATCATCAAGTCTGCCGCTTGGTGGCCTGAGAACTCGCACGTTCTCGTTCTTTGGCGCCCAAACATCTGGATCCGTGGGGCCGAAGAGTAGAATGCAATTGGCGCCGGCGGCCGCAGCCAGATGCGAAATTCCACTGTCGTGCCCGATGAATATCGAGCGCTCAAGGACGGCGGCGAGGCAAGGCAGCGGCAGGTTCCTGGCGAAAAGGACATCGCGATTCTTCCATTCGCGTTCTAATTGGTCGGTCTGAGCTTTGTCTGCCTCGCCTGAGATCACCAGCAGGCGTTCGAACTCTGCGAAACGACTGCTTGGCGAAAATAAGCCAATCCAGTTTTCCAGTGGCCAGTTCTTTTCGCTGCTGCCGCTTCCTGGATGTATTGCCACAATCGGTTGCCGCACCGATGCGAGAAACTGGCGCGCAAACTCCCGATCTTCCATCGAAGGAAAAATTCTCGCGGCAAGATCGATGACATTGATTCCCATTTCCTCGATTGGTCGCGCAAGTTGCCGCGCCGCGCGGCCCGCGTTTTCGACGACCCTTGCCGGTCCGCAAATCAGATTTTCAACGCCAGATCGACGAAGATTTGTTTCGAAGATCCCGTCGGGGTCATAGAGATAACTGACGATTAAATCGAAGCTGGCGAAATGATCTGCCAGTTCCGCAGGCAAATTCGAGTTACGCGCGAAAAATCTGGCGAGCGGTCCGTATTCGATCGAACGCACTGCTTGCGCGTAGAACCGCTTCTCCGCAAGCAATGCAATGTGCTTATAGCCGAGAATTTCGATTTGCGCCTGCGGCCGCGCATCACGAAGCGCTTTGAGCGCAGGCAGAGTGAGAATGAAATCGCCGATTGCGCCGCCACGGATCACCAGAATGCGGTTCATGCGATTTACTGTAGCGGCGCTCGATGAGCACCGAAATTCTCTCGCTGGCGTCTATCGGCGGTCACAGACCGCCGCTACAATCTAATATTGCGTAAACGCAAATCCGAGAATCACGCCGCCGTAAATTAACTCGATTGCGTGTAGACAGCGCCAGCGAAAAGCGCTCCGTGCGATCCAATTGATCTGATCCCGAAGGGTATAAGGAATCGCTACCCAGAACAAACCCGCTATAATCAGCACGTAAGCAAACACCGTGACCAGGAAGCGGCTCGTTTCGTAGCGCAAAAAGGCCGCATCAAGCAGCGGTTCGGCTGCGAGCAAACAGAGAATCCCGAGAGCGCGTACCGCGAGAAATTCATCCACGAAAAACAGCGCGAGTACGTAGCCCATCGGTAAGGCAATCAGCAGCGGACGACGAAAGCTGGAGAATTCGCCCATCTGGATGGTCGCGACCAACCAGAAGGTCCAAACCAGGCAAATGGTGAGCAGCACAACTCCGGCAACGCGAGAGCGTGGAAACCGCTGCACCACACTGGCGACGTCGGGCTTTGTCAAACCAATCAAGCCAAGTGCGATGAGGAAAACCCCTGCGACAATTCCCGCGCTGTGCAGGGAGAGATGGTAAATCATGAATGAAGGTTCACTGCTGGCGTGTGATTCTCGATAAGGTGGCGCCGGTTTTCAACTTGCGATTGAACAGGCGCTACCGCATCACTGGCGTGCCGTAGAGGCTGAATCCATTGGCCCGATGGATCCGCACATTAACGAGCGCGCCGATCAATTCCTCGTTACCTTCAAATACAACAATCTTGTTCGTGCGGGTTCGCCCCGTCAGACGGGCGCGATTTGTTTTGCTGGGGCCTTCGCAAAGCACTTCCACCTCGGTTGCAACCAGGCCTTCGAGAATCCGGCGATTCGATTTGTTTACTACCTCGAGCAAATCTTGATTGCGCTGTTCCTTGACGTGTTCGTCGATTTGATCCGGGCTTTTTGCCGCCGGAGTATCCCGGCGCGGCGAACAACGAAACACAAACGCGTTGTCGAATTGAATTTGCTCGACCAACTCGCGTGTTTGCCGGTAGTCGTCGTCGGTCTCGCCGGGAAATCCCACGATGATGTCGGTGGTAATTGCAACGCCATTGCGCGCCCGCCGGATTCGCTCGACCAGATCCAAATATTTCTCCGCGGTGTACGCACGGTGCATCGCTCTCAAGATTTTGTTCGAGCCTGATTGCAACGGCAGATGAACGTGTTCGGCAAGTTTGGGGAGTCGCGAGATTGCGTCGATCAAGTCGTCTCGGAAACCAATCGGATGCGGGGAAGTGAAACGAAGCCGCTCAAGCCCTTCGATTTCGTTTACGGATTCGAGCAACTGCACGAACGGCGATTTGTTGTCGATCTTAGGAAATTCATGGCGGCCATAAAGATTCACGATTTGCCCCAGTAGCGTGACTTCTTTGACTCCGCGCAGAACCAGATCGCGCCCTTCCGCCACAATCTCCGCGATAGAGCGGCTGCGTTCCGCTCCACGCGTCTGCGGCACGATGCAGAAAGTGCAGTGCATGTTGCATCCCTGCATGATCGAGACAAAAGCCGTCGCCTGCCCGGGCATCAGTTGCTGGTCGCGAATGGTCGATTGCGAACCGACTTCTTCATCGACATCAACGATCGAGAACCGCAAATCGTCCATCGCTCGCTTTGAATGGTAGGGCGCGCACTCCGTGCGCGCCGCCTTCGTAGTGACCAGCTCATCCAGGTAATCGGCCACGCGGTGAAATTTCTGCGTGCCAACGACAAGATCGACGTGCGGCAAATCTTTGAGCAGCGACGCGCCCCGTGCCTGGGCCATGCACCCGAGGAACCCGAACACTACGTGCGGGCGCTCTTTCGCCAGCCGCCCGAGCATGCCCATCTTGCCAAGCGCTTTTTGGTCGGCCATGTCTCGCACGCTACATGTGTTCAGGAGCACGACGTCGGCTTCCGATTCGTGGCCGACCCGCTCGTAGCCGCGCGCCACGAGCGAATGCGCGACCTGTTCCGAATCGCGCTCGTTCATCTGGCAACCGTAGGTTTTGATGAAAAATTTGGGCATGGACGGGCGGAAACAATACATGGCCAGCCGATGTTCGTCCAAAGTGCGTTCATGGGCGGCAGGTAGGGCGCGTCACTCCTGTGCGCGCCGTCTTTTACGTCGCGATCGGCGCGCAGAGGACTGCGCGCCCTACCGACAAATCGCGTAATTGGTGTCTGAGATTCGTGACAATTCGTGTAATTCGTGTCTTAAATCGCGGCGAGCATGAATGAAAACACTCCAGCGATCGGCATCATCGGTGGCAGCGGTCTCTACCAGATGGAGGAATTGCGCGATACGGCTGAACACAAAATCGACACACCGTTCGGACCGCCGTCGGACGTACTCGTCGGTGGAAAATTAGGCGGGCGTCAGGTTTACTTTTTGCCCCGACATGGCCGCGGCCATCGGATTCTGCCGCACGAAATAAATCACCGCGCCAATATTTACGCGCTTCGCTCGTTGAACGTTCGCTGGATCATTTCAGTGGCGGCGGTCGGCAGCTTACAGGAAAAATACGTGCCGCGAGATGTGGTCTTGCCCTCGCAGTTTTACGATCGCACCAGTCAAAGGACGGCGCATACATTCTTCGGGGAAGGCATTGTGGCGCACGTCGGATTCGCCGAACCGATCAGCGCGAACCTGCGTAACCTGTTGGCTGAACCGACCAGGTCACTGGGATACACCGTTCATAACGGCGGCACTTACGTGAACATGGACGGCCCGGCATTCTCGACGCGTGCGGAATCTGAATTCAATCACCGCAACGGATTCGACGTGATCGCCATGACCAATCTTCCAGAGGCAAAGCTGGCTCGCGAAGCGGAGATCGCATTCGCGACCATGGCCATGATCACCGACTACGATTCTTGGAAAATCGAAGAGGAACCGGTGTCGGCTGAGATCGTTTTCAGTCACCTGATCGCAAATGCAGAGACAGCCCGGAGAGTCATTGCAGACGTTATCCCGCGAATTCCCAGTGAGCCGAACTGGCCTGAACATTCCGCGCTGGATACGGCTTTGGTGACTGATCGGAAGCTCTGGCCGGAAGCCACGATAGAAAAGCTGAGACCGATTCTGGCGCGTTTCGTAGCTGAATAGATCGCCGTTCGGTAGGGCGGACAGTCCTCTGCACGCCGTTTGTTTGCGAGTGACGGGCGGCGCGCACGGAGTGACGCGCCCTACCTATTGCGTCTGCCGCTTTCCCCGGCGTATGGCTCGCCGGGGACAGAATGGTCCGCCGACATTGGCAAGCACGATTGAATTGCGCTGCAATGAGATTGAAATTCGGAATATGAAAACGCGTTGCTTTGATCACATCGATTTGCGGGTGAAAGACATGGAAGTGGCGAGAAAGTTCTACGGAAGATTTCTGCCGGAGCTTGGATTCGTTCACGAAAGTCCGGGCGAGGATTTTCATACGTTCTATGCTGCGGGTGGCGATCGGCCATTGGAATTTTTCGGTTTCACTCAGGACAAGGACCACCGGCCCAACGGTACGCGCATCGCCTTTTGGGCCTATACGCGCGAAGAAGTAGACCAAATTGCAAAATTGGTGCACGAGGCCGGCGGAAAAAATCTGGAGGGACCCGAAATTTGCGAGGGTTACAGCCCCGGTTATTACGCCTTCTTTTTCGAAGACCCCGACGGCAACAAACTGGAAATCTGTTGCCGGGAAAGTCCGATCATTGCGTAATGACCGCGTCTGAACGAATAGTGGAATAAGTGAGTAATCCGCCGCACGAACTTGCGATCTTGCAGGGTGCGCGGCGTGTTCGCTATCTCAAGCTGATTGGGCTCTTTAAAATCGGCAAGGGCGTGTTGCTGGTTTTGCTTGGTGTTTCACTGCTTTTTGTGAACGCGCGAACTCGCTGGATTGATGCGTTATCGGATTGGACTGCCGACGAAATTCTGCTGGAGCACAGCAGAGCTGTCGCTTATCTGCTCAACAAACTACAAGCGATCCTCGCTGACGGCATCCTGCGGGCCACCGGTCTTTTGGCGCTGTTTTATTCGGCAATTCTTTTCACAGAGGGAATCGGCGTGTACATGCAGCAGCGCTGGGCGGAACTCCTGATGGTTTTCGCTACCGCGGCGCTGATTCCAATTGAGGTCCGACATCTCTGGCATCAACCGGGTTTGGTGGGCGTACTCACTTTGCTGGCGAACTGTTTCATTGTCTGGTTTTTGTATCTCGTGCTTAAACGCGACAAGCCCCGCGCGCATACCCCACCGCGACGTGAACTGGTCGAGACAGCTTTAAATAAATGATCCGTTTGGGAGTGCGGGACACACTCGGCAGGGGAGCGAGCGCCGAATACTTCTAGCGGAAAACGGAGATCTGCTGTCGATGCAAAGGCCGAACGTTGATGACAGCCTGACTTTGCTGACGGACTTTGGAAAGACTGAAGCAATCGTCATTGAGGTCCTCGATAACCCGGCTACCGAGGAGGGTGTGTTGCTCAAGGTGATGACGCGCGGTTCATTCGAACAAGGCCAGCAGGTCTGGATTGTTGATCGCGACGGATCAAAAGTCGGCGCAACGGTAGAAAACGTCGTTCAAGAAACCATCGACAGCGAGGTGACGCTCTCGACCGTGCTGCCGGCGTGATCGGTAGCGCCGGCGCGCTGCGCCACCGGATGCCGCGGCGCGGCATCCCTACCACGGGATATCCGCCAGCAAGACTGCGGATTTGCAGCAGTATCGCGTCGGCCACTCAACGTCTGCTCCGCTGTATGTTGGCTTGCTTTCGGCCCGCCTTTTTACTGTGATTACAGTGTGAGCGTCGCTCCCGATAACGTGACTTCGCTTAACGCGACCAGTCCGGCATCTGTTGGCCCCGCCGCGTTTACGACTACGCACTGGAGCGTGGTGCTGGAGGCGCGAGGTGAATCGCCAGCGGCGCAGGAGGCGTTGGAAAATCTTTGCCGCACTTACTGGCGGCCGATTTATAGCTTCGTGCGGCGAGAGGGCGTTAGGCCAGAGGAGGCGAAAGATGTCACCCAGGGGTTTTTCGCGCTGATTTTAGAGCGCAAAGATTTCCATTCCGTGCGACAGGAAAAGGGCCGGTTGCGTTCTTTTCTTCTGGCTTCGCTCAAGCATTTCATGGCGAACGAGCGGCGTGACGCCGCAGCAATTAAACGTGGCGGCGGCCGAACATTGATTCCGCTCGACTGGATCGAATCGGAAGATTCCACCGAGTTCGATCGAAGCGACATGCTGAGCGCCGATCTGCTTTATGATCGTCGCTGGGCGTTCACCGTGCTCGACCGGGTGTTCGCGCGCTTGCGCGAGGAATCTCAACGATTAGCTAACGCGCCGTTACTGGAGCGGTTGAACACATTGCTCTCCGACGAACCGGATCGCCCGTCGCAAGCGGAGATCGGGCTCGAGTTTGGCATGACTGAGAACGCCGTCAAACAAGCATTTCATCGACTGCGACAGCGTTACCGACAGCTGTTGCGTGAGGAAGTCGCGCACACGGTGGCAACGCCAGCCGAGATTGAAGATGAACTGCGCCACCTCATCGCCGCGTTGCGCTCGTAACCTATCAGGAATTTCCGTGCATTATTTAAGTGAAGGGAATGGCCGGACGATGAGAATCACAACAGGCAAATTTTGTCGCAAATGCGGAGCAGCCATTCCACCGAATTCGCCGCAGCAATCCTGCGGCGCCTGTCTGCTGGAGTCGGGTCTGGGCCCAGTCGAACCTGTAGCCGGGGGCGGTGACCCCGGCCGTCCGATGCCGCTGCTGATGGACT
>QHOX01000339.1 GCA_003219465.1 Verrucomicrobiota bacterium | reverse complement strand
CGGAAGATAAGCTCGCCTTCGCGCCCGGCATCGCAGGCGTTGATTAAAAGATCGACATCTTTCCTCTGAATCAATCGCTTGAGTGCGTTGAAGCGGGCCTTCGTTTTTTCAATCGGCTTCAGCTCAAACTCATCCGGAATGATCGGCAGATTCGCGAAACTCCATTTGCCGCGCTTCACATCCAGCTCGCTCGGCAGGGCGAGTTCGACCAGATGCCCAATCGCGGACGCAATGATGTAACGATCATTTTCAAAATGATCGCCCTCTTTTTTAAAACCACCAAGCGCGCGAGCAAGATCGCTTGCGACACTGGGCTTCTCGGCAATGACAAGGGTTTTGGACATTTAGAGATGCAACCGAAGCTTAGCTTCGCGCCAAT
>QHOX01000338.1 GCA_003219465.1 Verrucomicrobiota bacterium | reverse complement strand
TTCCTCTTCCGAAAGCGGCGGCAACTGACGCGATGCGGCTTCCGGCAACGGTTTTGTCTCGGGAAGAAGAATTTGCATGTCATCCAGAATGTCGCTGGCGTCCATGACCAACTTCGCGCCCTGCTGGATGAGGCGATTCGATCCCATCGCGCTCGGCGCGTTGATGTGACCGGGCACCGCGTAAACCGAGCGACCCTGTTCGAGCGCCTGTGCCGCCGTGATGAGCGCACCGCTGTTCAGCCCTGCTTCGACCACGAGAATACCGTGGCTCCAACCAGAAATGATCCGATTCCGCATTGGGAAAGTCTGACGATCTGGTTCAATCTCCATCGAGAATTCGGATACAATTGCGCCATTTCCAGAGCGAATTTTCTCGGCGAGAGCAGCGTTCTCCGGCGGATACAATTTCGCCAATCCGGAGCCGATTACTGCGATCGTGCGACCTTTGGCAGCGAGCGCTCCCTGATGAGCGGCCGTGTCGATGCCGCGCGCAAGACCGCTTACCACGGTCAATCCCGCATAGGCAAGCTGATAAGCCAGTTTCTTCGCTGACTCCATGCCGTAATGTGTAGTGCGCCGGGCGCCGATAATGCCGATGGCGTGATGGTCTCGCTCTTCCAGTTCGCCCCAAACGTAAAGCACAATTGGCGGCGCATGAATTTCCCGCAGCGGCTTGGGATAGGAAGAGGATTCCTGTATGATGACCGTCGCGCCAAATTCACGAACGCGTCCAAGCTCCGCGGGAAGATCGACGGTCGCTTCCCAGTTACTGATTTGATCGGCCACTTCGCTGCCGATTCCTTCCACTTTGCGAAGCTCACTGCGTTTCGCGGCGAGGATTTGTTGCGGCTCCTTAAAAACCTCCAGCAACTTCCGCAGCCGCACCGGCCCCACGGTCGGCAGCATATTGAGCGCGATGCAAGCCTCCGTTGAGTTCACAACTTTAACTTCAGGGACGCTGTCCAGCGTCTCACTTGGGAAGCCAACGACTTCCCCTACAGTTTCGGTCTTCTTTGTTGGCGCCGCCTAATGTATTTTTTTATGAGATAGTTGAGCCTCGGATCAGACGGATTCGGTTTCGGCGTTTTAAACTTGCCCGCCCATTTCTCAACAGACGACGATTTAATCCTCAAGCCGGCCACGCATTTTCTCATGGCAGCACGTTTCGCCTTCACCGTGCGCATCAACATTTCCTGGCTATTTCAAAACGGAATTTCGTCGTCGTCAGGTTCGGCTGGCGCAGAGGCTTTCGGTGGGGGCGCACTGGTTTTGCTACCTGCGCTCGCTGGTCGCTCTTCGCCGGCTCCGGCGGGACGGCTGCCCAACAACTGCATGCTCTCGCCCACAACGCGCAGTTTGGTTCGTTTCTGCCCAGTCTGCTTGTCGTCCCAGGTATCCATTTGCAGGCGGCCTTCGATGAAAACGGGGCGTCCTTTTTTCAAGTATTCGCCGGCGATCTCAGCCAGACGCGCCCACAGCACAACATCGACGAAGGTAACTTCTTCGCGTTTTTCCCCGCTATCGGTCGTGTAAACGCGATTCACAGCCATGCCGAGGTCGCAGACGGCGCTGCCCTTGGGCGTGTAACGCACCTCCGGATCGCGGGTGAGATTTCCGAGCAGGATGACTTTGTTGAAGCTGGCCATGCCCCGGTTATAGCGAAACTATTTTGCTTTCGCCAACTTTTTCGCCGGCTTTTCTTTCTTTTCTACCAGGCGCTGGAAACTCTGCCGATAAACTTCGGGATCCAGTTTAAATTTCGAACGCAGCTTTGCAATCAGCTGAGGATCGGCACTGAAGATAAAGTTCACGTAATATCCGGCGTCGAGCGGTCCAGCCACGTATGAAAACTGGTGCTTGTCCATTTTTTGCACGTGTTCGATTTGCGCGCCTTCTT
>QHOX01000032.1 GCA_003219465.1 Verrucomicrobiota bacterium | reverse complement strand
CGCGGAAATCGGGCTCGCGCTGGTGTTGCTGAGCGCCGCCGGCCTCCTCATCAAGAGTTTCGCCAGGATACAAAACGTGAATCCAGGGTTTAACCCGCGCAACGCGCTGACGTTCGAGGTTTCGCTTCCGAAGATTCAATACTCTGACGATTCCTCGATCGTCCATTTCAATAACGAAGCGCAACGCCGTATGGCCGCGCTGCCTGGAGTACAAGCTGCGGGATTCAGCACCATCCTACCGCTCGCTGGAACCAACAGCGATTGGTCTTTTGCGATTGAAAGCCGACCTTTAAACGACAACAGCCCAAGCCCTGACGAAGAAAAAAGGCAGGTTTCTCCTGATTATTTTCGGGCACTCGAGACGCCATTGATCAAAGGCCGGTTCTTTACGAATGCGGACAACGCAGACGCGCCCCCGGTAATCATCGTCAATCAGGCATTCGCGAAGAAATTCTGGCCGAATGACGACGCCTTAGGCAAACGCATTACCTTTGATGATGATCCGAAGAAAAATCCGAAGTGGATCAAGGTCGTGGGAGTTGTCGGCGATATCCATCATTTCGGATTGGATATTGAGCCGAAACCGGAAATGTACGTTCCGTTCGCTCAGACGCCGTACTTCACGACGATCTACGTAGTCAGGAGTAACCAGGACCTGCGCGGTTTGCTTCCAGCGATTCGCCGCGAAATTCAGGCGATCGATCCTGCGGTGCCTCTCGGGAATGTGCGCACGTTTGAGGACGTGATTGCTGATTCCATTGCGCCGCGACGGCTCTCGGTGGTTTTGCTTGGAGTCTTTGCGGGCGTCGCGGTGCTGCTGGCAAGCGTTGGCATTTACGGCGTGATGTCGTTTCTTGTCGTTCAACGTACGCACGAAATCGGCGTGCGCATGGCGCTCGGTGCGCAACGCAGCGATGTGCTGAAACTGGTCCTCAGTGGGTCGCTCAAGCTCATTTCAGCCGGGACAATCATCGGACTCGTTGTTGCCTTAATGAGTACCCACACGTTGCGATCCTTGCTCTACAGCGTGAGCGCATTCGACACGGCAACGTTCGCGCTGGTCACGATTTTGCTCGGTGCCGTCGCGTTGGCGGCAAGTTACCTCCCTGCGATGCGCGCAACCAAAGCGGACCCAATGATCGTGCTCGGTCACAATACATAATTATGAACTCGAAAGTCCTGTGCATCGTCGTCGGTTGTGCGGCGACTATTTGCGCGTTGTCGGCTGAGCAAACAGAGAGCTCCAAGGCGCTCGGGCAAATCAAAGCGTTGACTGGAAATTGGAGGGGCACATTTCAATGGACTGGCGGACGTAACGACAGCGGCTCGATGAACGCGACTTATTACGTCACCGGCAACGGTTCAGCCGTGGTGGAGAATCTGATAAACGACAGCACGCCGGTGATGACCAGCGTCTACCACTTGGATGGCCGTGACCTGCGCATGACACATTTTTGCGGCGCTCAAAATCAGCCACGACTCAAGGCGCGCCGTATCGATTTAGATCATGGCGCTATCGATTTTGAGTTCGTTGATGCGACGAATCTTCGATCACCCGATGCGCCGCACGTTCGCGGGTTGGGGATCCGCCTGATCGATGCAAATCACTTAACCCTGACGTTCTTGTTTCAAAGCGGTTCGGTTGAAAGCCGTGAAGAAATTAGTCTGAAGCGGACTGAAACGAGGCCCTCCTAGAAAACTCATTATGATCAAACTTCGCCATCTCGAACGCAGATACCCGTTAGGTAAGGAAAAATTTTTCTACGTATTGCGCGATATCAATCTGGACATCGCTGAAGGCGAATTCGTGTCTGTGATGGGTCCGTCTGGCGCCGGAAAATCGACGCTGTTGCACATTCTCGGAATGCACGACCACGGCTGGGAGGGCGAATATGCTTTGAACGATACGGCTGTGCATCATTTGAAGCCGAAAGAGCGCGCCACGTTACGGAACGAACAGATCGGCTTCGTATTTCAGCAATATCATTTGCTCGACGATCTCACGGTTTACGAGAACCTTGAGATCCCCCTGTCGTATCGCCATTACAGCAAAAGCGAACGCGCCGCATTAGTGGCTGACGCGCTCGACCGGTTTCAAATCGTTGGGAAAAAGGATTTGTATCCGCGTCAGCTTTCCGGCGGTCAACAACAGTTGGTTGGTGTCGCGCGGGCAATCATCGCTGAGCCCAAGCTTCTGCTCGCTGATGAGCCGACAGGAAACCTGCACTCCAGTCAAGGCGAAGAAATTATGGAGCTGTTTCGCAAGCTCAATGACGAAGGCATGACCATCGTGCAGGTCACGCACTCGGACAAAAACGCTTCGTACGGAAAACGCGTCATTCAATTGCGCGATGGGTGGATCGTTAACAACTAGCGGGAGAAATTTGCCATGATTCTAGATTCATTTCGGCAGGATGTTCGAGTTGGGCTGCGCGTTTTGTTGAAGGACAAAACGTTTTGCTTTCTGGCCGTGCTTGTCCTCGGGCTCGGCATCGGCGGCGCCACGACCCAATTCACCATCGTCAACGCGATCGTATTGCGCGGATTCTCCTTCCCGCACCCGGAACAGTTAATGACCGTCGGCTTGATCGATCCCAAAGCGAGCGATCAGAACAACAACTTCGGTCTCGGTAATATTCCGACCGCGCAGGATTACGAGGATCTGAAAGCGGCACAGAAATCATTCTCGATGATGGCAGGCTATCTCAGCGGATCGACCATTAATGTCACTTACAAAAATAATCCGCAGCGTTATACCGGCGGTTACGTAACCGAAGATCTTTTCAAGATCATTGGAGTCGCGCCGGTGATCGGGCGGGATTTCACCGCCGCAGACAACAAGCCCGGTGCCGAGAAGGTCGCGATCCTTGGTGACGAAATCTGGCGCCGCGATTTCAATGCCGATCCGAACATCGTCGGACAAGGCATCCGAATTAACGGCAAAGCCGCGACCATCATCGGCGTGATGCCACCGAATTTTAAGTTTCCGGTTTCGGAGGAGCTCTGGACGCCTTTATACAATGAGTTTCCGCCCGTGGCGCGTGGAGAATTGCGCATCGGGGCGAGTAATCCCGCGCCTGCGATAATGGGCCGGCTCAAGGCGGGTGTGACTCTTGATCAAGCGAATGCGGAGTTTATTGCGCTTGCCCGCCATTTGGCGGAGGACAATCCCAAGACAAATCACGACCTGACATCAGCAAGCGTGCAACCGCTGCTGAATACATTCACTGGCGTGCAATTTCGTCAGACCGTCTGGGCGATGCTCGCCGCGGTCATCCTCGTGTTGCTGATCGCCTGCGTGAATGTGATGAACATGCAGTTTGGCCGCGCTGCGTTGCGAGCAAAGGAATTGGCGATTCGCGGCGCGCTCGGCGCTAGCCGATGGAGGCTCGTGCGACAAATGTTGACCGAGAGTCTGCTGGTTGCAGTGTTCGGGGCCGTGGCGGGCGTGATCATCGCCTATTGGGCGGTCGACTTTTACGTTCGGGCGATTAACACGCTGCCCTTTCCAGCGCCGTATTATTGGAAATTCACAATCGATGGATCGGTAATCGTTTTCACCGTCGCGATCACGCTGCTGGCCACGATCGCCTCGGGTCTCGTCCCGGCGTTCCTGAGCGCCAGAGGCAACGCAGCTGAGATGATGAAAGAAGGCGGCCGCGGTAACAGCAGTCGCCTTGTCAATGCGATCACGCGCGTGCTCGTGGTGGGACAAATCGCACTGACTGCGGCGCTATTGATCGCGGCGACACTCCAAATCAAATCAATCCGAAATCAGATGAAACTCGACTACGGCTACGATGAAAACGCCATTTACGCCGCGCGGGTGGCTTTGATGGAAGGCGCGTATCCAACGGATGACGCACGGCGGGAATTTTTTCAGCGTGCGGTGCGTTCATTGCGGACTAATCCGCAGTTCGAATTCGCCGCGATGAGCAGTCGCTTCCGCATGACATTTGACGGCCAGGGGCAGTATGAAGTCGACGGTCAGAATTATCTCACAGATCGAGATCGCCCGCGCGGAAATTTCGAATCGGTCTCGGACAATTATTTCTCGACGCTTGGTTTGAAGATCCTCGAAGGCCGTGATTTCACCGTCGACGATGTCGATTCAAAGCAACCGGTAGCAATTGTGAATGCGAGTTTTGCCCGAAAATATTGGGGCAACCAAAGCGCGATTGGTCACCAGCTGCGAATCTTCAATCCCGGTCAACCGCAGCCGTGGCGAACCATTGTCGGCATCGTGCCGGACACCTTGATGCAAGGTCCGTTCGATCAGCAAACCGAGAGCGTGGGATTTTACATGCCATTGCTGGGCGCATCTCCCGCTCCTCAATTTTGCACGATCCTTGTCCGTCCGCGCGCGGGTCAACGGGCTGACACTCTTGGCCCAACTTTGAGCCGAGCGGTTGCCGCGCTCGATTCGAACCTTCCGACTTATTTTGCCGGAACGCCGGGACGATTTCACAATGAAATTCTCTCCGGCAATCGCGTCATCGCGACGTTGTTCACGATTTTCGCATTCGTCGCGTTCAGTCTTTCCGCCGTTGGACTTTATGGCGTGATGAGTTTCTCGGTGAACCAGCGCACGCAGGAATTCGGAATTCGAATGGCGCTCGGCGCCGACGCAGCGCGAATTTTTCGAACGGTGATGACGCAGGGCGCCTGGCAGCTCGCCATTGGGCTTGTGCTTGGCGCTGGCGGAGTTGCGTTGCTGATCGGAGTCGTTGCGGCGGCTGCCTTGAAAAACATTTTGTTCAAGGTAAACGCGCTCGACCCGACCATTTATTTCGCAGTCGCCGGGATGTTAACCTTGGTTGCGGCTGCTTCCTGTTTTGTTCCCGCGCGTCGCGCTACCCGCGTCAATCCAGTGGAGGCGCTGCGTTATGAGTGAGGTCCGTCTTGCGCTGAGACACTTAATCAAGAATCCCGCGTTTTCAGCCGTAGCGGTCATAACGCTGGCTCTCGGGATCGGCGCGAACACCGCCATTTTCAGCATCGTCAACGCCGTTTTGTTGCGACCATTACCATATCCCGACGCCGACCGGATCATGGTGCTCAACGAATCGTCGGGACCCGGGCAGGATTACTCGGTTGCGCTGCCCGACTATTTCGACTGGCAACATGATAACACGGTTTTTGAACATCTTGCCGCGACGCACAAGGAATCGCGCAATCTCAGCGGAATTCCGGGACGCGATCCGGAGCGCGTTTCATGCGCGGCGGTCACGCGAAACTTTTTTAACATTATCGAACTGCCGCCGCTGATCGGGCGGACGTTTAGCGAAGAGGAAGATAAAGCTGGGGCGCCACCGGTTGTGGTCATTAGCGATCGGCTTTGGCAGCGCGCGTTCAATCGCGACCCAAAAATTCTCGGCCAGGCAATCACGCTTCACGATCAGAGTTACACCGTGATTGGCGTCATGCCGCGGCAAGTGGCGTCCCCACAGGATACGGACATATGGTTGTCGATGATGCGACGCAGCAACAACGCGGTGTGGATGTCTCGAATGATCCATCCCATGATTTATGTTTGGGGCAAGCTCAAGCCTGGCGTGACGGTTCAGCAAGCGCGGACGGAAATGAAGGGGATCGCGGCGCGTCTGGAGAAAACGTATCCGGACACAAACCGCGGAGAAACAGCGGTCGTTACGCCGTTGATTAATAATCTGGTCGGCAAGTACCGGACGAATCTTGGACTGCTGCTCGGAGCCGTTGGCTTCGTTCTGTTGATTGCTTGCGCCAATCTCGCCAATCTGTTCGCCGCGCGCGGTGCAGCGCGAGCGAGAGAATTCGCGATCCATGCCGCAGTCGGAGCAACCCGCGGACAAATCATCAAAAAGCTTTTACTCGAAAGTTCTTTCGTCGCGCTTCTTGGTGGAACGCTCGGCTTTTTATTTGCGGTTTGGGTTCGCAACGGATTGATCGCGCTGAGCCCGGGAGAGGTTTCTCGGTTTCAAGAAGTTTCCTTTGATCTGCGTGTGCTGGGATTCACGTTTCTGATCGCATCGGTCACCGCAGTGCTTTTCGGATTATGGCCGGCATGGCAGGCTTCGCATGCGGACGTCCAACTCGCGTTGAAAGAGGGCTCTTCAGGTAGTGGCGATCCGCCATCGGCCAAACGTGCTCGGGATTGGCTGGTGATTAGCGAAATTGCGCTCACGCTCACTTTGTTGGTCGCGGCAGGCTTGGTTCTCAAAAGTTTTTCGCGACTGCAATCGCTCTCATTAGGCTACGAACCGCGCGCGCTCTTCACTGCGCGCTTCGAATTGCCGTGGCAAAAATACAATGACCGCGACAAGATCGACACATTCGCCAAAGCACTCCTCGACAAAGTGCGCACGATTCCCGGGGTGCAAGACGCGGCGATCAGTTCGAATGGGCCGCTCATGGGCGGCTGGCAAACCGGGTTTTGGCGCGAAGAGAACCCGCGCCCGCAACCTTCGGATATGTTGAACAGCGATCTTGAAGTGGTCGGCGGCAATTATTTTCAAACGCTGAAAGTGCCGCTGCTGCGCGGCCGCACGTTCAACGAGCGCGACACCAAGGATTCGCCGCGAGTCATCATCATCGACCAGGCGATGGCCGAACAATATTTCCCGGGCGAAGATCCAATCGGCAAGCGCCTCGGAGTTGAGGTCGGCAACGACAATGAGGGCTGGGTGATGAGCGAGGTCGTCGGCGTCGTCGCGAAAATGCGTTTTCACGCCGTTGACGAAATGGCCCCGCTGCCGGTGATCTACTGCTCGCTAGGGCAGGCCCAGCGAACTGGTCTCACCTTGTTCGTAAGATCGACGATGGCGTCCGCGGCCCTCCAGCGCGCGATTCACCACGCCGTCATATTAATCGATTCTTCACTACCGGTGTTCGATGCGCGCCCGATGACCGATCGCGTCCGCGAAACCTGGGGCGCGCAACGTCTGTTAAGTTTTCTCTTTTCCGTTTTTGCCGCTCTGGCCTTGTTGCTGGCGACAATCGGTCTCTACGGTTTGCTCGCCTACACGACATTGAAGCGCGTGCGCGAAATCGGAATCCGGCTCGCGCTCGGCGCGCGGCCCGGGCAGATCCGCGCGCTCATTCTTTCCCACGGCCTGCAATTGCTACTGATTGGATCGGGAATTGGTCTGCTCGGCGCGATCGCAATATCGCGCGCGTTGCAAGCTGTGCTTTTTGAAGTTGGCGACGTCGACCCGCGGATTTATCTCGGCGTCGGCGTGCTGCTTTTCGCCGCGACGCTGCTCGCCTCATGGCTGCCCGCGCGCCGCGCCTCACATGTCGATCCAATCGTCGCGTTACGCAGCGAATGATGAACAAACTTTCAAGCTGGCTGCAATCATGAACGAATTCCGTTTCGCATTGCGACAGCTACGCAAATCGCCCGGATTCACTGTCATTGCCGTCATGACTCTAGCGCTCGGGATCGGCTTGAATACTTCGATCTTCAGTCTTATCGACGATCTTTTCCTGCGCCCGTTGCCATTCAAAGATCCGCAGCGGCTCGTGCACATTTATTCGAATGCGCGCGAGCGGAACCTCCTCGAACTCGCCATCTCCGTGCCGCGCTTTCAGCATTTTCGTGAGAGCCAGACGATCTTCGATGGCTTCGGGGCTGAGAATCAATCCGCATTCACGCTCACCGGACTTGGCGAGGCGGTGCAAATCCTCGGCGGGCAAGTGACATCGAACTATTTCGATGTGCTCGGCGTCCGTCCGATCCGGGGCCGCACGTTTTTGCCTAACGAAGAAGAAGCTGCCGACGTCGCGATGGTGACGGAAAACTTTTGGCGCAAGCGGATGGGCGGCGATCCAGATGTTGTCGGGCGCAGCGTCACCCTCGGGGGCGTGCCGCACACCATCGTTGGCGTTCTGCCGAACATGCCGTTCTCGTGGGTCGGACCGGCGGCGGAA
Organism: Verrucomicrobiota bacterium; assembly: GCA_003219465.1. GTDB lineage: Bacteria > Verrucomicrobiota > Verrucomicrobiia > Chthoniobacterales > UBA10450 > Udaeobacter. The sequence continues at coordinate 7,407 of QHOX01000032.1, read as the reverse complement.
GTGTGGACGACGAAACCGTTCCAGATCGCGGGCCTGTCGAACGAGCGAATCATGCGAGGCTCCGGTTTTCTTCGCGTCGTCGGACATCTCAAACCCGGCGTCACGATCGAACAGGCGCGCGCTGCGATGCCGCCGTTGGAGCAAAGCTATCGCACACGTTTTCCCGACAAGATCGACAGCGCGTCGGTCATGACGCTGAAGACGTTGCCCGAAGATGTTACCGGAAACCTGCGGCCGGCGTTTGCGACCTTACTCGCCGCGGTAGCGTTCGTGTTGCTCATCGCCTGCAGCAACGTCGCAAATCTACTACTCGTTAGGTTTACCGGACGACGCCGGGAGATCGCGCTGCGAATGGCCATCGGTGCGTCACGTGGAAGTGTTGTCAGACTGTTTCTCGCGGAAAGTCTCCTCATTAGTGTCCTCGCCGGACTCGCGGGCGCGTTTCTCGCCTCGCAGATCGTTCCACTTGTGCCGCGGATGGCCGCGAATTTTCTACCCTTCGATCCCGATGTGCGTGTCCAGCTTTCGTTAGGTGTGCTCGCGTTCACAGTGATCATCTCGGGCCTGACCGGCCTCGCCATGGGGATTTATCCCGCGCTGCAAAGTGCACGCGCCGATCTGATCGACGGTTTGAAGGAAGGCGGGCGGGGAATGAGCGGCAGCGCGAATCAGCTCCGTTTTCGGAGAGTCCTCATAGGTGCGCAGGTGGCTCTCTCGGTGACGCTGCTCGCGGGCGCGGCCTTGCTCATCACGAGCTTCATCCGGCTGAGTCAACAAAACATCGGCTATCGCAATGATGTTTGGATCGGGTTCGTGACGTTGCCTGACTCGCCCTATTCCGGCGTCGCAACGCGCACACGTTTCGCAGAACAAACGCTCGCTGCGTTGCGCGATGTGCCCGGCTTGGAGAGCGCAACGATCAGCGCCGACATTCCGCTCCTTCCCGCCGCGGTCAGCAACTTCCTTTACGCGCGGACTGACGGCGAGGTTCTGCCGATAGATAAACGCGCCGCAGCCGTCGGTCACAACATCGCGCCAAACTACTTCAAGACATGGGGCATTCCGCTTCTCGCCGGGCGCGATTTTGATCAACACGACACCCCCGATCGCCAGAAGGTCATCATCATCAGCAAGGGAGGGGCGAAGAAAATTTTTGGCGACGAAGATCCGCTCGGAAAGACATTGCTCATCGGCAGCGCGAGCATTCCTTGCCAGATCGTTGGCGTGGTGGGAGATGTGCGGTCGCGCAAAGTCGCCGAGCCGGATGATGTCGACCTGTATCGACCGTGGGCGCAGGACAACTACAACTTTCTCAGCATAGATGTGCGGAGCCGCCGCAGTACAGAGGCGGTGACGAAGCTGGCGCGCGCGGCATTGGGGAAAGTCGATCCTGGTCTTGCGATTGCAATACCGCAATCAATGGACGCAATCGTGGCGCAAGCCGTCGGTCAGACGCGGTTGATGACGTGGTTGCTGGGTATCTTCGCCGGAGTCGCGTTGCTGCTCGCCAGCATCGGCATCTACGGCGCAGTCGCCTACAGCGTCGCGCAACGCACGACTGAAATCGGTGTGCGCATGGCGCTCGGTGCGCAAACACGCGATGTTCTCCACCTTGTCGTTAGGCAAGGAATGGTGCCCGTCGTAAGCGGACTCGTCATCGGCATCGTCGCGACGTTCGGGCTTGGCCGGCTGGTAGCCGCGCAACTGTATCAGGTGTCCGCGCATGATCCGCTGCTGCTAATCGCCGCAGCAACCTTGCTCGCCATAACAGCTTTGCTCGCGTGTCTGCTGCCAGCACGGCGTGCCACGCACGTTAATCCGGTTCAAGCGCTGCGCGCTGAATGATATGAATGATCTAAAGTTCGCCGTCCGCCAGCTCCGCAAATCGCCGGCGTTCACTGTGATTGCTGTCTTGACACTCGCGCTCGGAATCGGTCTGAACACCGCTATCTTCAGCGTCGTCAACGCGGTGCTGCTGAAGCCGCCACAATATAAAAACCCGGAGCAGCTCGTCTGGATTTGGGCCACACGAAAGAATGTCCCGCGCGCATTTTATTCCATTCCGAATTTGAACGACACACGCGCGCAATCACAAACCATCAGCGATTGGATCGCGTTCAGCACGTGGGGCGCGAATCTGCGTGGGCCGAGCGAGACTGAGCGACTGCAGGGCATCAAGATTTCCTCCGGCGCTCTCCAGAATCTAGGGGTCGTCGCGGCTGCGGGTCGGATCTTCATGCCGGATGACGAGAAGCCCGATAGCGCTCGGGTTGTCATGCTCACCTACGGGGTGTGGCAACGACGCTTTGGAAGCGATCCACGCATCATCGGCTCGACCCAAATTCTGAATGGCGACAGCTACACGGTCGTGGGTGTGCTTCCGCGCGGTACGGTTATTCCGAACGCGGAAGTTGATGTGATCGCGCCATTGAATCTCGAGACCGACGAGCGCCGCACCGAACGTGGAACGAACTTTCTGCGGTTGATGGCGCGCTTGAAACCGGGCGTTACCCGGCAACAAGCGGAGGCTGAGCTTGCGGCGATTGCCGACCGTTTGCGCGAACAGTTTCCAACAGATAACGGGAATCTTACCGCGCCTCGCGTGCTGCGGTTGCAGGACGAAATCGTCGGCGAGTACAAACAGATGCTAGGGATAATTTTTGGCGCCGTAATCGCTGTGCTGATGATTGCGTGTCTGAATCTCGCGAATCTTCAGCTCGCGCGCGCATCGGCGCGGCAGCACGAGCTGGCAATTCGAAGTGCACTCGGCGCAAGCCGCTGGCGGATTTTGCGACAACTGCTGAGCGAAGGTGCATTGCTGGCATCGACCTGCTCGCCAGTTGGGGCAAAGATCTGCTGGTTTGGCTTGCACCCGCCGATTTCCCGCATGCGAGGGACATCGCAGTGGACCCGTCTGTGATTGGATTCTGTCTCTGCATTTCGGTCCTGGCGGCGCTTGCCGTAAATCTTGTACCGGCGTTTCGTGCCGCCTCCGCCGACGTCAATAAAGATCTGAAATCGAGCAGCACGTCAACTGGCGCGGATCGCTCGCGCAGCCGGGCTCGTAACGCTCTGATCGTGAGCGAAATTGTGCTGTCGCTCGTTTTGCTGATTTGCGCGGGTCTGCTGATCAAGAGTTTCGCGCGACTGGAACGCGTTAACCCCGGATTCGATTACCATCGTGCACTCGCGGTGCGCCTGGCGTTGCCGCCCGCAAAATACTCCGGTGATGTCGCCAAGCAGTTCTACGATCAGCTCGCCTTACGGCTGCAGGCTGTTTCTGGCGTCGACTCTTTAGGCGCGATCAGCGCATTGCCGATGAGTGGCCTGACGGCGCGCACCGAGTTCCTGATTTCGGGCAAAGCTCCTGCGCGCCCGAGTGATGTGCCTGGTGCCCAACATCGTTGGGTCACGCCAGGGTACTTCGCAGCCATGCATATGCCGTTGCTGCGCGGCCGCGATTTCACCGAGCACGACACAAAGGAGAGCGCTGGTGTCGTCGTAATTGACGAAGCGCTGGCGAGGCGCTTCTTCGCGGATTCGGACCCGATTGGCACTCACCTTCGCGTAACGCTTGGAGACGTTACGTCCGATCGCGATTACGAAATCATTGGAATTGTGCCAAGCGTAAAGCACAACACGCTCACTGAAGAAGCCCTTCCGACGTTCTACGGCCCCATGCCGCAAATTCCGAAGCCTGTAGCCGGATTTCTCGCCAACAACTTCAGTGTGGTGATTCGCACGAGCATGGACGCACAAACAGTCGCCGAGTTCGTGCGCCGGGAGTTGCGCACGGTCGATTCGGACGTCGCCATTTCGACCGTAAAACCGCTCGAGCAAATCGTCACAGCGTCTGTCGCATCGCGTCGGTTTAATCTCGTGCTCCTTGTGGCGTTTGTCGGAACTGCCTTGCTCCTCGCCGGTGTGGGAATTTATGGGGTGATCGCGTTTCTGGTTGCAACGCGCACGCGTGAGATTGGGGTTCGCATGGCGCTCGGCGCGCGCCGTATCGATGTGATGCGACTCATTCTCGGGCACGGGCTCAAGCTGGTCCTCGTGGGCGTCGCGGTAGGATTGCTTGGCGCTCTGATCGCGACCCGCGGCCTAACGACACTTCTGTTTGCGACTGCACCAACTGATCCTCCGACTTACGCCGGCGTCGCTGCGCTGCTGACCTTGGTCGCGTTGCTTGCCAGCTATATTCCAGCACGACGCGCTACGAAAGTCGATCCACTCCAGGCTCTCCGGAGCGAATGATATGAATGATTTAAGATTCGCTCTTCGACAGCTTCGCAAAGCGCCAGCATTCGCATTAATCGCCGTAATCACTATGGCGCTGGGCATCGGAGCCACCACCGCAATTTTTAGTGTGGTCGATGCGACTCTGCTGAAGGCATTGCCGTACCCGCATCCGGAGCAACTGGTAAGCATTCAGGACGATCTTGCAGGACTCGGCGCATCGGACGTCGGGATGTCTCAACCTGAATGGCAGGACCTTCAGCATTCAGGAATTTTCGAATACGTTTCGCCAACGTGGTTTGACGAAAATAATCTGACCGGCTCCGCCCAGCCGGCGCGCGTGCGGGAGCTCACTGTTGCGCCGAATTACTTTGCCCTCTTGCGGATGCAGCCCCAGCTTGGTCGGACTTTCGACCCGCAATACAACTCGCCGGGATTTGTCCCAGAGGTTGTGATCAGCGATGGACTGTGGAAACGCGTGTTTGGAAGCGATCCGCACATTCTGGACAAAAGCGTGCGGATGGACACCGACTTGTACCGGATTGTCGGCGTTATGCCACCAGGATTTGATGCGCCAGGCCGATCCGCTGAAGAACGAAACATCGAGATTTGGCCGGCAACGAGTTTTTATGGTCCACCGCTTTCCGATCATCCCCCGCGCAATCGCCGGAATCTTCCAACGGCTATTGCGCGCCTTAGACCCGGGTTGACGATTGCTGCGGCGCAGAAGCGGATTGATACCCTTGTGTCCTCGTTGCAGAAACAATTCCCAGCGGATTACCCACAGCAAATCACGTGGCGGGTTCGTCTGGTGCCGCTGAAAGATAAGGTCGTCGGTAGTGTTCGGCAGTCGCTAATTCTGCTATTTGGCGCGGTAGGATTGGTTCTTCTCATTAGCTGCGTCAACATCGCGAACCTTTTACTTGCTCGCGCGAGCGTGCGCGGACGCGAGATGGCGCTGCGCCAGGCGATAGGGGCGAGCCGGGCACGTCTGACGCGGCAATTGCTAACCGAAAGTTTGCTTCTTTCTTTGCTGGGCGGAATCACAGGCCTCGCGATTCCATTCTTCGCAAGGGACGTTCTGCGATTCGTCCCGGACAATCTGCCGCGCCTGAATGAAATCTCGATCAACTGGACTGTTTTGCTTTTTGCTCTGGCGACTTCTGTCGTTTGCGGTGTGGTCTTTGGCCTTGCTCCAGCGTTCCAAGCCGCCCGACTCGATTTGAACCAGGCGCTCAAACAGGAAGGCAGCGGCTCAACGGGTTCGGCTCAGCGCACGCGAACGCGACGCGCACTTGTGATAGTCGAATTCGCGCTCTCTTTGGTTCTGATGATTGCTGCGGCCCTCTTGATGCGAAGTTTTTGGGATTTGGTGAACGTACGAATGGGATTCAATCCGGACAATGTGATGACGGTGCGGACGAGGATGCCGTATCCGAACGACCCGAGCGTCGACAAATACGCCACTGCTGCGCAGGAAGCGCCGTTTGTCCGCGAACTGATTCATCGCTGCGTGAGCTTGTCCGGAGTGAAAGAAGTCGCACTCGGCGATCCAGCGGCGATTCCGCTCGACCAAACCGAGCACGAACTGAACGTCCTGGAGGGGCACTTTTACATAACACTTGAAGGGCAAAATCTTGCCGAACAAAAACCTATGGTTGTCGGAAGAGCCGGGGTCACCCCTGAGTACTTTCACTTACTCGGACTGACGCTGCTCCGCGGTCGACTGTTCAGCGAATTCGATAACGACACCGCTCCACAAGTAGCGGTGGTGAATGAAGCGCTTGCGCGCACTTACTGGCCTAACGAGGAAGCGTTGGGCAAGCGCTTTAAATCAGCGAAACCAGGTTCTCCTTGGATCACCGTTGTCGGCGTGGTCGCAAACGCGCGGACAGAATCGCTCGCGCAAGCAGACGTGCCGCAACTTTATGTGAACCTCTATCAGACCGGCGCGAAGCATCTGGCGATATTGCTTCGCGGCCATTTGAACATCGCTGCGACTGCGGATGAAGTCCGAAAGCAAGTCTGGTCGCTGGATCCGACGTTACCGGTGTTCGGCGCGGAAACCTTGACCGAAACGGTGTCCGCCTCGGTGTCGCAGAGGCGGTTCTCGCTGGAGATGATCGCACTGTTCGCGCTCACGGCTTTGCTGCTTGCGTCCATCGGCGTTTACGGAGTGATTTCCTACCTCGTTAGCGAGCGTACCCGCGAGATCGGAATTCGGCTGGCACTCGGAGCGCAAAAGAGCAACATCGTACGCATTATCCTGCAGCAAGGATTACAACTCGCAGTTGTCGGGGCCGGTGTGGGCCTTCTGTGCGCGGTGATCGTCTCGCATCTAATGGCAAGTCTACTCTATGACGTGAAGCCAACTGACCCGCTGAGTTTTACCTGCGTCGCTGCATTTTTCATCGGCGTCGCGCTGCTCGCGTGTTATTTGCCGGCTCGCCGCGCTATGCAAATCGATCCGATGGTCGCTCTGCGGCACGAATAATCGCGAGAACGATGACATGAACGATCTTAAGCTTGCTCTGCGCCAGCTCCGCAAGGCGCCGGGATTCACTATTGCAGCGGTGATTGTTCTGGCGTTGGGGATTGGCGCAAACACGGCTGTGTTCAGTTTGGTGTACACCCTGTTTTTCGCGCCGCCGGCTTACGCCCGACCCCATGACTTAGTACAGGTTTTTTCTCAGGATAAAAAGAACCCGAAAACTTACCGCGGTTTTTCGTATCCGACTTATCGGGATATTCGCGAGCAGAACACTGTCTTCAGCGACGTGATGGGTTTCAACCTGGCGCTTATCGGGATTGGCGAAAGGAGCGACACGCGCCGTGCATTCGGCGCCATGGTTAGTTCGAATTACTTCTCCGTTTTCGGCGTGCCATTAGCGCGGGGTCGCACGTTCTTGCCCGAAGAAGAGACGCCCGGCGCTGGCCGCGCCGTGGCGATCGTCAGCTATTCCTACTGGCAAAAGCAAAACGCCGATCCCTCGCTGATTGGTTCGCAAATGATGATCAACGGCCATCCTTTCACGATTGTCGGCATCGCGCCGAAAGGGTTCACGACCGAAATGATCTTTTCTCCGGAAGTGTGGCTGCCACTTGGTGTTTACGATCAGGTCGTAAACGATTTTCAAGATTCCGAGGAAAAGACCGTATTTGGAGGTC
>QHOX01000350.1 GCA_003219465.1 Verrucomicrobiota bacterium | reverse complement strand
AGCGATGGCGCGCCGAAGCCTACGCGCGGATGGTGACGCAGATCCGGCCTCTGCCAGGCGCGCAGGAACTTCTCGCTCATCTCTCAAAGAGAGGAATTCCGTGGGCCATCGCAACGAGTGGCAAAATAGAAAGCGCCGGCATTGGTTTGAAAATTCTCGGCGTCGATCCCCGGAAGGCAGTAGTCGTGACAAGAGATCAAGTTCGCTATGCCAAACCAGATCCTGACCTGTTCCTAACAGCAGCCGAACGACTCGGCACAAAAATCGGCGCCTCGATCGTGGTCGGTGACAGTGTTTGGGATTTGCTTGCGGCACGACGCGCCCGCGCCCTTGGAGTGGCTCTGCTTTCGGGCGGTTACGGCCAGAGCGAACTTGAAAGAGCAGGTGCGTATCGAGTTTACGAAGATCCCGCCGATTTGTTGCGTCACTTGGATGAGGTCGGGGCTGCATCCGTCTGTGTCAGACGCTCGACTAAATCAACGCCCCCTTGACCGATCTGCGTCCATCCTGCTAAGCGGATGCGATGAAACGGCTCCTTTGGATCGATATCTCAAAGGGGCTGGCGATTCTCTTTGTCGCTTACTTTCACTTTTTCAGAACCTACTTCCAGTATGGTGTTCTTCCGCCCGCCGATTGGAGCGGACTTGCAGCCAGCGCACTGACTATCCTGAGATTGGTTTGGTTCAAAGTATCGGGACTCGGCTTCCATGCCGTCGGCGTTTTCATCATCCTAGGCGGCTGGACGCTCATGCAATCGACCATGCGTCGTGCCGAATCAGGTCCGGCGGCTGTCGGATGGGGCGCATGGTATGGCGCGCGGTTCCTGCGGCTTTATCCCATGTACTGGGTCGCGCATTTGGTCTATCTGGTTTCTCCGTTCGTCGCGCGTCTCGAACCGGTGGACAGCCGCATTATCCTGAGCCTGCTCGGTCTACGCTTCATCGATATTCAGATGAATTTCATGTACCTCAACGCGGCGTGGTGGTACTTCTCCATGCTGATCCAGTTTTACTTGATCTTTCCCCTGCTCTTTCTGGCGGCGCGCCGTTTGGGACCATGGTGGTTTTCGTTCGTCGCGTGTGCCGCCGGATTTTTCGCGCGCTACGTATTGCTCGTGGTCTGGCCGCAAAATGGCTTGTGGGTGCTAGGCGGCTTCGCGATCTGTCGCTTGCCCGAGTTCGTGCTTGGAATGTCGCTCGCCATGTGGCACGCGCGGTCAACCGCGCGCGTGGAATGGTTTTTACTTCGCGGCATGGGATTGTTTCTCGGATTGGTCCTGTATCCCGCAGCGTTGCTACTCTACGGCGGTCGCTACGATTACATTTTCGTGGATTTTGCCACCGGCACATGTTGCTTCCTCGAAATCGTCGGAGTCGTCGGAATCATTTCGTTGTTCAAACGACCTGCCAAAGTATTCGGTCTCGTCGGGATCTATTCGTACGGCTTGTATCTCATTCACCAGCCATACGTCATCTGGCTGGGACTCCGCATTCGCGAGCAGCCGATCTGGATGTTCCTCGTGATCTCAGTAGTGACGCTGGCCGCACTAAGCGCGTGGGGAATGCTTTTGGAAAAGGCGACCAACACGCTCGTAAACAAGCTTCTCTCGCTAAGAAAGCCGGCGCACGCATAGCCTTGGCCGGTAACTTCGAAGAGTCAGACCAAACGCGTCAAAGAGAACGATACAGATTAGTCATGGCTCGAATTTCTGGCTTGGAGAAAAAGCAAGCACCGTGGCACCTGCGCTGGTTCTATGGAGTAATGCGCAAAATGTTCGGAAAGGATCTTACGCCAGCCAAAGTGCAGATGCGCTTGCCCGGTCTCGTGTGGGGCGGGATCGCGATGGAAGCCGGTCTCGGTCGTAAGCGCCTTGTCTCGTTGCGTTACATTCAATTGGGAAGAATCCGCGCCGCTGCACCCGTCGGCTGTCCCTTCTGAGTAGACATCAATTCTGCCGTGGGCAGAAAAGCAGGTCTGAGCGATGAGAAACTGCGCGCCGTTCTCGGGGACGATTTGAACCCTTTTAATGATACTGAACGATTGGTCATTGAACTGGCTGACGCGTTGACTGAGACACCCTCAAATGTTTCTGACGAATTGTATGCGCGTTTGCGCAGTCAGTTCTCCGAAGAGCAGCTAATGCAACTGGGAGGCCAGATCGCGTTCGAGAATTATCGCGCCCGTTGGAATCGGCTCTTTAACGTCGAAAGCGATAATCTTGATCAGGGAACGATAGCTTCCTAACGGTCGAGCCAGAATGGCAGGTTCGACGCACCGTTTTAACGGAGACGGGAAGCGTATTGAAGGCGGATTGCGCAAGAAGCTACCCGCCGCCGCCAAACTTCACCGTGACCTCGTTAGAGCAGTTTTGAGTGCCTGCTTCGCAGACTTTATAGGTGTAGCGCCCACTGCCACGGGCGCCGATATGGTCGGTGTAGAAACCGGGGATGTTCGGCACAGTGACGATCAGCATGCCGTTACGGTAAATGTCGATATTGTTCGACGTAGCTCCATTCCAAGAGAGGTCCACCGCCTGGCGTCCCTGCACCTTGTAGCCGCGCGCACTGAGCGTGATCTGCCCCGGTGTCGGCGTCGGTGTAGCTGTTGGCGTTGGCGTCGCAGTAGGCGTTGGTGTTGGCGTCGGTGTAGGAGTAGGGGTTGGGGTTGGGCTTCCCTGAGAGGGAGCCAGGATTTGAACCGACATCGGCGCGCCGGTCTTAA
>QHOX01000031.1 GCA_003219465.1 Verrucomicrobiota bacterium | reverse complement strand
CCCCCAAAAAATGATCCGAGATTCTTCGCTTCGCTCAGAATGACAGAAACGAGTTATGGAAAAATTTGATGTTGTTATCATCGGCTCCGGGCCCGGCGGTTACATTGCTGCGATCCGTTCCGGCCAGCTTGGATTGAAGACCGCGCTTTTCGAAAAGGATAAGGAACTGGGGGGCACTTGTCTTAACGTGGGCTGCATCCCAAGCAAGGCACTTCTCACGTCGACCGACCATTTCATGTTCGTGAAAAAAGAGGCGGCTAAGCATGGCATCGTCGTCGATGGCGCGCGCGCCGATCTCGCGAAGATGCAGGAGCGCAAGAACAAGGTCGTAAAGACATTTAACAGTGGCGTGCGATCGCTGATGAAAACGAACAAGGTGACTGTGTTCGAAGGCTTCGGCACAATCACCGCGCCCGGAAAAGTTTCGGTCAAGTCCGCGGATGGCCCGACACAGGAGATCGAGACGAAAAACATCGTTGTCGCCACGGGTAGCGTGCCGATGGAATTGCCGTTCGCCAAATTTGACGGCAAGACAATCGTAAGCAGCACCGAAGCACTGGAATTTACCGAACCTCCAAAGAAGCTGGTTGTGATCGGTGCGGGTGCCGTGGGATTGGAGCTCGGTTCTGTTTGGAATCGGCTTGGTTCGGAAGTGACGATGCTGGAATTTCTGCCGCGCATCGCGCTCGGGTTCGATCTCGAGCTGTCGAACCTGCTTCAGCGTTTGCTCACCGCCCAAGGCATGACGTTTCATCTCGAGTCGAAGGTCACGGCGGTAAAAGTCGATAACGGGCGCGCGACGGTGATCGCAACCAAAGGCGATCAGGAGCTCAAATTCGAAGCAGATAAGGTTCTCGTTTCAGTCGGCCGTCGCCCGTTCTCCGAAGGTCTTGGCGCGGAAAAAGCGGGGATTGAATTCGACGATAAAAAACGCATCAAAGTGGACAATCATTTCCGCACAAATGTCGAAGGCATTTACGCGATCGGCGACGTGATCACAGGGCCGATGCTGGCGCACAAAGCCGAAGACGAAGGGATGGCGTGTATCGAAATCATCGCCGGTAAAGCAGGCCACGTAAACTACCAGGCGATCGCCGGCATCATTTACACCAATCCCGAGCTCGCCGGCGTTGGCCTTACCGAAGACCAGGCGAAAGAGCAGGGGATCGACGTGCGCATCGGCAAATTCCCATTCCGTGCCAACAGCCGCGCACTTACTGGCGATGACGTGGAAGGAATGGTCAAGTTCGTCGCGGACGCCAGAACAGATCGCGTTCTCGGCGCTCATATCTTGCACCACCTCGCTTCAGAGTTAATTCCCGAAGCCGTTTCCGTGATCGAATTCGGCGGCAGCTCCGAAGACATCGGACGCACCACTCATTCCCACCCCACATTGAGCGAAGCGGTCCGAGAAGCCGCGCTCAACGTCGAGAAACGCGCCCTGCACATTATAAATCGCTGATTGTAGCGGCGTTTTGTGTCAAACGCCGAAAACAAGCCTGGGATCATTTCAAATTCTGCGCCTCTCGTCGCCGAATCACGCACAGGGTCACCAGTGCTGACGCGGCACAAACGATTGCGCCGAATGCGAGCGCGAAAGGTGTGCCCACGAAATGCGCAACGGCTCCGGCTTCCAGACTGCCAAGCGGAATCATGGCGCCGAACACGAGCGACCACACGCCCATGACGCGTCCCCGCATTTCGTCCGGCACGATGGTTTGCAGCACGGTGTTGGAGGTTGAAAAAAACAGCAGCATTCCAAATCCGGCGGCGAAGAGGAACACGAGCGCGAGCGGAAAACTTTTGGTGAACGAAAGCGCCAGCATCGTCGCGGAAAATAACCAGACGCCGCCGAGTGCGATTTTACGCGGCGTGAAAGCATGTCCAAAGGTCGCGACTAGCAGGGCACCGACGAACGCGCCGGTTCCGCTCGCCGACATCAGAATCCCGTAACCATTTGCGCCGCGTCCGAGCACATCGCGCGCAAACGCGGGCATCAGCACGGCATAGGACCAGCCGAAAACGCCGACCGCTAGGAATAGGAGCAGGATTGTACGCACACGCGGATGTTTCGTGGTGTAAACGATTCCCTCCCACGCGTGTTCGCCCGCCGAAGCAATTTCGATTTGCCGCTCAAACGCCGGCAGACGCATCAGCAAGAAACCGGTGATTACGGCGATAAAGCTTAGACCGTTCAGAAAAAAACACATCGCCACGCCTACGGCGCCGATCATTAATCCTGCAACGGACGGCCCTACCACGCGCGCTCCATTCACGATCGAGCTGTTGAGTGAGATCGCGTTCAGCAAATCTTCCCGGCTGGTCATTTCGACTGTAAACGCCTGGCGCGCGGGCATGTCGAACCCCATCGCAATTCCGTTCAGTGCGGCGACGATGATGATGAACGAAGTCGTCGCGAATCCAAGCCACACGCCTGCAGCGAGCAAAAACGCACAAATCATTTGGGCCGCTTGCGTGGCAACGAGGATCGAGCGTTTCGGATACAGGTCAGCGAGTGCGCCGCCCCATATGGATGAAAACATCATCGGCGCCGATCCGACCGCCGATACTACACCGAGCAGAAATTTTGAGTTTGTGATTTGGTACACATACCAGCTCATCGCAGTCTGCTGCATCCATGTGCCGATGAGCGAAACGAGCTGACCCCAGAAGAACAACCGGTAATTGCGGTGGCGCAGCGCGCGAAACGTGTGCCGCCATGTAATGCCGCCGACGGGCATCCGGCGTTGGCGGCCACTGATGTCCTCCGGCACGCGGGCCGTTTCCGTTGCCCTTGTCGGCATCAGTCATCATGGCTGGCACGACAGAGAAATGCAAAAATCGCACACACTGAGTATTGTCATTCTGAGTGAGGCGAGCGATCTCGGTCTATTTCCTTAAAGTTGATTCGGCGTTTGACACAAACGCCGCTACACCGTGTCCCGAGAAATTCGCAGTGTTGCCGCTTCAAGGCTTCGAGATTTGGCGTTTCCCTAGCGCCCGCCGTCGGACGGATTCGCCGCGGCGAACTTGGGACTTGGGATTTGGTGCTTTAGTATTTCCGCCATGACTCACGTAAAAATCGAAACAATCAGGAACGGCCCTTACATCGTGACGGGCGAAGTGGAATTGATCGACGCCGAAGGAAACAAGTTTCCGGTGGAAAAACGAATGGCGCTTTGCCGCTGCGGCGCATCGACCGAAAAACCGTTTTGCGATGGCACGCATTCCAAGATCGGTTTCAAAGCCGCCGAGAAAGCCGTGCCGGAATCGAAGGAATAACCTTTGTCATTCCGAGCGAAGTCGAGGAATCTCTCGCATGAAGATTAGAGTCGCGCTCGTGCTCGCGTTCTCACTCTTAACCGCAGCGCTCTGCGCCGAGAAGATTTCGCTTGTCGGCGCGACTGTGATTAATCCCGCTGACGACAAAATGCTCCCCAACGCGACAGTCGTCATCAATGGCGACAAAATTGAGCGCGTCTCAATGGGCAAACAGGATGCCGCCACGCTCGGCAAACAGGTCAGCTGCGTCGGCAAATTCATTCTGCCCGGTTACATCGACACGCACGTGCACTTCTTTCAATCGGCCGATTTGTTCACGCGACCGGACGCCGCCGATTTTAACAGCGTTCGTTCGTATAAAGACGAAGTCGCATGGGTGAAATCACATCTCGACGACGTTTTTGCGCGCTACATTCGCAGCGGCATAACCAGCGTCGTCGATGTCGGCGGTCCGATGTGGAATTTCGAGGTCCGAAAGAAAGCAAACTCCACTGCGAAAGCGCCGCGTGTAGCCGTGGCGGGTCCGCTCATCTCAAGCGTCTCGCGCGAGAAACTCGATCTCGGCGATCCACCAATCGTGAAGATCGACACGCCGGATCAGGCCCGCGAGTTCGTGCGCAAACTCACGGAACAAAAGCCGGATCTGGTGAAGATCTGGTACATCGTGGACAAAGATCATCCGGTTGAGAGCTTCCGGCCGATCGTCCGCGCAACGATTGAAGAAAGTCATGCGCACAAAACTCGCGTTGCTGTGCACGCTACCGAGCTCGAGACCGCGCGCGCCGCGGTGGAAGAAGGCGCGGACGTGCTCGTCCATAGCGTGATTAATAAACCGGTCGACGACGCGTTTATGAAGCTATTGAAGGATCGCCACGTCATTGTGTGTCCGACGCTGGTGGTGTTTGAACGGTACGGCCGAACGTTTTCGCACCAACTGAATCTCACTCCAGAGGAACAAAAGTGGGGCAACCCGGAAGTGATCGCGTCCCTCGACGTTACAAAGGTTCCTGAGAACAAATTGCCGCAGCGTGTTAAAGACGCGCTCGCTGATCCCCAAGCCGCTCTCGATAAGATCAACAAAACTTATGCGGTCGCTTTGCCAAACTTGAAGAAGCTCGAAGACGCGGGCGTGACGATCGCCGCCGGCACTGATGCCGGAAACATCGGAACAATTCACGGGCCCGTGCTCTTTCGTGAGTTTCAACTGATGAAACAGGCCGGGCTCACGCCCATGCAGATTCTTCAATCCGCAACGGCGAACGCGGCAAAACTTTTCGGCGGTGAAACCGGTGCGCATATCGGCAAACTGGAAACCGGCTATTTCGCCGATTTGGTGATCCTCAATTCGAATCCGCTGGAGGACATAAAGAATGCTTCGGACATCGACACGGTGGTGAAGAACGGTGTCGCTTATCCGGCGGACTCGATCTTGCGCTGAGCGTGTTTCCGGGGAGTACAGGCTGGCAGCCTGTGCTCCCCCGGGGTGTGCGTTCGCCACAAACCAAAATGCCTTGCTCGGTGCGGAGGCCAGCGGAAATTTCCCTATGGCTACGCATCCAACTGAATACGCGCATCCGGAAGCACTCGTTGAGACCGACTGGCTGGAGAAACATCTCAATGATGAAGGAATCCGTATCATCGAGTCCAATGAAGACATTTTGCTCTACGACACCGGGCATATTCCTGGCGCGGTGCACATCGATTGGCGCGCCGATCTTCAGGACCCGGTGATTCGCGATTATATTTCGCCGGAAAAATTTGCGCGGCTTTGCAGCCGTCATGGCATTACGCCGGACACCACTTGCATTTTCTACGGCGACAAGGCGAACTGGTGGGCGTGTTACGCGCTTTGGGCGTTCCGGTTGTTTGGCCATGAGAAAGTGAAAATTCTCAACGGCGGTCGCGACAAATGGAAAGCGGAAAGTCGCCCGGTGACGCGTGAGATTCCAAAATACGCGGAGACAAATTATCCGGTGCCGAAGAAACGTTTCGACAAGGAGATTCGCGCGTTTTTCGATGAAGCGCTCGGCCAGAGCAAGAGTGGCAAACCGCTGATCGACGTGCGTTCACCAGGCGAATATCGGGGTGAGATCACGCACATGCCCGAGTATCCGCAGGAAGGTGTCCTGCGGGGCGGCCATATCCCCGGGGCGAAAAGCATGCCATGGAAGACCGCCACCAATGATGACGCCACGTTCAAGCCGGCTTCTGAACTGGCCAAAATCTATTTTGAGCAGTGCGGCGTCAGCCCCGACAAAGACACAGTCGTTTATTGCCGAATCGGCGAGCGCTCCAGTCACACCTGGTTTGTGCTCACCTATTTGTTAGGCCTGAACAATGTGCGCAACTACGACGGTTCGTGGACGGAGTGGGGCAACAAAGTCGGCGCGCCGATCGAAAAGAGCGCGTAACAAATTGCTCGGCTGTAGTGTCCGCTGTCCTCAGCGGAGTTCGTGACGATGTGAACGCTTTCACTTTTGCGCTGAAGACAGCGCATGCTACAGCATCAATGCCGCTGGCGCGGAAATGACGGTGGTTTGAGACGTCAAACGCGTTTCGTCTTCTTCAGCAGCTGATGAATTAGCTGCATTGGCATTCGCTCTTTTCGACTGGAACGGAGTTTCGCAATCGAGCGCTGAATTCGCCGTGTCCAGTTCAAATTTGCTTTTGTGCCGGGCACGTTAAACCGGTACTTGCGTGCCAGCATGTCCGTGATCATCACAATGGCAATCCACGAATTGCAGCTGAAGAGCGCTTCCATGATCGCCGGATAGAAATCTTTCTCGTAATCGATCTGGTCGATCTTGGAATTCAATCCGGCGAAAATCGCGATCTTGTCGAGTGTCGCGCGCGCTTGTTGTCCTGCCTCGGAGCTAGGAAGCTCGAGCGCCTCTTCCCACAAAGCGCGAATTGGCTCGTGATCGTGTGTTGCGTAAGTAGCCACCGATAGCTGCTCGTACATCTGACCAGGGATGATCATTCCATCACGGATTTCCCACTGCGGAATTTTGAATCCGGCTATGCCAAGCGATTGCAAACTGGGTCGCACATAACCGGGCACGACACCGAGGTCTTCGCCGACTACGCGTGCAGCGCCGGCTTCATGCATGATAACGCGGAGATATTCTTCGCCTTCGCGCTCGTTTGCTTCGCAGTTTTCGGGTGTGTCGTCGTCGCGGGGAACGAAATGCGGTGCGCGGCCGCTGGTTCTTTCCAGCATTTGCTGTTGATTGAGCGGCAGGAATTCTTTGTTTCTCTCAGGTCGCCAGGAAAAGGCGTAAATGCGATAAAATCCCTGGACGTGATCGATTCGGAAAAGATGAAAGATCCGTCGAGTTGCGCGCACCCGTTCGCGCCACCATTGAAAATTATTGGCGCGCATGGCGCTCCAGCGATACAGGGGAATGCCCCAGTTTTGTCCCCATTTTTGCGTGAATGCGTCGTCCTTGAAATGCGGCTCAGGAGGAGCTCCGCCCAACCAGTCGAGCATGAATTCATTCGGGCGCGAAAAAACGTCGGCGCTGTAATAACTGACACCGAAGGGAATGTCGCCCATCAGAGCGACGCCGCGTTGCTCGGCGTGCACTTTAATGTCCCGCCATTGCTGGTGCGCGATCCATTGCACGTAACAAAAGAAATCTCGGCGTCGTGTGAGGGCTGTCTGCTTCTCGTGGGGGAGGTCGCGCAGCCAGCTCCGAGCATTTTCGATCGTCTTATGCGGTGACGGCCACTGATCCCAGGCGGCGCTGCCTTTATTTTCCTCGACGAGAACGCGGAACAACGCGTAATCATGCAACCACGAGGCCTCTTCTTGGCAGAACTTTTTGAACTCTGATTGCCGATTCTCATCGGCGCGAGCCGTGAAGTTCACAAACGCCTTCTCAAGAATTCGCTGCTTGAGTTCTTTGACCTGCCGATATTTTACGCGGCCACGCCGCAGGCCCGCGAGATCGGTGCCGGAGAGCGAGTCCGCGAAATCATTGCGCGTTAAATCCTGGGGTGAACCCAGCGCGAGGTGCAAAGTCGTTGGCTCGATCGCCATCGCACTGATCGCATTGTATGGGCTGTTATCCCCTCCGGTTTCGTTGATTGGCAAAAGCTGAACAAGGGTGAATCCGATTTCTGCAATCCAATCAATAAACTCCCGCAACGCGCCGAGATCGCCGATTCCCAGATCGTCCTCTCGTCGAAGGGCAAAAAGCGGCACCAACACGCCAGCGATCTTCTTTTCTGGGGACAGATGCATCAAAAAAATGACGAATGACGAATGACGAATGACGAATGAATGACGAAGCACAAATGACAAAGAAGTCTGACGCGCATCTTCGTCATTCGATCATTCGAGCTTCGTCATTTTCTCGTTACTTGCCAGTCTTCGAGCAGGTCGTTTGGAATTTCCTGCAAAAAACGCGATGGCCGCTGGAAGACGTCGCCGTAGCCGCCACTTAGACGCATCTGTGGATAGGTGAGATAAAGCTCATCGCGCGCGCGTGTGGTCGCCACGTAAAACAAGCGTCGTTCTTCCTCTAGCGCATCGCGCGTATCGAGCGAGCGGCTGCTGGGGAACATGCCGTCAGTAAGCCAAATCACGAAGACGGTATGAAACTCGAGCCCTTTTGCCTGATGCACGCTGGAGAGATTGACCGCCTCTTTCTCGTTTGTCTGAACCGGCGCGGCTTCCGCATTGACGTTGCTGATCAAGGCCAACTGAGACAGAAATTCGTGTACGTCTTTGAACTGGCGGGCGAACACTGCGAGCTGGTCGAGGTCTTCCCGGCGGAGCTGGTAATTCGCAAAGTTCACCTTGGCGTAGTCATCGTAAATCGCTTCCACAACCGAAGTGATCATTTCCGATGGGGGATTCGGTTGTCCGCCCGGTGCGATCTCATCGAGAGTATGCGCCAGTTGGGTCCACATTTTCTTTGATTTTGCCGGGACATTCATCGCAAGCAGGCGTTCGCCAAAACTGTAGTCCCGCGACTGCGGGATGACCCCGGCGGGTGCTGACGTTTTTTCACGGCCGGGATCACCGATCCCGGCTACAGCGAGACCGCTTTCCCATGCCTGCCAAAGATTTTCCGCTGTGCGGTTGCCGATGCCGGGAAGCAATTTCACCATTCGATTGAACGCGACTTCATCGCGCGGATTCGCCACGAAGCGAATGAACGAAGTCACATCTTTGATGTGCGCTTGTTCGAAGAAGCGGATGCCGCTTGTGATTTGGTACGGGATGCCCCGGCGAGATAGCTCCAGCTGCAGTTCGAGCGCGTGATAATGCGCGCGGTACAGGACGGCGATATCGTTCAGATCCACATTTTCATCGCGCAGCTCGAGAATCCGCTGGGCAACAAATTGTGCCTGTTCCGCGCCATCATTGAGCGCGACCAACGCCGGCTTGAGCGTTTTTGATTCGCGGGTTGCGCTTAAATGTTTCCGGAATTGCTGAACATTTTCTGCGATCGCCGCGTTCGCCACCTCCAGAATTTCCGGCACACTGCGGTAGTTCATTTCAATCTTGAACACCTGCGCATCCGGATAGCGCTTCGGAAATTCGAGAATGTTTTGGAAGTTCGCGCCGCGCCAGGAATAGATCGATTGCGCGTCGTCGCCTACTACCATCAGGTTGCGATGGTCGCGCGCGAGCAGGTCGACGAGGTCAGCCTGGATTTTGTTCGTGTCCTGGTATTCGTCGACCAGAATGAATTGAAACTGGCGCCGGTAGATTTCCGCGATCCGCTCGTGCTGCTGAAACATCAATAACGTCTTTTGCAGAAGATCATCGAAATCCACCGAGTTCGTCGCCTTCTTCTTTTTTTCGTATCGGTCCCGAACGTCTTGGATCTTTTTGAGTAACGGCAGGAAATACGGAAACTTTTCAGCGAGCAACGCCTCCAGCGGCATCTCCGTGTTGACGACAAAGCTAAAGATCTCTGCAAGCACATCCCCTTTTGGAAACCGGATTTCCTTGGGATCAATACCTGCGTTCGCCACCACCGTATTGATCAAATCCTTTTGATCTTCGCGGTCCATGATGGTGAATCCGCTGGAGTAACCGAGAGCACTGCCGTGCCTGCGCAAAATTCGGTTCCCTACTGAATGGAATGTGCCACCCCAGAGTCCACTCGCATCCACCGGCAGCAGGTTCGCGACGCGATTCAGCATCTCGCGGGCTGCTTTGTTCGTGAACGTGAGCAGCAGAATATTTCGCGGATCGATCCCGTTTTCGAGCAGGTACGCCACGCGATATGTGAGGGTGCGCGTTTTCCCCGAGCCTGCGCCGGCGATCACCAAGATTGGTCCGGGCGGAGCAGTGACCGCTGCGAGTTGCTGTTCGTTCAGCTCAGCGGCGTAATCGATATGGATCGATGTGGATACCGGGGCGCGCTGCAGCGTGTATTGACGGGACATTTTAAGGATTGCGGATTGCCGGATTGCGGAAAGAACCGCAGTAATGTTATCCCCGCAAATCGCACTTTGAATCTTCGATTCGGCCATGATCCGCGAGATCCGCGCCTGTCAGGCCAAGCCGTAGCAAAAGCAGGCTATCCCTGCGGCTTGAATATTTTTCCTTGCCGAAAAAATAGTATTGACGCGGTGCGGGGGGCGCCGCAGAATCCAGGCCGCGCCAAGTTAGTTAGGCGTCTCCCCCCGAGCTCCACCTGACCCTCTTTCCGCAGGGTAACCGCGAGCGAAAGGCTCGTTCGCACAACCGAGAAACTTTTTCGGAAACTTCGCTTCGGAAATTTCGGAGATGGATAGTGAAAGGAAGAAAAAGGTGAGAACGACCATGGCGATGCTGCCGAGCAACAACTGCACAAGCGTTTCACAGACATGTTTAGCCAAGCGGCAGCGCCATGCCTTCGAAAGCTTTCGTAACAAAGTGACCCCCGTGAACCAAGTTTCTCCCAGAGTTTTCCCATTCCGAGACATTTTTAGTAACCTCGGCCCGCAATTTTCGCAGAAGAATGGTGAGATATGGAAAATACCAAGCGACCCGGTTTATTTCTCACCGCGCCGGGCCTCGCGTGTTTCCCGTTTTTGCAGCCAGGCGGCTGGAGCACCACGGCCTACAGTCCGCCGCCTTTCGTGAGAACGACCCTCTCCAACCCTGTCGCTGTGATCGATTCCGCCGCCAACCACGTCACAACCGCGATCCTCGTCGGCAGATCTCGAATTCGACTCGTGCTGACCCCGGACGGGCTGAACGTGTATGTTTCCAATACTGGTAACAACACGGTCTCGGTGGTCGACACGCTCAGTCGGATTGTAGCGGCCATAATCCCGACCGGACATTCTGGTCTACAGGAGATCGCGGTGACTCGGGATGGCGGATGCGGCCCGCGCCTAA
>QHOX01000030.1:20659-29890 GCA_003219465.1 Verrucomicrobiota bacterium | reverse complement strand
TGGCTTTGCCCAGGTACGTGAAGATTTCTACCGGGGAAACGAACAAACCGATATCAATGGCATCGTAGTTACCCAGGTTTTTGCCAATATCGATGACTCCATTTTTGCGCGTTCGGACTTTCATCGCATCATGCAAATCGAAAATGGAATCGAGCTTTCGATCGACTGCCATGTTGAGCAGTTGAGGATCGAAGCTATCCAGCAGACGATTGACGATAGCGTTGTCGAAAAGGTGATCGCCCATCGTCAGCAGAAATGGTCCGCGAACATGGCCGGCGGCAGCAAGCAGCGAGATCCCATTCTGTTTTCGCCAATCGCGATTCTCGATGTACGAGGCATGAATGCGCGAACCGATCAACTGCTGAAGCTGCGTGATCATCTGCTCACTTTGATAGCCGACGACAAGGTAGAGTCGCTCGATTCCGGCGCACGCCAGCAACTCAAGAGTGTATGAGATCAATGGGCGACCAAGCACGGGAGCGAACGGCTTCAGGAAATTGTTTTCCGAATCGCGCAAGCGCGATCCCTGGCCGGCCATTAAAATCACCGCTTCGGAGACCACGCTCATAAATCGTAATACCTTCTGAGTCCCCAAAGCCGGACTTGCTGCGGAAGAAATCTGAAGATGAGTGGGGCGATTTTCGATTGAAAAACATCGCCAACTGTAATCCGCGGCGCAGGGCGGACGGCATTGACTAAGTCGAGAACACGGCGTGCGACGAGATCAGGGCTCGGCGCGTTGTTCATGTTGCGCTCTACGATGCCCCAAGTCTTGGACACTGCTGCCGCATAGTGCGGGTCCGTCTTCGTGTCTTTGATCACACTCTGGTTGAACTCAGTGCGGATGTCCGCTGGTTGAAGGTCCACAATGCGCACACCGGAATCAGGTAATTCGAGCTGCATCGACATCGTAAAACTTGCCAGGGCCGCTTTTGCAGCGTTGTAAGCCGCCATGAACGGCACTGGAAGCCGCGAAGCTAGCGAAGTGACGTTGATGATCAAACCCTCTTCGCGGGCCCGCATGTGCCGCAATGCAAGCTGCATCAGTTGGATCTGGCCGAACACGAGAATCTGAAACTGGCTCGAGATGGATTCCAGCGGGAGGAGCTCGGCAGGATCGAAGTGACCGGCTCCGGCGTTGTTAATCAAAACATCGAAGTAACCAGCTTCAGCGAGCGCGGTATTGAATGCCTCGTCGATAGACGGTCGATCGGACAAGTCGAGAACGACCCCATGCAATCGCGGCAGCTTGGGGAGCCGTTCCAGATTGCGCGACGTGCCCCAGACTTCGTGTCCTTGCGCCACCAGTAATTTGGCAATGGCGAGACCAATGCCCGAACTGGCACCGGTCAGAAATATTTTCTTCATGCTGCTTCCGTTCGTTCCAATCTGTGAACTCCGATTATCCTATTAAAAGCCTTCACTACAACCAGACTCGGAAGTAACCTTCTCCGCACCGCATAATGTATCGGGCCCCGCCACCTCGCTCCACGAACTCTTTGCGGGTCGCCATCGACGCGCGATACGTCCGAGAAAAACCGAGTGGCATTGGTGCTTATGTGCACGCTTTGGTAGACAGGTTGCCGGACCTGGCTCGCTCCGATCATTTTTTCTTCTGGGCGCATCCACTCGCCCCTCGGCCGCTCTCGCATGCAGCGAATACCTCGGCATTGACAATTCGGGCGGGACCGACTTCGCCGTGGCCATTGGTCTGGCCCCAGTGCTATGCATCTTTCACGGACGTCGATGTCTTCCACAGTCCACATAACACGATGCCGCGCGGCTTGCCATGCGCGAGTGTGGTGACTGTTCACGATGTGATGGCGATTGAAAGACCCGACCTGCACTTGCAAGGTCTCGAGCGCGTCGCGAAGAGGGTCTACTTCCGGCAAGCGATTTGGCGCGCGCTCCGGCAGGCGACTCGTTTGGTCGCTCAAAGCAAGGCGACGGCTGACCGCATTTGCATGCTGCTCCCCGAGGCTGCAGCACGTTTGACCGTGATTTGGTCGGCGCCGGACGCCTGCTTTCGCCCACCTGAAGACTTGGCCGCGGCAAAGGAGCGATCGGCGTGTCTTAGCGGAGCGCAATCGCCCTACTTGTTGGTCATTGGGGCGAACATGCCGAGCAAGCGGCACGACCTCGCGATCGCAGCTTTCGCGAACGCCGTCCCGCGTCCCTGGCGGCTTGTGCTTGTACAGCATCGCAAGGCAAGGGACGGGCTCGTGCGGCTGGCAAATCGCCTGCAGGTTGCTGATCGAATTGTCTGGCTGGATACGGTCGCACGTGAAGATTTGGTCACGCTGATTCAAGCTGCTGGCGGCCTGATTCAACCATCGATTTACGAAGGGTTCGGATTGCCAGTTTTAGAAGCCATGGCGTGCGGTTGTCCAGTGGTGGCGAGCGACATTGCGGCGCTCCGTGAGATCACGGCCGGCGCCGCCCTCCTTTTCCCGGCGGGCGATCTCGACGGGCTCGCGAGCGCGCTGCGTGATTTCGTCAGGTCAACCGGTCTGCGCCAATCTCTGGGCGAACAAGGGTTGTCACGCGCTCGGGACTTTTCCTGGGACCATTGTGCGCGCGAGACCCTAAAGGTTTACCGCGATGCAGCGGCCCGACGCCCATGACTGACATGGATCGAGACGCGGACTCCGTGCCTCAAACGTTGGCGACCGACTATTCCGTGCACGGAGCAGCGCTTGCACGCGGCGCATTCATCAACACGATCGCCTTTTTTGCTTCCAATCTCCGCGGGATCTTCACCTTTCTGGTCGCGCGCCTGCTCGGCAGCGCGGTCCTTGGCATCTTTGGTCTGGCATGGGCCACCATGGACCTTCTGAGCAAGTTTTCCACGCTAGGATTCGACTACAGTGCGATTGCATTCATCGCAAAGGCGGAAGGAGCGGGCGATCGCGCCAGCAGCCGGCGGGTCATGAAGACGGCGCTCGCAATCTCCTTCACTAGCAGCGTTCTCCTAGCGATCGGCGGATTCTGGGCCGTCTGGAGGTTCGGGCCTTCCATTGGGATGCGGACCGAGTTTGTGCGAGCAACCGCAGTGATGCTGCTCGCCTTACCGGGCGTCACTCTTTATCGCGTCAGCACAGCCTTGTCGCGTGGCATGACGGTGATGCAGCACGACATTTACTCGCGTGGCCTAACGGAGAGCTTCGGCACGGCGGTCGCCCTCCTCATTGCATTTGCGCTCGGTGCGAGACAACTCGCACCGGAAATCGCGGCCATCGCCGGGACTCTCGCGTCCGGGCTCGTCGCTTTCGCGCTCGCGCGACGTTTGTTCCCGTTTACCCCCGTACCGCGCTGGCCAAGCGATGACCTCGTGCGCCCGCTCCTGAGTTCTTCGGCACCGATTGCTCTATATGATCTGCTCAATATTGCGATCATGCGCATCGACCTCATAATGCTCGGATGGTTCGTGGGACGCGTGCCTTCAGTGACGCTGGAGACACTGGGTATCTACGCTGCGGCGGTCGAAGTAGGGAGCGGTCTGCGCAAGGTGAGCCAGTCTTTTACACCGATATTTACGCCCATCGTTGCGCGTCAAATCGCAGCCGGCCAGATCCGCGACGCTGAGGCGAGTTACGGGTACCTCGCGCGGTGGATGCTCATGCTGTTGCTGCCAGCGCTCGTCGTCCTTGCTCTGGCAGGAGGCGCGATCATGACGATTTTCGGCCCCGCGTTCCACCGAGGCGGCTTGTGGGTGGCGGTTATTGGAGCGGCTTGCGCATTGAACGCTTTCGTGGGGGTAGGTGAGACGATTCTTATGATCGAGCGGCCAAGAATTAATCTGATGAACTCCGCCATCGCCTTCGCCGCCGCCGTCGGTTTGAATCTCATGCTCATTCCAGCCTTCGGTGCGCTCGGGGCGGCGCTCGGGATTTTTTTTCCCTATCTGATCAAAGGGGTCCTCCGCTGGGTCGAGATTTCGTGGCTCCTCGAGTGGCGTTGGCCGTGGCGAGCGCTGATCAAACCGTGGCTCGTCGCGCTCGCCCCATTCCCGCTCGCTTTGCTCGTTCGCTTCATGATCCATGGATGGTTGTCGGAGCTGACGGCCGCGGCACTTTATCTTGCAGGATATTTCATTGCTTGGCGTGTTTTCGGGCTGGATCCGAGCGATCAGGCTGTTCTCGACCAGCTTTTCGAGAGGAAAAAAGCCTTGGGAGCGGAGCAGAAAGTTACGTTATAAGCAACGCCTTCCTTTTTCGTCGCGCGATTTCTTGGAGAACGTCGAAGGCGCGCTGTGATTGGGGGTGTCGAGATTGCCGGTCGCCGCATCGGCAAGAATGACACAGCAGCGCGTCGCGATTGCCCGCGCTCTCACGAACGATCCGCTTGTTCCTCGCCGGAAAGATGATGAATCCGGCGGGAGAGCTTACCCTACTGAGGGACTTCATTTGGAAATTATTCCTAACTTAACCGGCTGCTGGCTCGATATATTTACAAGCGCCGTCAATGCCGGTTCATTGAACAAAGATTGGCAAGCGGCAACGCGCGTAATCAACGACACGTGATTGTCTCATTATCAACGCTGCCCGACCCAATCGGGCGAATCGGCCTGGTCCTTTCTGGCCAACTTGCTATCGGAACGGTACCGGCCGATTGGGCGAACTGCCGAGGGTGTGATTTATAGGATACGGTAGGCGCAGAGACGATTGGTATGCTAACCCCTAGCCTTCGACAGTTACAATTAGCCGCGCTTGGGATTGTCGTCCTCACGGTTGCGATCCGTCTTCCGTCATTTTTCCACCCACAGCCAATCGACGATGAAGGGCCATATTCCGTCGTGGCGAACGAGATTGTCGACGGAGGCCGGCCATACGTGGACGCGACGGATCGCAAGCCACCGCTCCTGTTCTGGACATATGCGGCGGTGTTCGAGGTGGCGGGAAAGTATAACTGGAAGGCGCTGCATGTAGTCGCCCTGGTATGGACGCTGGGCACGATGGCCGGCCTGTATGTGATTAGCAGACGATTGTTCGATCGCGACACGGGATTGATCACCGCGCTGCTTTACAGTGTCTTCCAACCCTGGGCGACGTATAAGAACCTGGCATTCAATGGCGAGTTGTTGATGAATCTTCCTGTGGTGTGGGCGTGGGCTTTAGGGCTCAGGCGGAGCCGGTCGCGAGTGCGGCCCGAACTCCTCGCCGCTGGCGCGCTCCTGTGCGCAGGATTTCTGCTCAAACAGCCGGCTGCGATCGCAGCGGTGCCACTCGGAATCTATCTGCTCCTCCCGAGTTATCGCAAGAGTCGCGGCTTGACGCGAACGGTTTCTATCGCCCATGCCGCCATGCTCACGGTGGGGTTTTTTGCAACGCTCGGTTTGGCGACGATCATCCTCCAGGAGCAAGGCATCCTTCGCGAGGCGTTCTACTGGACGCTTGTTAACCCTTCAACTACGCATGTATTCTGGAAGCACGGAATTCTGCTCACGCTGGCGTTCATTGGGGCTTGCTTGCCGCTGTTGATCGGGGCGGCAATTGCGTGTCGAGACAGGAATGGCGTCTGGGCAGGCAAGAGCGCGGAGCGGACGGCGCTTCTTGGGCTGGTCGCCGCGTCGGCTGTCGGCGCCGCAGCAGGGGGTCGCTTTTACCCTCACTACTATATCCAACTGATCCCACCGCTCGCGCTGCTCGCAGCACCTCACTACGCACGGCTCTGGTCCGGCAGAACACAATCGCGTCACTGGCTGCTGCGGCCTGTGGTGACCTACGCTTGGCTGGGACTCACCGTCGTCGCGTTCTCAGTCTCGCATTGGCTGGTGCTGGCCTTGAAACGTGAACCCTCCGAGACAGGGCGATATCTGTCCGAACATTCAACTCCTGAGGACAGAATTTTCGTCTGGGGTCAGGTGCCGAACATCTATCTCGAAGCTAAACGACGTCCCGCCTGTCGCTACATTTTGATCTTTCCACTCACTGGCTATGTATTCGGTGGGCCGATCCCCGGCGTCGACACTCGCAAGTGGACTGTCCCGGGCGCGTGGACGACGCTAGAACAAGATTTTAGCCGACACCCGCCTGCATACATCGTGGATCTCCGGTTCGATCCCAAAAATGCGCCGTACCCCGTGCAGGACTTTCCGATTCTAGCCAGGCTGCTGGCGGAACGGTACCATCCGGTGACGCGAACTAGCGAAGGGGTGATCTATAGGATACGCTAGGCGTAGACCCGATTGGTATACTAACCCTTAGCCTTCGACAGTTACAGCTGATCGCGCTTGGGTCGTCTTTCGCCCGATCGGCGATCCACCTCTCGTCATGCGAGCAACAAAACGGTCAACGTGCCTGGAAGCAACCGAGCGACCTTGGGTCAATCGAGCCCTTATAGATAGCTCAGCTCGCCATTAATGGTACGATAAGTTACCTGGCCTTCCATGAGTCGCATGGCACTTTCAAGAACCTTTGCAGGCTCAAGGGTCTGTAGACAGAGATTGTTCGTACAGCGCGAGCGCTTGTTGTTTAGAACACTGATGCAAGGACTGCAGTGGAAGAACGTATACAAGATGACGCAGTTGCCCAGCGGTCCGTACATAAAGGGGGAGTCAGTGCTAAAGAGCGCCAAAATAGGTGTCGGAGTAAGTGAAGCAAAATGCGCCGGGCCGTTGTCGTTACTGATCAGTAAATCCGAGAAATTTACGAGCTCGAGGAGCTCGAGAAGCGAGCGGGTACATCCGCAAAAATTGTAGCAGCGCTCACTTCGAACGCCCGCAACAATCGTCTCGGACACTGCGGTATTCTCTGGCATCCCAATTAACAGAATATAAGCCTCGGCCGATCGCTCCAGTATTCCAGTAACTACCTGCACGTAGTGGCGGATCGGATAATTTCTTATCGGTAGATTAGGTCCCACATCCGGATTGACCAGAACAAGGTGACCTCCGCGCCAATCAGGAAAGATCACTTTTACCCGCTCCTTCACTTGCCGTGCGAGATCAGGATCGGACCTAAACGGCGGTAACAGAATCTCTGCGCTTTTAATTACTCCCTTGTAGTTAGGGTAGTGCTGCTCTTCGGCAAGCGCACTCTTGCACAACGCAAGAAAGTTTTTCGCAATGTGCTCATTCTGATTGAAGGCGCACGGAATATCGATGAGCTGACCGCGATAAAGCCCCTCGTACTCGTAGCGGTAAAAGCCCGCTATTCGCGGAGCGCCAACAAGGAATGAGACGATGGCCGAAAGTCGTGCGAATTTGTCCAGGTCGACAACAAGATCAAATTGCTTCCGGCGCAAGCCCCCAAGCGTGCCGAGCAGAGAAAAAAGAAAACCCAGCGTGCCCTTTGCCTCCACACCGTGGACATTTTGCGCGGGCATCAATTTAAGAAGCTCCCAAGACTCCTTGTTCTCGCTTATACACAGGACATGTAGCTCGCAACCCGGCAGCGTGCTCTTGACGTACTTTAGCGCCGAATAGGACATGATTGCAGCGCCCATCTCGAAGAACTCGATAAAAAGAATGCGTCTGTACTCTGTGGTTTTACCCTTGCGCTTAAAGGGAGAAAGTAGGCAGCAGACAAATTGTCCTACATACCGGTCAATGAACCGCAGTAGCGCTGATTCTTTCACAGAGACAAAGATACGGTTCGGCTACAAAAAAAGCTAGACGACGCTTAACGTCGCGCATTGCGGTGATGGCTCTCGACGATGCGCCCGTCGCGCATCTCGTGGATCCAATCGCATGCTTCGGCGATCGCCGGGTTATGCGTTGCGAGGAGCAAGGCTTTGCCGTGTTCGTGCACAAGATTCTGCAGCAGTTCGAAGGCGCGTTCGGAATTCGCAGTGTCGAGGTTGCCGGTGGGTTCGTCCGCCAGGATCACGCGCGGGTCATTAGCGAGCGCGCGCGCGATGGCCACACGTTGTTGTTCGCCTCCGGAGAGATGACGGCTCGGTCTGCGCAGTTTGTCGCCTAAGCCAACCGCTTCCAGCAGGCCAGCAGCGCGGGCGCGCATCTCGTTATCGGAAAGCTGTTCCAACTTGCGCATCGGGATCACCACGTTCTCCTGCGCGGTGAAATCCTCCATCAAGAAATGAAACTGAAAAATGAAGCCGATGAATTTGTTCCGCTTCTGCGCTAGCTCATCGTCGGTTAGGTGCGACACCGTTTCGGTTTCGATTAAAACGCGACCGGCGTCGGGTGTATCGAGCAAACCCAGAATATACAACAACGAACTTTTGCCACACCCCGACGGACCGACCACGGCGTGGACGCTACCGGCCTCAACCTCGAGAGACACTCCGCGCAACGCGTGCACGCGTTCCTCTTCTTCGCCCAGGTAGCGTTCGATTTGTTCGCAACTGAGGCTAACTTCTGCGCTCATCGGGATCCCCGAATGGTAACCACCGGTGGCAACTCAGCGGCGCGCCGTGCTGGGACGTAACTTGCGATGAACACAGCCGCAAGGGCGAGGAACGTCGCAAAAAGGTAATGGTGCCAGTCCCACGTGACCAAAAAATAATTTGTGTAAAGCAACCCACGGAGATGAATGGGAATATGCGATACGCCCCAGGTCATTAACGCCCCGAGCACGCAACCAAGCACCGATCCAGCCGCAGCGATCAATGCGCCCTGCCAGAGAAAGATTGCGCTGATGTCCCTCCGGCGGTACCCCATGGACCGCAAAATCGCAATCTCTTTAATTTTCGCCAGCACCGACATGGTAAGGACATTAAAAATACCGAAGCCGGCGAGCAGGATGATAAGAGAGACAGTAATCGCGACGGACATTCTCAACGTTAGAAAAAGCTGAAGCGTGCTCTCCTCGCGTTCCTGCCAGCTAAGGGCATTGTGCTGGAAAAGCGTTTCGAACCGGCTGGCCAACACCGGCGCACGATTCCGGTCGCGCAGTTTGTAGATGATCATGGATGCGCCGGAGGGCTGTTGCAGCAATGCCTGGGCGATCTTGGCATGCGAATAAATGCGGGTTGAATCGATAGAGCCAATCCCTGCGCGAGCGATTGCCGCAACATTGAACCTCCAGTACTCGCCGTTGGGCGCGAGCAATTGCACCGTGTCGCCGACACCGGCCTGAAGTACTTCTCCCAGGCTCGAACCGATGATAATCGAGCTGGTGTTATTTCGAAAATCATCAAAGTTGCCGTCGATCAACTGGCGGAGAATGTCAGTCGTCTGCGCGTGCAGGGCGGGATCAATACCGTAGAGATCGACCGTCGCGTTTTCAAATCCCGAGCGAGCACTTACTGTTCCGCGCAAGACTGGTG